>FZLR01000316.1 GCA_900197615.1 Rhodospirillaceae bacterium Spongia-Bin9
CCCCGTCGCCGTCCCCGTCGCCGTCGCCATCTCCGTCCCCGTCTCCGTCGCCGTCCCCGTCTCCATCGC
>FZLR01000313.1 GCA_900197615.1 Rhodospirillaceae bacterium Spongia-Bin9
AACCTACGAGCTCACCGTGACGGACCTGACGCCCGAGCCCGAACCGGCGCCCGAGCCCGAACCCCAGTCAGAATCCCAGGC
>FZLR01000312.1 GCA_900197615.1 Rhodospirillaceae bacterium Spongia-Bin9
TGGAAGGCGACCGCAAGGCGCTGCGGCGCAAGACGCTCTACCGCATCGGCGACCTCCTCTGGCGCCACCGGGCCGCCATCCAGCGG
>FZLR01000306.1 GCA_900197615.1 Rhodospirillaceae bacterium Spongia-Bin9
TCGGCACCAGGAGCCGCCCCGCCCGCACGGGACGCAATCCGAGGACCGGCGAGAGCCTGAACATCGCCGCCTCGACCACGCCCACCTTCAAGGCCGGCAAGCCGTTGCGGGATGCCGTGAACGCAGGCGGGTCGTGAT
>FZLR01000303.1 GCA_900197615.1 Rhodospirillaceae bacterium Spongia-Bin9
CTGACTATGCCGCCGGGGCGGCGGCGCGCGGCTGGCGCCGCGCCACCCCCACCCGGCGCGCGTGACGCGCGCCGACCTCCCCCTCTGAAGAGGGGGAGGTAAAAATAAGCCAGAACAAGAGCTTAACCTCCATTTTCCTTCCCCCTCTTCAGAGGGGGAAGTGGCCCCGGATGAAATCCGGGGTCGATGGGGGTGAGGGTGCGGCG
>FZLR01000302.1 GCA_900197615.1 Rhodospirillaceae bacterium Spongia-Bin9
CCGGTTCGAGGGCGAAGTTGCGCGCTGGGTCTCTGGGCTCAGTTCAAGAGCGCTCCCGCGTCTCCAGCGTGCGCCGGATGCGTTTGACGGCCGCTTTCAGCGGGCCGACATCTTTTTGGCAGGTCTCCCAGAGAATTGCAGGCTGGCTTTCATGGTAATCGTGACGCAAGACGTTTCCAATTCCGGCTATCGCGCGCCAGTCGATGTC
>FZLR01000301.1 GCA_900197615.1 Rhodospirillaceae bacterium Spongia-Bin9
TGAACCACCTTTCGACTTCCCTGCCGTTCGAGGCCGCGGCGCGGTCCGTCCCGGTGATCTACACCCTGCACGACTACTGGCCGATGTGCCCGCGCGGCCAGTTCATCCAGACCCTTCCGCTCGACCCGGAAGACCCGTGGGCGGTCTGCGACGGGCAAGAGGACCGCAAGTGCGCGGAGCGCTGCTACGCCCGCTATTTCGGGGGCGCGCCGGATGAGCGCGAGG
>FZLR01000299.1 GCA_900197615.1 Rhodospirillaceae bacterium Spongia-Bin9
TAGGCCTAGGACTTCTTGGCGGTGAGCACGACCAATCGGAATTGAGATTTCCGCCGACTCTGCAGTACGGAGGGAAACGATGACACCTCCGTCGGAACTCTTGCGAGTCCTCGGGGCGACCGGATTCATGATCGGCGACGTGCCTGCTCCCGGTTTGACGCTTGACTCCCCCGAGCTTCATGACCGGATCGATCTCCGTCCTGACGCGATATGGCGTGATCGGTCTC
>FZLR01000298.1 GCA_900197615.1 Rhodospirillaceae bacterium Spongia-Bin9
ATCACCGAGAAACCGTGGGGCATCTACTACAAGCCGGATTTCCATTTCGACGGCGTTCAGGGCGGCGCCATGCCCTATGAGGTGAAGACCCCCGCGGACGACGTGGCGATCGATCCCTACGGCCCCGGATCTCCGGAATTCATCGTGGGCGACGACTTCGCCCATATGTGGTGCTCGGCGCTCGCCTTCTGCCAGGAACGATTCTCCGGCCAAATCGAAAAGTTCAGGAA
>FZLR01000297.1 GCA_900197615.1 Rhodospirillaceae bacterium Spongia-Bin9
CCGAACCCGTCGAGCGTAACGGCTCGGCCAGCCTGTGGAATATCGGCGACGGGGTCGCGTGCTTCGAGGTCCATACGCGGATGAACGCGCTTGATCCCGATGTCGTTACGTTGCTTCAGAAATCCCTGAAACGGGTCGAGAAGGAATACAGGGCGCTGGTGCTTTACAACGAGGGCACCAACTTCTCCGTCGGCGCCAATCTGGGCCTCGCCCTGTTCGCTGCCAATGTCG
>FZLR01000293.1 GCA_900197615.1 Rhodospirillaceae bacterium Spongia-Bin9
GGCCCAACCAGGTGTGGTGTGCCGATCTGACGTATTTGCCGATGGCGCGCGGTTTTTTGTACCTGGTGGCGATCATGGACTGGTACTCGCGCAAGGTGCTGTCCTGGGGGCTCTCCACGACGCAGGACACGGTGTTTTGCGTGCATGCGCTGCTGGAGGCGATCGAGCGCAACGCCACGCCGGAGGTGTTCAACACCGACCAGGGCAGCCAGTTCACGTCCACGTCGTGGACCGGCGAGTTGATCGCGCACGGCATCCGGATCTCCATGGACGGCAAGGGCCGGTGGATCGACAACGTGTTCATCGAGCGGCTGT
>FZLR01000291.1 GCA_900197615.1 Rhodospirillaceae bacterium Spongia-Bin9
TGAGACGTGGATGGCAGGGTCGGCGGATACCGCACGGGTCGGTGGACGCTCGGCACGCTCGGTGCGTGTCCAGCGCCCCGAGCGGTTCGGATCCGGCGACCGCGGCCGGCCTGCCGGGGGGGACCTTGAATAATCGAAGGGTTGAAGAACTTCACCGAGCCTGGGGGCTCGCGCCACCCGAGCGCCCTGTGCTGAGGATTTGTGGACGAGCCCTTCGGGCCGGCGCGAACCCTGCGGGCCGTGTGGACAGCCCGTGGACAACGCCAAGGCGCGTTGCCCACCGCCTGACCACACTTTCGCGCCTCTCGCCCACGAACTCCACAGCATCAACAA
>FZLR01000290.1 GCA_900197615.1 Rhodospirillaceae bacterium Spongia-Bin9
GCCGCATCCACGGCCTGGCCGTGCGCTTCGGCGCGCCCGCCGCCGACGCACCGCTCGTCGTCGGGGAGGGCATCGAGACTGTGCTCTCGCTCATTGCTGCCGTGCCGGAGATCCGCGCCGCGGCGGCGCTGTCGGCCGGCAGCCTCGGCGCCTTCGCTCCGCCGCCCGGCGTCGCGCGGCTCGTCATCGCCCGCGACAACGACGAGGACGGCGCACTCGCGGCCGAACGCCTCGCCCGGCGCTGCGCGCGGGCAGGCGTCGCCGCGACGGTCGTCGTGCCTGTCGGCAACGATTTCAACGACGACCTGGTCGATCTCGGCACCGCCGCGCTGCGCGCC
>FZLR01000288.1 GCA_900197615.1 Rhodospirillaceae bacterium Spongia-Bin9
CCGCTGGTTGCCCAGGCCGCCGTAGATGGCGCGCTTTGCACTGTCGGTGGAGACAATCCCGTCGGACCGGTCGCCGGCGACCGGTGCGGCGCTCGCCGCACCGTCGGCGGAGGCGGTCCTGTTGAACCGGTCGCCGCCGTTCAGCGCAACGTCCTGGCAGGCCGCCAGCAAAGCGGCAGCCAATGCGACGGCCGCAAATCGACCCAGCGGCGCATGCCGGCGCACCGGATCTCTTTTGTACAAGTCTGAAGAGGAGCGCATGGCTCTTTCCTCGTCTTATCCGGGATTCCCATATGGAACCCTCCCCCCATCAAGTGTGACTCGAAACCGCTCGACGTGCAAT
>FZLR01000287.1 GCA_900197615.1 Rhodospirillaceae bacterium Spongia-Bin9
GACAAGGGCGTTCGGCCCGTCCGGCTTCAGGCTCTCCAGCGGATCGGTGACGAAGGGAAGCGGTTCGAGATCGACCTTGACCGCCTGGATTGCGTCTTCCGCCTGCTGTTCGGTCTTCGCCGCGACCGCGAGGATCGGCTGGCCCACGAACACGGGGTAGGAGGTCAGGATCGCGTGGCCCGCGTCCTTGGGCTGCTTCAGCTCGCTTGGCAGCAGCACGCCCACCACGCCGGGCATCTTCTTGACGGCCTCGACGTCGATCGCCTTGACCCTGGCGTGAGGCATCGGCGAGGGGTAGGTCTTGAGGAACACCATGCCGTCGGCACGGAAGTCCTCGGCGTATTTGGC
>FZLR01000284.1 GCA_900197615.1 Rhodospirillaceae bacterium Spongia-Bin9
CTCCACAGGGGACCGAAAGCGGCCCGTCGGTCGGGGGCGGCGCTGGGATCGGTAGTCGGGATCGGCGGTCGGGATCGGACGGAAAAGACGCCCGCGCGGCGCTCCGGGCGCATTTCGGGCGTTTACTGGGGCCAATATAGGAGACAAAAATCGTTATGTCAAGGAATAAAGTAAAATAGTGGGTAAATAATTTAGGGCTTATCCGGACATCCCGGATTTCCGTCCCTTGGCCCGCGCGGTTCTGCGCCCGGTCCAGGGCGGGTGGGAAATGGCGGCTGGGTAAGCGGGAGCGGGAACAGGCGCATTGTCGGTTCTTCGGCGGTGAACCGGTTCCTGCTTGGCCGACTCTTTAACGCACATCCGGCCCGTCATTCCGGCCGACGGCGCGGACGGTCCGGTGG
>FZLR01000282.1 GCA_900197615.1 Rhodospirillaceae bacterium Spongia-Bin9
GGGCTCGGGCGTCACGTCCGGATTCTGTTGCGCTTCCAGGCGTTGCACCTCTTCGGCATCGGCTTCGGAAACCCCGTGCCGCAGCACGAAATCGTTCCGGCCCGCCTCGCCCGCTTCGACGCGGATATAGTAGGTGCCTGCCAGCAGCGTCGTCGCGATCCATTCGTTGGCCGTGCCGGCCGTGGCGCTGCGCTGGAGCTCGACACCGTTCTCGTCCTCGATCGCCATATCCGCTTCGCGGTCGAGCTGGCGCAGCCCCAGGGCCACCTCCTTCGCCTCGCTCAGGGTGAAGCGGAACCAGGCCACACCGTCGGCGCCGTCATCCAGCGTATGGTGCAGGAACTGCGGTCCCCCCAACACGGAGATGTCGCCCAGATCGACCGCCCCGGCATGGAGCTGTTCGGCCTGGGATTCTGACTGGG
>FZLR01000281.1 GCA_900197615.1 Rhodospirillaceae bacterium Spongia-Bin9
CCTTATAGAATTCTTTGCCTTCTTCCGGCATACTTGCATAAGCTTGAGAAGCATCGGTTGTCCTTGCAAGTAGACGTGTTTTGGTGACGCCAGGCGAGGCTGAAACCACATGGATGTCCAGCAGCCCAAGATCGTAATACATGGCTTCTGTCAAGCCAACGAGTGCAAATTTGGAAGCATTATAGGCACCATTGAATGGCTGCCCCAGAACGCCAGCCCATGATGTCACGTTGATTACCCGTGATTTAACACTGTTTTGCTCATTGAACTTTTTCAATAGCGGAATACATTTCTGTGTCAGACGAACAATGCCCCAGACGTTGACATCCATAACATGACGCATTTTATCTTCATCGGCATACTCAAAGGGAGCGGTGTAAGTAAGTCCCGCATTATTGATGATGGCATAGAGGCCGCACTCCTCCAGCTCAGCGGAAACTACTGCGATCGCCTGCTCAATCTCTTCGACAACAGTGACATCGACCTTGATTGGCGTTACAT
>FZLR01000308.1 GCA_900197615.1 Rhodospirillaceae bacterium Spongia-Bin9
GATAGGGTGTGTCAACGCGACCGGGCGACGATCTGGTATCGACCGGGCAACGACCATCGGGGCGAACGGGCGCGCGGCCCCGGCCCCGCGAAGT
>FZLR01000280.1 GCA_900197615.1 Rhodospirillaceae bacterium Spongia-Bin9
CCGTCTGGTCAATTCGGCGGATTGCGTGACGATGCTGCCGCCTTCGAGCGAGTCCGTTGCGCTGATCGCGTGGCTCCTTCGCCTGGTATCGAAAGCGCACATCCCCATAGTCTCGCCAGCGACCGGTTGGCTCGCCTCAAGGTTGCGGACGGCATTCGGGGGATACCTCCACTGCGGCGACATGCGCTACCTGACCAATTGCCCTCCAGGGGCCTACGCCCAGGTCAAACGCCTCTATGCGGTCGGCCTGTTCCGGCGCCTGTATGGTTTCGGGGTCAAGAAATGGCCGCTGCGGAAGTTTCTCAAGGACCATTCCATCGGCATTTACCGGAGGAAGTTGATGGTTGTGGCGGAAAGGAGGAATTGAGGGATTCCGTTGGACGATCACGGCCGAATCGTGCACTTCAGTGCCCCCGAAGATGGGACCGTAATTGTCCAGGCGGTATTTATGTATCAAGTCGCCGGAGATAGCCGCTCAACGTGTATTTGGTCGGCCTTCTGCATCGCCTGGGCAGCG
>FZLR01000279.1 GCA_900197615.1 Rhodospirillaceae bacterium Spongia-Bin9
AGGGGCGCCCTTGTCCGAGCAGGGGGGGGGAGCCGATCCCGCGCGCGAGGCGGTGGACTGGGCGCTCGCGCATCTCTCGGAGCGCGACGCGGTGTTCGGCGCAACCGACCTGCTCGCGGCCGCGCTGGCTCACAGCCCCGGTGCCGCGTCGATCGAGGCCATCGAGCGGACGGTGGACGAATTCAGGCGAGAGGGGCGGCTGCACGACGCTCCGGCCTTCGAAGGGGGCGACGGGCTCGTCACCGACAAGGCGGTGGCCGAGGAACGCGAAACGGTCGCGCTGATGAAGACCGGCGCGGGCCGCGGCAAGGCGCCGATGCGCGGCTGGATGGTCGATCGGCATCTGCGAAACGGACCGCTCACCGCCGGTCAGAAACAGGCGGTGAGACTCATCCTCTCCGGGAAGGACCGCACTATCGGGGTCCAGGGTTACGCCGGAACCGGCAAGACGCGGATGCTCGACCGCGCCCGGTCGCTCGCGGAGAAGAAGGGCTGGCGCATGGCCGGTCTCGCGCCTCCGGCATCGG
>FZLR01000278.1 GCA_900197615.1 Rhodospirillaceae bacterium Spongia-Bin9
CTGCCGGGCCGACCGGTCTGCGCACGGCATCGGAGACGATCCCGGTCGAGCGCCTGATCCTTGCGGCCGGCGTATTTTCGAAGAAATTCGCCAGGGAACTGGGAGTTTCGGTGCCGCTCGAAACGGCGCGCGGCTATCATCTGATGCTGCTGGACGAGACCGTGCGGCTCAACGGCCCGGTGCTGGACGGCAAGCACCATTTTGCGGTGACGCCCATGTCCGGCGGCCTGCGCCTCGCCGGGATGGTGGAGCTTGCGAACCTCGACGCCGCGCCGAACTACGAACGCGCCGAGATGCTGCTGCCCCTGGCGCAAGATATGCTGCCGGACCTGAAGGGTGCGAAGACCCGGCCCTGGATGGGCCACCGCCCGGCGATTCCCGACAGTCTGCCGGTGATCGAGCAATCCCGCCGCCATCCCAACACCTTCTTCGCCTTCGGCCACGGCCAGCTCGGCCTGACCATGGGCGCGATCACCGGCCTGCTGATCGCGGACCTGGCCTGCGGCCGGCCGCCAAGGGTCGACCTGACGCCCTATCGCTCCGACC
>FZLR01000276.1 GCA_900197615.1 Rhodospirillaceae bacterium Spongia-Bin9
ACCCAAGTTGGCACTTTTCGCGTTTGTCCGGCACCGGTTTGGCCAGATTCTCCCGGCTGACATACCATATATAGCGTTGTCGGGGAGGCCATGCCCCTATATTTGCGATTGACGCCCTGAGAGTGCTTTGTAGTGCCAGGAAATGGTGTTATTGTCATAATTTCCCTTGACCCCACTACCAAAGCCGACATATCTGAACCCGCCACGACCAAAACGTGCCGGGCGACATGTTCATCAGGGCAACCAAGACCCACACCACCGAAGGCAAGCCGGTCCGCAGCCATCGCCTCGTGCTCTCGCAGCGCATCGGCGACAAGGTCAGGCAGCGCACGCTTCTCAACCTCGGCACCGACTATCCGGTGCCGAAGGAGAAATGGCGCGAAGTTGCCGGACTCGCCGAGGCGCTGCTCAACGGCCGCCCGCCCCTGCTCGAAGCCGCGCCGGACGTGCAGGCCGCAGCCGAGGACATCGTCGCCAAGCTCAGGGCCAGGGGGTTCCGCGTCGAGGCGATGCAGGAAGAGGCGCGCAAGCCTGAAGTCGCCACCGTCGACCTCGATACCCTGGAGCACGAGAACCCGCGCACCGTCGGCTGCGAGCGCCTGTGCCTCAAGGCCCTCGACGATCTCGGCTTCGCCGA
>FZLR01000275.1 GCA_900197615.1 Rhodospirillaceae bacterium Spongia-Bin9
CTCTTAGAAGTGGTCCCCAAAATTCGGACAGGGTTGTAAGGTGGTATTTGCGCTGATGAGAGGACCTTACGACGATGGCAAAGCGACGCAATTTTTCACCTGATTTCAAGGCCAGGGTGGCTTTAGCGGCGATCCGCGGCGACGGCACGATCGCCGAACTGGCGGCCCGGTATCAGGTGCACCCGAGCATGATCGGCAACTGGAAGCGCACGGCCCAGGAGGGGCTGAAGACGACGTTCAGTCGTGGTGCAAGGCATGCCGATCGGGGGCATGAGGAGCAGATCACACGGCTTCAGGCGAAGATCGGCGAACTGGTGGTGGAGCGGGATTTTTTGGCCAAGGCCTTCGATCGCTGAGCGTGGATCGGAGGCGAGGTTTGATCGATCCGCAAGACGAACGGCTCAGCCTGGTGCGCCAGTGCGCTTTGGTGGGGATCGCCCGCTCGAGCTTCTACTATCGCCCGGTGGGCGAGTCGCAGGCGAACCTTCGGCTGATGCGGCTGATGGACGAGTTGCACTTGAACTGTCCGTGGTACGGCTCTCGGCAGATGGCTCGCGCCCTGCGGCGCATGGGTCACCGGGTGGGCCGCAAGCGGGTGCGGCGATTGATGCGCGTGATGGGGCTTCGCTCGGTGGCGCCGCGGCCGAACACCTCGCGCCG
>FZLR01000274.1 GCA_900197615.1 Rhodospirillaceae bacterium Spongia-Bin9
CCGTCGGCTGCGAGCGCCTGTGCCTCAAGGCCCTCGACGATCTCGGCTTCGCCGAAATCCTCCACGGCCTCGATATCAAGGGCCGCGACGGGCGCATCGCCAGCGCGCTGATCGTCGCCAGGATGGTCCATCCCGCCAGCGAGCGTGACACCAGCCGCTGGCTCCGCCACGACAGCGCGACCGCCGAGCTCCTGGGGCTGGAGGGCGACCGAAAGGCGCTGCGGCGCAGGACGCTCTACCGCATCGGCGACCTCCTCTGGCGCCACCGGGCCGCCATCCAGCGGGAGCTGTTCAGCCGTGAGCGATCGCTGCTCGACCTGCCCGACACCATCGCCTTTTACGATCTCACCAATGTCCACTACCACGGCCACACCCACGGCGAGCTTCCCAGGTTCGGGCGCTCCAAGCAGAAGCGCGACGACTGTCCGCTGATCACGCTCGCGCTGGCGCTCGACGGCGCGGGCTTCCCGCGCAGTTGCGAGATCCTGCCGGGCAACGTGAGCGAGCCGGGCACGCTGGAGGACGCGCTGGCCAGGCTCGAGGCGGTGTGCGGGGGCACCGCGCCCAAGCCCACGGTGGTCATGGACGCGGGCATCGCCACCGAGGAGAACATCGTCTGGCTGGGCGAGCAGGGCTACGACTGGATCGCGGTCAGCCGCGGCGCCAGGCCGCCGCTGCCCGAGGGCGGGCCCGAGGCACTGCTGATCACCAGCGCGCAACAAGAGGTGCGGGCCTGGCGGCTTGCCAGCGAGGACGGCGAGGCGCGGCTCTATGTCGTCAGCGAGGGCAAGAAGAAGGCCGAGAACGCGATCATCGGCCTGCGGAGGAACCGCTTCGAGGCGGCGCTGGAAAAGCTCCACGGCGGCCTCCCGGTCAAGGGCCGCCTCAAGCGCTACGACAGGGTGCTGGAGAGCATAGGCC
>FZLR01000273.1 GCA_900197615.1 Rhodospirillaceae bacterium Spongia-Bin9
CCCCATCGACCTCGCTGCGCTCGGCCACTTCCCCCGCTGAAGCGGGGGAAGGATATCTTGCGGCGGCCCGGCCCTCTTTCCTGCCCCCGCCAACGGCGAAATTCCCGCCCTGAGCCACGCCGAAAGCCCCTCCCCCAAGGGGAGAGGGATTCGTCCGGAGACGGCTTTCTCTTGCCCGGATTTGTAGGGGAGAGTTTCAAACCCTCCCCTACGTCCCGATGCCTCCCCCTCTTCCCCCCAACCCTTACCCACCAACCCAGGAGTAACCCATGCCCGACCATATCCGGATCGGCGATGTCAGCCCGCGCGTGCAGTATGTTGCGGATGGCGCGCTCAGCGCGTTCGACTATCCCTTTCCCATCTTCGACGACGGCGACCTGACGGTCTTCCTCGACGAGGCCGAGCAGCGCGCCGGCTTTGCCGTGGACGGCGCCGGCGAGACCCACGGCGGCACGGTGCGTTTCGAGGCCGCGCCGGCGAGCGGTGTGCGCGTCACCCTGCAACGGGTTCTCGCCGTCGAGCGCACCACCGATTTCCAGGAGGGCGGCGCCTTCCGGGCCGATACGATCAACGACGAGCTGGACCGCCAGACCGCGATGATCCAGCAGATCGCCGACCAGACGGCCCGGGCGCTGACCGCGGCGCCGACCGACCCGACCGTCGCCCTGTCGTTGCCGCCCAGGGATACCCGCGCCGGCCGCTACCTGGCGTTCGACGCCGACGGCAACGCCATCGCCTCGGGCGGCGGCCCGCCGGCCACGCCGGTCACGCCGTTTGCCGCCGGCCTGCTCGACGACGCCGACGCCGCGGCGGTGCGCAAGACCCTCGGCCTCGGCGCGCTCGCCGCCCTGTCCGCCGTCGATGCGGACCGGCTGGCGGCGCGGGTCAATCCGCTGGGCCGCCACACCGTCTGGGCGCCGGCCGGCGCCATGACCGGCGAGACCGGCAGCGAACCGGAAGCCGTTGCGCGCAAGCTCGCCGGCGGGCTCATGCTGTCCACCCTGGAATTCGACTCCGCCACGCCGCAATACGCCCAGTTCGCGCTTGCCATGCCGAAGGGCTGGGACGCCGGCGGCCTCGGAG
>FZLR01000269.1 GCA_900197615.1 Rhodospirillaceae bacterium Spongia-Bin9
TGGGAGTTGTGAAAAAGAGACGGGCTCGGGCGGGGGACGGCAAGCCGCTCAAGCCGATGGCCAAACCCGCGTTCAAGGCCGGCGCGACCAAGGTCTGGCGCAGCGCGGGGCAGGAGACGATGGAGATGGTCATGGAGGCGGGCGCGCAGACGATCTCCTACGCGCGGACCGACGGGTGCCGGTTTACCCGCTCGCACGAAGAGTTCGCCGTGTTCCTGACCTGGGAGTCGTGTGGCGGCGTCACCGGCCAGCAAAAGGTCACGCTGATCGACGGCAAGATATGGCCTTTGAAGATCGGCCGCAAATTCGTCTACGAAATCGACGGCGGAAACGACCGCGGCCGAAACTGGCGGTTGAAAATGAACTGCACCGTCCATGAGCAGGCCAGGATCGAGGTGCCGGCCGGCGCGTTCGACACCTTCCACATCGTTTGCGACACCGATTTCCGGCGGCGCGGGTATTACATGGCCCCGAAGCTCGGCACGGTCGTCAAGCTCTATCGCAAGAACTTCCGACAATCGAACCGGCCGGATCAGACCCGGGAAATGGTGTCCTACGCGCCGGGCAGCTGACCGGGGCGGGATGCGACGCTGGCTTTCAATAGACGGCTATCCCGGCGACGGCGACTGGCCGGCGCAGCACAACAGGAGCGAAACAATGAAATACGGAACAGCAGCTGTAGCGGCGTCCCTCGCGGTCGCATTTTCCTTGGTCGCAGGAGCACCCTCCAGGGCAGCCGATCTGGTTGTCACGCTCACCGACCCGGCGTGGAACGGCTTCCAGATTCCGGCCGGCCAGCAATGCTCGAAATTCGGCGGCAAGGGCGCGACGCCGGCAATGCGGATCGAGAACATCCCGGCCGGCGCGAACGCGATTATCGTGGAGTTCAACGACCGGGATTACCAGCCGCTCTCCGACGACGGCGGCCACGGCAAGATCGGCTTCCGGATAAAGAAGGGCGCGAAGAGCGCCGACCTGCCCGCGGTGCCGGGCGAAACCGACGACATGCCGAAGGGCGCCTTCCTGGAAGAGCGCAACCGGGCAACCGGCAGCTACGCGACCGGCGGCTACCTGCCGCCCTGCTCCGGCGGCGGCGGCCACGTCTATTTCGCCGACATCAAGGCGGTGAACAAGGTCGAGGGCGAAGACCCCAAGGTGCTCGCCGAAACCCGGTTCCTGCTCGGACAGTATTGATCCTTCCGCCGGACGCCTCCTCCCTTCCGGTCTTTACGACCGACCGCCGCACCCTCACCCCCATCGACCCCGGATT
>FZLR01000268.1 GCA_900197615.1 Rhodospirillaceae bacterium Spongia-Bin9
TAGGATTTGAACCTACGACCTTCAGGTTATGAGGATCAAGGTCGCTGCGGCATGCGGCGCCTCAGGTAAGCTGACAGCGCCTACAGTATGATAACGGGGCGAATCAACAGCATTTTGCAATCAACAATAAGGCGTCTGTAGGCGGCGCATGCGCCGCCTCACCGTTGATCGGCACGCAGCTTCGTCGCCGATCGGCGCGGTAGCCTGTTGATTTGCTACCACTTCGAGAAGTCATACGACCAGGCCGGAGAAACGACGGTGCGCGTAACCGCCGGTGCAACGGTTCTCCGCTTTCAGCCATCCGGTCCATCGCGGAAAGGTTGAACCTGTATCGTGGATCCCCCCGACCGGAACTCCAATTAGTCACCCTGGAAAGAGCCCCCTGCTTGACGTTCCAAGCTCCCGGTGGCATGTGCTGCTCATCAGAGCATTGCGCTCCGGGGTCGGCCGAGCCGGCCGCCGTGGGGTCCGGGTAACCGGGCCCCATGTTTTTAGTGCAACTTCGCTCTATCAGGGCAGCCATGCCTGATGCCGAGCATGTTCTGAGCTCGCGACAGCGGTCTGAAAAGCCGAGCGTGTGCGCCAAGGTTGCCGGCATCGCGGACGCATCCGTGTTGTGTCTGGCTTCGAACTCGAAGTTGGTCAGCCGAAGGTGTCAATCCGCCACCGTATCGTCGCCCCCGACTTGTGGCGGCCATTTTCCAGGAACGCCGAAGAGCGGATGGTGCATGTATCCCGCCGCAGGGCGGAGGCCGGCGACGAACGAATTCGTCGCCGGCGGTCGTGGTTCCGGCCTCGGTCGAAAGAGTCACCGCGTGGTTTCGATTGAGCGGCGGAAATCCCGGCTCGGTTTCCATCACCACGTCGACGCTCGCCTCGGCGCCGCTCGCGCCCTCGCGCTCAAGCATCAGACCGATGCGGCGATACCGATCGCCTCGATCAGCGATTCGAACCGCAGCTCGATCAGGCGCTCCGGGACGGGTGGTGCGGATGCGGTAACCCCGTCGGGTAGGCTCTCCGCGACGGGCGCTGAAAGTCTCTCCCTCGGCTTCCAACCCGTCGCGGAAAAAAACCTGTCCGCGCTCTCACTCTAAAGTGGGGCGTTACAGGGGAAATCCCCCGCTCGAAGGGGGCGCCCGAGACTACGGGCTCGGGCGCTGAGGAAGGCCTTCCCCTGCCCGCGCCTTCCAGATCGCGATCTTTCAGTTTCCAATTAGCGATCTCTTGACTTCCAATCAGACGGAATTCATAGTTCCAATCGTCGGGACTTGGAGATGGAATGTTCAAGCGGTTTGTAGAGCGCCGGGTCCAAGAGGCTCTTTCGGATACGCCCGTGGTTCTCATTGTGGGGCCGCGCCGGGCGGGCAAGACCACGCTCGTCAAGAGCATGAGGGAAGCCGACCGTACCTATATCACGCTCGACGATCAGACAGTGCTTGAGGCAGCCCGGTCCGATCCAGCCGGATTCATCCGGGGCCTGGACCGGGCCATCATCGACGAGATTCAGCGCGCCCCCGACCTGCTCCTGGCGATCAAGAAGACGGTCGATGAAGATTATCGCCCAGGCCGTTTTCTCCTCACGGGCTCGGCCAATGTGCTGACCCTCCCACGGAT
>FZLR01000261.1 GCA_900197615.1 Rhodospirillaceae bacterium Spongia-Bin9
CCCCCGCTCGCCAACCGCATCCGCGCTGCGCGGACCGGCGTCACCCGGAGCCGGTAGCGGTCGTTCAGGTCCGCCACGCGAAGCCTGTCGCCCGGCATCAGTGTCCCGTGCAGCAGTTCCCGACGAAGCCTTTCATAGGCTTCCCCGCCCATGTGTCTCTCCATGGCAATCAACCAATTTTTAATTGATTTACCAATTTCATATAATGTAGGCGTTTTTTTATTAAGTCAACCTTGCTGCGGTACATTCGGCAAGCCAAATCCGCCCGCCAAAGAAGCCGGTCGGGTCCCGGCCAATGTCCGCACCCGGGCAGGGTCATGCCCTGCATCGAAATCGTCGGCGAGTGTTGCGGTTCGCCGGCCGGCCTTTCCCGGTCCGCCGCCTCGCGGATCGTGAGCCTGGATCCCGGCGGCGCGCTCCCGACCCGCCGCGAGTGTCCGGCAAAATCACGCAAATTCAACAAATACTGTATCGGAAAGATCACCGATACAGTCTTAAGGACTCTATAAGTCGTGTATAGGCGATAATAACAACACAATATCGATAATAATAACGCACTTGTAATTAAATAGAAATGTAAATTGTACATGCCGAACAGGCCATTCGATGCCTATCGTCCCGACCGATACTTTCATCGCCGCGCTCAAATTCCCGGTGCGGCTGACAAGGGACGAGGCATCGAGCAATGTACGAGCGGCTTCTGTGGCGGTTTGGAACGGCACTGAATTCGGCGACGATCGCCGGCCCGACCGGCGGGCGCCGGACCTCAATCCGGCCATCCCCGACACGGCAGCGCCCGGCAGGGCGCCCGCCTGAATCCGGCAACGCCGCCCCGGAAACGGCCCGGCGCGCCCGAATCGGCGCGCGTTTCGTCCGCGCCTTTGCCGCGGTGTCCCTGCTCCTGCTCGGAACTCTTGCAATCGCGCTGCCGGCGCAGTCGCAGACGGTTCCGTCCGCGCCGCAAGAACTGACGGCCGAGGCATCTGCCGGGCGGGTCGACCTCTCTTGGTCGGCGCCGGCGGATGACGGCGGCTCCGACATCCAGCGCTACGAGATACGTTATGCCAAAGGCGCCACTGTGCCCGAGAATGCAAACTGGATTCCGGTAGGGTCCGGCACTGCGAGCGCCTTGACCGGGCTGAGCAACAGTGAGCCCTACACCTTCGAGGTGCGCGCGGTGAACGGAGAGGGCGCCGGCGACGTGGCGCGAACCCAGGCGACTCCCGGCAGCCCGCCGACGGCGCCGCAAGACCTTTCCGCCGCGCCGGACGACACGCAAGTCGTGCTGAGCTGGTCGGCGCCGGCAGACAACTACAATTCCGACATCGTGCGCTACGAGGTTCGCCATGTTGCCGGCGCGAGCGTGCCGGAGGAAACGGCGTGGACTTCGGTCGGGCTCGTCACCACCCACACGGTCACCGGCCTGACCAACGAGACGCAGCACACCTTCGAGGTGCGCGCGGTGAACGGGCGGGGCGGCGGCGCTGCGGCGCAGATCCAGGCGACGCCGGGACCGCTACCGTCTGCGCCGCGAGAGTTTGCGATCGCGAGACATTCCGGGGATGTCGTCCTGTCGTGGTCGACGCCGGCGGATGACGGCGGCTCCGACATCGTGCGCTACGAGGTGCGGCATGCAAAAGGCGCGAGCGTGCCGGCGAACACGGCTTGGACCGGGGTAATTCGCAATAATATTCGCTTCGATAGCCTGGAAAGCGCCGAACTATACACCTTCGAGGTGCGCGCCGTGAACGAGTGGGGCGCCGGCGACGTGGCGCGAATCCAGTTGGCTCTCGGCAGCCCGCCGACTGCGCCGCAAGACCTTTCCGCCGCGCCGGACGACACGCAAGTCGTGCTGAGCTGGT
>FZLR01000296.1 GCA_900197615.1 Rhodospirillaceae bacterium Spongia-Bin9
GGGCCGGCGTCACGCCCTGGTGGTCGTGCTGGGCTACTCCCGTCTGCTGTGGCTGCATTTCTATTCTCGCCAGACGATGGCGGTTCTGATGGAGGCGCTGGAGAACGCCTTCGAGGCGTTCGGCGGGGTTCCGGAGGAGCTGCTGTTCGATCAGATGCGCGCGGTGGTGCTGTCCGACGATCGCGCCGCCGGCGGCGGCCTGGTGCTCAACGAGGAGTTCCTGCGGTTCGCCGCGCACTGGGGGTTC
>FZLR01000258.1 GCA_900197615.1 Rhodospirillaceae bacterium Spongia-Bin9
CGCCATGCCGTGAGGTAGGCGGTCGGCAGCACGGCGGCGTCCAGGAAGCCGAGATCGTCGGCGATCGGGAAGGCGCAGGCCTCCGGCATCGCGATATAGTCGGCGAAGCAGCCGTCGATATTCTCGCCGGGAATGGCGCGCGAGAAGGACAGCATCTGGTCGCCGCGCCGGGTGAACTCGTCGAGCCCGTAGCGCGCCGGGTAGATGACCACCCGCTCGCCGACGCGCCGCGCCGTGCAGCCGGGGCCGAGCGCCTCGATGACGCCGGCGCCGTCGACGCCCAGCGTGAGCGGCAGGCCGTGGCGGAAGCCGGAGCCGTCGTTCGCCATGTAGAGATCGACCCGGTTCAGGCCCGCCGCGGCGATCCGGATCAGCACCTCGCCGTGGCCCGGCGCCGGCTTGGGCCGCCGGCCGACGCTCAGGCTGCCGATCCCCTCATGCCCCTCCAGATAGGCGGCGCGCATCGTCTCCGTCATGCTTTTCCCCGGCGATCGTTCCTGCGTGTGCGGCCTGATTGCGGGCGTTGCAACGCCGGGCCAAGGATTCTTTTGCCGCCCCCGGCGACGCAGCGGCGGCGGCACAGCGGCGCGACGGGAGGCCCGGCCCGTCGCGATGTGTCATGATATGTCATGAAATGTCATGATTTGCGGTTCCGGACACCGCAACCGCTCCCCCGGCCGGGCCTGACTGGACAGACCGGTCTATATTTTGAAAAAAATCGCTGGGGGACGATCCTCCTGTAATCCCCCCGGCCGGCGGTAAGGCGCCCGCCCTCTTGCCGGAAACGCCGGTTTTGCGCCGTTTTCCGGCCGGGGCGCCACCGCCCGCGCCCGCCGTTCCGGACCCCGCGCCGGTGCAAAACAGGTGCAAAAACAGGTGCAAAATAGATCGACAAAGGAATTTAATCTCCTGACGGCCATCCCAGCCCGGCCGGCGGCATCCGGGACCGGCGGCATCCGGGACCGGGGCCGGAGCCGGGGCCGGGACCGGGGCCGGGGCCGGGGCCAGGGAAGTGTCGCGGTTTGTCATGAAGTGTCATGAAATGTCATGTTCGGCCGGATCCGGCGGGCGGGAGACAATAGGCAGACCGATACTTCCAACGTGTTTTTTTCGTCGGGCGAGGCTCCCGGGACCGGCCGGAACCGACGCCGCACGGCAGGCTCCGACCTGCCGTCAGGCCGACGAATGTTCATTTAATGTTCTTTCCGGCGACGTCAAGAACTTTCTTGCGGTTGTTCGATGCCCGCCCCCTCTTCCGCCCCCAGCGCCGCGGCGACATCCGTCAGGGCGAAGTCGCCGCCCTTGAACAGCAGCGGCTCGCCGGTCGCTTCGGCGAGGGCGTAGGCGAAGCAGTCGCCGAAATTCAGCGCCGCCGGGTGGTTCCCCTTGCCGAAACGCCGCCAGGCGCGCCGAGCGGCCTCCATCTGTTCGGCCGTAACCGGTTCCAGCTCAATGTTGTATCGGTTGAGGAGCAGATCGAGTTCGTAGCCTGCCGATACGCCGCCCCTGCCTTCAACCACGATGGAGGCTTCCAACAGATTGGCGACGGAAATGCGGCGCTCGGGAGCCGCGGCGATCGCCTCTTCGAAGCGCTCCGCATCCGGCTCGCGGTTGAGGATGGCGACGATCGCCGAACTGTCGACGATCACTTGGGCAGCCCGCGCTCGTCGTAGAGGAAATCGCCGATCTCGGTGGAAGACGGCCCCGGCCCCATCAGTGCGGCGCAACGCTCGGCAATGGCACGGACGTCCCGAAGGAGCGCTTCCTTGTCCCGCTCCCGCTTCTCCCGTTCCAGCCGCTCGCGCAACGCCACGGAGATCGCGCCGGTCATGGTCTCGCCGGTGAGCTGGGCCAGCTCGCGGGCGAGCGCGCAGGTTGCTTCGTTCTTGATGTTGAGGCCCATGCCCGATCCCCAGGGTAGAAACACGTTATCTGTTTCTACCCTATCGCGATTCAAGCGTCCGCGCAACACCGGCGGGGCGGCCGCGCTGCACCCCTCCCGCTTGGTTTCCTCTGCATAAACGTCGCGATCGAATCCCCCTCCCCTTGGGGG
>FZLR01000256.1 GCA_900197615.1 Rhodospirillaceae bacterium Spongia-Bin9
CCCGGTGACGACCGCCGTCCTGCCGGCAAGGTTGGTTTCGAGCGCCATGGGCCGCCTCCCGCCTTTTGGAATTCAGTGCTTGCGATGGACCGGCGCCAGCATTCCGATTACCAAGCGAATGGCAAGAGCGGATCGGGACGAGCAAGGCATGCTGGACCGGAACCGCTGCCGACGAATAGGATGAAATTTCTGTTCAATCTACCGAGTTCCTTCACTAGATTTATCAAAAATGTATATTTTTGCAAAACGATGAAAAACATTTTTTGATGAAATTTCTTGACTATTTCAGCAAAATGCTTTATTTCATGATCTAATGAAAAAGCTTAATCTAGTGAACATGCTGGAATTCAAGGTGGCTGACCATGTCCGCGACCTGCTCAGCCATGTGCCGACGTTAGAGATAGATGTGATGGTCTCTGAGGCACCAGTCGGCCCCGACGAGAGAATCGATACGCGGGTCGACTTCAATCACGGTAGCACAAACTATACGCTGGTTATCGAGATGAAGACGAACGGGGCCCCGCGCTTCGTACGTTCAGCAATCTATCGACTCGAAAGCTATACGACGCGTCTACGTCGAACCGAAAACCCAATTTCCGGCCGGCAGTTCATCCCGATGCTTTTCAGCTCTTACCTGTCTCCGGAGTCGCGGGCGATCTGCGCGGATCACAATGTGGCATATCTCGATCAGGTCGGGAACGCGCACCTTGCTTTCGGCGATGTCTACATTGACCGAACGGTCGCAGAAAAGCCGAAGTCGGAATTCCGCGCGCTGCGTTCGATATTCAGCCCCAGAGCCGGGGCTATCCTGCGAGTTATGCTGCGCGAACCCGGCCGAGCATGGCGCGTCGCAGATCTGGCCGAAAAAGCCAATGCGAGCCTCGGTCATGTGAGCAACGTTGGCAAAAAATTGTTTGAACGAGATTGGGTCGAGAAAGGAAAGGAAGGCATCGTCTTAGTCCGGCCAGATTCACTCGTAAAAAACTGGCGGGAGAACTATCGCCGGCCGGTTGGTCGACGTGTCACCGGATACACGCATCTTCACGGAAAACAACTCGATGACAGTTTGTTGGGATTACTCAATCCGAATCCGCCATGGCCACGCCTAATTTACTCACTCAATTCTGCTGCAAGTTGGCTTGCTCCGTACATTCGGGATGGGACAAATTGGTATTATGCGGACGATCAAGGTGCAGAACTCCTTCGAGAAACATTAAAACTGAAAACTACAACAAAGGGAGCTAACGTTATTCTGCGCATCCCGTTAGATGAAAGTCTGTTTGAAGATGCTATTGAGCCATCTCGGGGAATTTATTGTACCAGCCCAATCATCACATATCTCGACCTGTGGAATGGAAACGACCGCGAACGTGAAGCTGCCGAACTCTTGGCTGAGGAGTATTTCCCGTGGCTGTGAATGAATCTCAATCCGCTAACGATTACGATAACCGTACGACTGCAGCGATTAAATCGGTCCTGATCGAGATTCGTCAGGTTTTAGGGAACTTCGAAAGCAACTTCGCTGTGATTGGAGGTGCTGTCCCGTGGCTTCTGCTGAACAATACCGACATGCCACACATCGGTACCGGTGATGTAGACCTTGTTCTCGACGCTGAGGCTTTGGGAGACGGCAAATATGCCCGACTGGTCGAAACCCTTATGGGGCAAGGCTACAAGAAGCGAAGTGATTCGAAGAAGTTTCAATTGGTACGCACCGTTCCGGCGCGCGATGACGGCCCCCCAATTGGCGTAGTCGTCGAATTTCTTATGCCGCACGATGTGGAAATTACAAAGAATGTGCCTGTTTATGTTGATGATTTCAGAGTGATACGTGCTTACGGCGCCGACCTTGCTTTAAGATTTAATCAATTGGTCGATGTGGACGGTGAAATGCCTGATGGTAGAAAAAATCGTGTTTCCGTTACTGTCGCATCTATTCCCGCACTACTAGCTATGAAGGGTTACGCTATTAGTGGTCGAGATAAACCTAAAGATGCCTACGATATCTACTACTCCATTCGAAATTATCCGAGTGGTGTTGAACCTCTCATAACAGCGACGATGCCACTTGTTAAATTAGAATCGGCTCGGCAAGGCTATAATCTGATTTCTAAGAAATTTTGTTATGTCGGTGTTTTTGGGCCTT
>FZLR01000255.1 GCA_900197615.1 Rhodospirillaceae bacterium Spongia-Bin9
GGTTTTCGCGTGTCTGGGCGCTCTCGGCAGCCGTCGCGCGGGCGGCTGCCGCGTCCTTGGCGCAGAATTCCAGGCGGTAGCCGTTCGGGTCGTGGAAATAGATCGAGCTGAAGATGCCGTGGTCGATCGGCCCTTCCACCGGCACGCCTTTCTCTACGAGCTTCTCTTTCCAGACGTCGAGCGCCGGATAGTCGGCCACGCGCATGGCGAAATGCAGGTCCATGCCCCAGCGGGTCTTGTACAGTTCGTCCGGATCGTCGTCCACGCGGTCGGTGACCTCGAAAAAGGCGATGTTCTCCGGCATCCCTTCCTTCTCGCGGGAAATCTCGAAGAAGATGTGCAGATAATTCACGTCCTCGCCGGTCGTGGGATGCCGGTCGATATGGAGCGCCAGCGTGCACGGAAACCCGCAAATGTCCTCGTAGAAGGCGCGGGTTTCCTCGGCATCGCGGCAGCGATAGGCCGAATGGTCCAGGCCATAGACCCGGGGCAGTTCCGGATCGACGGGAATGCGCGTCATATCTGTCTCCCAATGCCTCGGTTTCGGTTCGCGCCGGCAAGGCGGCGGGCGAATCGGCCCGGACTGTAACATGCGCCGCGTTCCGGGCTAAAGGTTCGCTGGGTTCACTATAGGGATCGGCCGCATATCTCGCGACGGGCGGATCGTGTATTTCTTGCCATCGCCCAATGGCGCAACGGACGGACGGGAGGAAGCCGGATGACGGAACGCGACCTGCGCGCCTTCTTTATCGGCGGCGAATGGGTGGAGCCGGACAGCAAGACGGAATTTCCCGTCCTGAATCCGGCTACCGAAGCGCGGATCGGTACGATTGTCCTCGGCAACGAGGCCGATGTCGACCGGGCTGTCGCGGCCGCCGCCGCCGCATTCGAGACTTATTCGAGGACGACCAAAGAGGAGCGCCTGGCGTTCCTGCATCGCCTGCTGGAGGCATCCGAAGCCCGGCTGGAGGACCTCGCCCAGGCGATGACCGCGGAGATGGGCGCGCCGATCACCATGTCGCGGGAAGCGCAGGCCGATGGGGCGGTCGGCCATCTCCGGGCCTTCGTAGAGGCCCTGGAACAGCAGGAAGAACGGGAGGAACTGCCGAACGGCGAAATCCTGGTGCGCGAGCCGATCGGGGTCTGCGGCCTGATCACGCCGTGGAACTGGCCGATCTACCAGATCGCCCTCAAGGTCATTCCGGCGCTCGCGGCCGGCTGCACTTGCATTCTCAAGCCGTCGGAGCACACGCCGCTGTCAGCGGTCGTCTATACCGAAATTATCCGGGCTGCCGGCTTCCCGCCCGGCGCGTTCAACCTCGTCCACGGCGAAGGCCCCGTCGTCGGCGCCGCCCTGTCGCGCCATCCGGACGTCCAGATGATGTCGTTCACGGGGTCGACACGCGCCGGCATCGCCGTCACCAAGGACGCTGCGGATAGCGTCAAGCGGGTGACGCTGGAGCTGGGCGGCAAGTCGCCCAACCTGGTGTTCGGCGACTGCGACCTCGAAGCCAGGGTGACGAACTCGGTGATGGAGTGCTTCTACAACACCGGCCAGTCCTGCGATGCGCCGACCCGGTTGCTGGTCGAGCGCGGCTGCTACGAGGAGGCGAAGGCCATTGCAAGGGCTGCGGCGGAAGCGGTGGTCGTCGGCGATCCCAACGAGGAGGGCGAGCGCCTCGGCCCACTGTTCGACCGGATCCAGTTCGACCGCGTCCAGGCGCTGATCCGCGAGGGGATCGAGGAAGGCGCGACGCTGCTGACCGGCGGACCCGGCCGGCCCGACGGCCTGGAGACCGGCTGGTATGTCCGGCCGACGGTGTTCTGCGACGTGCGCAACGACATGACGATCGCGCGCCGGGAAATTTTCGGCCCGGTGCTGGCGATGATGCCGTTCGACGACGAGGAAGAGGCCATCGCCATCGCCAACGATACGCCCTACGGTCTCGCCGCCTTCGTCCAGACCGGCGATCCGGAACGGGCCGAACGCGTCGCGTCGCGCCTGCGCGCCGGCGCGGTCCATATCAATGGCGGCGTTTATCGATACGGCTCGCCGTTCGGCGGCTACAAGCAATCCGGCGTCGGCCGCGAAGGCGGCATCTGGGGGCTGGAGGATTATCAGGAGACCAAGATCCTGCATTTTCCCTAGGCC
>FZLR01000254.1 GCA_900197615.1 Rhodospirillaceae bacterium Spongia-Bin9
ACGTAGGGGCGCGGAGTGGAGAAATCTACCCTGCGTTCGGCCGAAGCCGAAATGCAGCGCACGGTCCGACGCACGACAAGATGCAGATTTCTCCGCTACGCGGCTGCGCCGCTTCTGTCGAAAGGACGGTCGTGTACAAGCGTTGTGGCGGCGAATCGCTGTAGATCGGCCCCAGATCCCGCTACCCTGCGCGCTCCAGGATGGTCACGGCGCAGGCGGCTTCGTCGAAGCCGATGACGCCGCCGCCGTTTTCGGACAGGGCGAGGGTCGCGCCCTCGACCTGGCGGGCGCCGGCCTCGCCGCGCAACTGCCGGGCCAGTTCGTAGATCATCGACAGGCCGGTCGCGCCGACCGGATGGCCCTTGGAGACCAGACCGCCCGAGGTGTTGACCGGAATCCGCCCGCCGATCGCCGTCTCGCCGCTCTCGACCAGTTCGCCGCCCCGGCCGATCTCGGCGAAGCCCATCATCTCGGCCTGGTAGACTTCGCAGAAGGAGGTCGCGTCGTGCAATTCGGCGACGTCGATATCCTGCGGACCGACGCCGGCGCGGGCGTAGGCTTTCTGCGCCGCGAAATGCGACAGGCCGGGCTCGTCGAGCCGCCGGTATTTGCCGCCGGCCAGCTCGCAGGCCCGGATGCGGATCGCGCGGTCCTGCACCTCCGCCGGCTGGCCGCGCAGGAAATCCTCCGAGCAGACCAGCACCGCCGCGGCGCCGTCGCCGACCGGCGAGCACATGGCGCGGGTCAGGGGCCAGCTGACCGGCCGGTCGTTCAGCACGTCGTCGACCGTGAGGTCGAAGCTGTATTGAGCCTTCTCGTTGAGCGCGCCGTTGCGGTGGTTCTTGGCCGCGCCCTCCGCGATCTGGCGCTGGGTCGTGCCGTGGACCTTCATGTGATAGCAGGCTTGCATGGCGTAGGTGTCCATGAACACCGTGCGGTCCGGCCCTTCCTCGAACGGCTTGCCGGCCTCTTCGCCGGCCTCGGCATAGTAGCGCTGCCATTCTTCGGGCGTCAGCCGGTCGATCCCGGCCTCGTAGACCGCCATCGTGTCTTCCGGCGCCTGCGGGTTAAACAGCTTCTCGACGCCGATGGCGAGGCTGAGGCCGCACTGGCCGGAGAGGATGTCCTTCCACGCGCCGTGCAATGCCATCTGGGCCGAGGCACAGCCGCCTTCGACATTGACCATCGGCACGCGCTCCGGGAACAGGCCGTCGCGCACCAGCGGGGTGAACAACACCTGGCCGCGGATCGAGGCCTGGCCGTCGACCCACATGCCGCAGTTGGAGAACCAGCCGAATTCGATGGCATCGCCGGCCTCCATGCCGGCATCGGCGAGCGCAGCGCAATAGGCTTCGCGGGCGAGATCGCGGGTGCTCTTGTGCGGCGCGCGCTCGAACCGGGTCGAGCTGGCGCCGACGATCCAGGCGTCCGTCATGGCCGGAGCCGCCGCATGCCGGGGCAGGGCGCGCGCGGGCCGCTCAGCCCGCCGACGACCAGACCAGGCGCGGCTGTCGCTCGACCGCGCCGATCACCTCCTCGAGCGACGGCGACTGCGCGATCCGCTGCGGACCCGATTTTAGCACGAACTGGCCCGGCCGGTCCTTGTGCGCCGCCGTCTTGGTGATGGCGAATTCCGGATGCTCGGCCGCGTTGCGGTAGAAGGAGACGGTCGCCTGGGTCGCGTCGTGGTCGATGGCGTAGTCGCGCCATTCGCCGTTGACGACGCGGCGGCTGTAGAGGCTGAGCAGTTTGCAGAGTTCGGACCGGCTGAAGAAGGTGTGGCGGGATGCGGGCGGATGCCGTGTAGCGGGGGAGGGGGATGGATGGCGCGTCCCGGATGCCGGAGGCCGATGGCCGGCTGCGCGCCGGGACGCGCGCGCCTGTTCGATATCGATCAGTGTCCCCATGCCCGGACTGCCTCCCCGTTCGTCATGCGCTGCGTTTCCCGTTCCGATTTCACGATTCCGTAATGTGCAGTTTCACCGAAGGCAGAGACGGAGTCGAGTCCGGAGCGCGGGGAATGTCGGGATTCACTAACGGCGTTCGCGCAACCTTCTCGCGTCATTCCGCCTGGGCGGCGTCGGACGGCTGCTCCCCGCCGGCGGCCGAGCCGGCCCCGACCACCGTAACGCTGCCGGTCTCCGGTTCGTAGATGAGCGTATCGACCTGGAACAGGT
>FZLR01000252.1 GCA_900197615.1 Rhodospirillaceae bacterium Spongia-Bin9
CTCCATGGCGACCTCGGCACAATCCTCGAATGGGCCGGGAGCGGGACGGGAAGGAAAGGGACCGGAACCGACACCCCGCGAGGCGGAATGTCGGTCTCGGTGGTAGCGGGGGTAGGATTTGAACCTGTGGCGTTCAGGTTATCGGTCGGTACGAACGCGACTGCGGCGGGCGGTCCGGATCAGATGCGCTGCGATCGTGGCGGCCCCGAGAAGCAGAAACACCGCGGCTGTGGGATAGTCGAAGAAGCCGAGCAGCCGGTAGTCCATCAGGACCATCGACTGGTAGAAGGCCTCTTCGCCGATCTGACCCAGTATGACCCCCATCACGATCGCCGGCAGCGAATAGCCGTAGCGCCGCAGCACATAACCCAGGATGCCGGCCACAAAGATCGTCCAGACATCGAGGATATTGTTGCGCAGCGAGAAGGCGCCGATGGTCGAAAAGAAGATGATCGCCGGGCCGAGAATGGCGAACGGGATGCGCAGCAGGTTGACGATCATGCGCGTCTCGATCAGGCCGAGTACCAGAATGGCGATGCTGGCCCAGAACATGCCGCAGAACAGCACCCAGACCAGCGCCTTGTGCTGGATCATGACCAGCGGGCCGGGCGTCAGGTCGTGCAAGGTCAGCACGCCGATCATGATCGCCGTGAAGCCGCCGCCGGGCAGCCCGAGCGCCAGCAGGGGCACCATGGCGCCGCCGGTCGCCGAGTTGTTCGCGGTCTCGGCCGCGACGATGCCTTCGGGCTCCCCGGTGCCGAACCGTTCCGGATGTTTGGACCACCGGACGGCCTCGCTATAGGACAGGAACGACGCCAGCGCGGCGCCGACGCCGGGCAGCACGCCGCAGGCGAAGCCGATGACGGACGAGCGCAGGATCGCGATCTTCAATCGCCAGAATTCGGCGAAACGCGGGAAATCTACCGAGACCCTCGGCGCCTTGTAGGTGCCTCTGACCAGTCGCTCGCCCTGGACGAACACCTCGGAAACCGCGAAAAAACCGACGATCAGCACCGTGAAGTTGATGCCGGTCATCACATAGTAGTCGCCGAAGGCGAAGCGGCCGAGCCCACCGACCGGATCGGTGCCGATGGTGCCGATCCACAGGCCGAAGAACAGCGAAATCCAGCGCTTCCAGAACGAGCCACGCCCGATTCCGGCAACGACGGCAAGGGCGAAGAAAACTATGGCGAACTTCTCGATCGGGCTGATCGCGGAAATCGCCCAGCGCGCGATCGGCGCCGTGCCGATCATCATGACGACGCATGAAATCGTCCCGCCGATCGCCGACGCCGTAATCGCCAGCCCGACGGCCCGGCCTGCCTGACCTTTCTTGACCATCGGATGGCCGTCGAAGGTGGTCGGCGTGTTTTCCACCGATCCCGGGATATTGAACAGGATCGCCGTCGTGGCGCCGCCATAGACTCCGGACACATAGATGACGCCGTAGAACAGGATGGCATGCTCCGACGGCAGGAACACCGAGAATGGCAGGAAGATCGCCGCCAGGGTCATGGAACTGAGGCCCGGCACCGAGCCGAACACCAGTCCGGCGATTAGCGCAGAAGCGAAGAGAAGCAGCGCGGTGGGATCGCTGATGAGCTGATAGGTGCCAAGAAGGAAATTCTCCACCGCCCGCTTTCCCGCCTATTGAATGAAATCGACGAACCGGCCGGTCAGGCTGTGAAACACGCCGAGGCCGGGCGGAAAATGGGTGTAGAGCAGGCGCACGAAGACCAGCAGGACAACAGCGTAGATGGCAAGGTTGACGGCGATCAGCACGCGCCATTTGCGGTAGCCGAAGAGCACCATGTAGGCGAGCAGGAAAACGGGCGAGACGAAAAGGAACCCGAAGCGGTGCATGGCAACGACATAGACCAGCGGCAGGCCGAAGGTCAGCAGCCGCTTCGGCTCCAGCGCCTGGCGCCAGAATTCGGCCGTTGAGGCGGCGTGCGACGGCGTCGCCTCCCCCTCCGTGTCGAAGGAACTGTCGAGATCGGCGCGTCGGTCCGCTTCGCCGCCGATGTTCAGCAGCCGGGAAATCAGCAGGCCCAGGGCCCCGAGCCCGATCATCAGAACGATCGCCCGAGGCCAGGTCGTCGCGCCCAGGGCGTAGCCGCGCAAAGGCTGGTCGAACTCGTAAGTCAGAGAAAAAGCGAGCGCCGCGAAGGCAAGCCAGATCAGCCCTTCCGCGGCGCGCGCTACCATAGGTTGCGATTCGCTCTTC
>FZLR01000251.1 GCA_900197615.1 Rhodospirillaceae bacterium Spongia-Bin9
CCGCCCCCTGCCTCTGCCGAGCGCCGAACTGACTGTAGCAAATCGAGAAGCGGCCGCAATCCGCAGCGTAGATGCAGAACACGATTGCCTATTCAAGACTGTAGCAAATCGAGAAGCGGCCGCAATCCGCAGCAGGTGCGAGTGACAATACCGTGTTTGCTTGCGACTGTAGCAAATCGAGAAGCGGCCGCAATCCGCAGCCAGATAAAGCGGGTTTCTGCATTGTCACCAACTGTAGCAAATCGAGAAGCGGCCGCAATCCGCAGCGCCCAATAGTTCGCCTTGTGGGCCGTCAATCCTGTGCGGAATCGATCAAGTCAGCCTGCAAACCACGGGCCGCGGCGATCATCTCATCGAGCACTTCCTGTTCGCCGGCCCCGAGCATTTCGTCGCGCAGTCTCGATGCCAGAATATGAGTGGCGCGGAATGTCGTCTGAATGAGCGGAGCCAGCCCGGCGACCGAGGCGCCCCCGTCCGCTATTGCGTTGAGCGTGGCGAACCGGACAAACTCGGCTGGCGCGAGCCCGCGCACCTCCGCGAACGCTTCGACGTTTTCCCATTCCGGGTCGAGAAACCGGATCGTGTGCGCCGACCGCTTCGCTTTTGTGTCGGTATTTTTTGAATCGTTGGATCGCTTCCGACCCATCGCATGTCTCCTCCGTAGCAGTTTCAGGTAACCCCCGGCTCTCTCCCGCGTCACATTCCGGGCTCCGCCGCAGCCTCCGTGGTGGGCCTAAGCCCACGGCGGCGCGGCCCTCTTCTACATGCCCATCTCCATCTCGATCCGCTTGCCTCGAGCCGGCGGCTCGGGCTCGGGCGCCTTCCGTTCGGGCGACTCCCTGCCGATTTCCCGGTCGGGCGAGGACGGAGCGGTGGAACCGGCTTCCGGCCGTTCCTTGTCGAGGGACGCACTTACGTCCTTGCCATGTTCGCGCCGGACGCTTTCACCGATCCCTTCCAGGGCCGAAATACGCTCCCCGGTCACCGCTTCGAGGCGCTCCTTCAGCGCCGCCGCATCGTCGGTGACCAGTTCGGCCCGGTCGCGGGCACGGGAAATCTCGACGTAGAAGGCCTTGGCCGTCGTGAGGTTCGGATGATTCGCCTCCATCGCGGCAATCACGTTATCGACCGTGCGTCCCTGGAACGCGTGCACGGTCGAGGCCCAGGCGTGGTCGAGATGCCGAAGCTGGGGATCGGAACCGCCGAGCTCGATCGTCCGGCCGTCCTCCAGACGAAACGAGACCCGCCGGTCGCGGACGCCGGTGACCTGGGCGGAACCGCTGTTCACGAGCTTCAGCCCGGCATCGTTGCGCGTCCAGCGGATGCGGTCGCCGGCCCGAAGCTCGATCGCTTCGCTGCGATAGACCTCGGTGCCTCCCTTGCGGGCGCCGACCTGCGAGGGCTTCCAGGCAACGGTCTTGCCGTCCGGGCCTTCGAGATGGACGATCCGCCTGCGGTGATCGACACCCGCGACGCGGCGCTCATCGCCCTTCTCCACGCCGAGACGCTTGTAGGGGCGGTGGTAGGCCACCACGTCGCCCGGCGCGTAGTTGGAGCCGATCGCCTTCTCCGCGTTCGTATAGCCCTTCGAGACCAGCCGTTCCGTCTCCATCGCCGGTCCCGAGATGCCGCCCTCGCGGGCGAGCCGTTCGCGGATGTGCGCGTTGATCCCCTCGCGAAGCGCGTGGCTCGGCGCGATCACCCCGGTACGCGCGCGCTCCTCCGGGGAGAGCGCAAGCCAGCGCGCGGCGACCGCCCCGGCGACGTTGTCGGGTTTTACTTCGGCGACATTGGAGCCGAGCTTTTCGAACGCCTTGCCGATATCTCCCGCGAGGCTCGCCTCGACGGCGGCCTTCAGGTCCGGATCGCGCTGGCGCAGGATCTCGTCCATGACGGCCGTCTTCATGCCCGCCTGCTGCAACTGCGCGAACGGCTTTCCGGCATCCACCGCCTCCAGCTGCTTCGCGTCGCCCACCAGCACCAGCTTGGGAATGCGAAGCTCGCTCGCGATCCTGAGCAGGTCTCTCGCCTGGACCGTGGAAGCGAGGGACCCTTCGTCGATCACCAGCACCGTCTTCACGAATGCGGCGCGCATTTCCCTGGCGCCCTTCCTCGTGAGGCGCCCCTCGGCAACGCCCGCGTTCCTCGCGAGAAACCGCTGCAAGGTCTCGCTCTCGATTCCCGACTCCGCAGCCAGGGTCTGTACCGCCGATGCCGAAGGGGCGAGACCGAC
>FZLR01000241.1 GCA_900197615.1 Rhodospirillaceae bacterium Spongia-Bin9
GCCGTAGAGATCGATCCGGTGCATTGCGCGGTCCACAAATTCAATTTCCCGCGCACGGCCATCGTCCCCCGGTCGGTCGAAGGCCTGAGCGCCGCCGTGATCGTCGAGGCCGCGGGTATCGGCTATCGGCCGGTCGATTGCGTGTTCGGCGGCGCCCCGTGCCAGGGCTTTTCCCTGATCGGCCATCGTATTCTCGACGACCCGCGCAACCGGCTGGTGCGCGAATTCGTTCGCCTCGTCGCCGAACTCGGCGCGCGGACATTCGTCTTCGAGAATGTGAAGGGGCTCACGGTCGGCCGGCATCGCGCGTTTCTCGACGAACTCGTGACGGAATTTTCGGACGCCGGTTACGATGTGCGGATACCGTGGCGGGTCCTGAACGCGGGCCACTTCGGCACGCCGCAACATCGCGAGCGCCTGATCCTGCTCGGCGCCCGCAAGGGCGAACGATTGCCCGACTATCCCAACCCGACAACCAACATCGCCGGCGGGCGAAATCGGATAGACGACCTGCCCGACGGGCCGACCTGCGCCGACGCGCTCGGGGATATTCCCGACGCCGAAGCCTTCGATATGCTGATCGATTCCGACTGCGTTGAGCCGGCCGGTTTCGGCGAGCCTTCCGCCTACGCAACCGCTTTGCGATGTCTTGCCAATGAGGCGTGGCACTACGGCCATGTCCGCGAATGGAACCCTGCGCTCCTGACATCCAGCGCCCGCACCGGACACACTCCCATTTCCCGCAACCGGTTTCGGGCTACGGAACCGGGCTCCGTCGAACCGATCAGCAGGTTCTTCAAACTCGCGGCTGCCGGCGTCTCGAATACCCTGCGCGCCGGCACCGACGGCGCGCGCGGGGCGTTCACCAGCCCGCGCCCGATTCACTACCGCTACGATCGCTGTATCACCGTGCGCGAGATGGCCCGGTTGCACGGTTTCCCGGACTGGTTCCGCTTCAATGCAACCAAGTGGCACGGTGCGCGCCAGATCGGCAACGCCGTGCCGCCGCCGCTCGGAAGAGCGATAGCGGGCAGCATTATCGAATCTTTGGGTATCGTTCCGGCCCGAACGTCGCGCGCGATCGCACTGGGCGACGCAGCGCTTCTATCGCTCGATCTTTCCGGCGCCGCCGCACATTTCGGAGTGGACGCGCCGCCCAGCCGCCGCGACAGGAAAAGCGGCGCCAGGAAGCGCAAACAGATCGACATAGAACGCGAGCGCCTCGGCGGGCAGCCGGCGTATGCCTAAGAACCTCAACAGATACCAGGCGCTGATCCAGAAGATCTTCTTCGATCGCTATAGGGATGGCTCGACCGAGTTCGAGTTCGCGCGGGAGGCGTTAGAAGAAGGAGCTGCCGAGCTCGGCTTCGCTCGGGTCAAGAACCTCGGCGATGTCCCGTATTCGTTCAGGTACAGGAACGACCTGCCGGACGTCTGGGACAAACCGATAAACCGAGGAGTGGCGCCAGCCTTACCGTCTACTCCCCCCGCAATGCCCGCAACATCCTCTCCGCCGTGAACGGCTGCACCGTCGCCTGCGCGCCGAGCGGGCGCAGGGCGTCGTTGACGGCGCACCAGACGGCGGCGATGGCGCCGACGATGCCGGCCTCGCCGGCGCCCTTGACACCCGTTTCGGTGCCGGGCTGCGGGGTCTCGACGTGATCGATATGGATGGGCGGCACCCAGCCGGCGCGCGGCAGGGCATAGTCCATCAGCGAGCCGGTCAGCAGGTTGCCGTCGCAGTCGTAGACGCAGCGCTCCATCAATGCCGCGCCCAGGCCCTGGACCACGCCGCCGACGATCTGGCCGTCGACCAGCGCCGGATTGACGACGCGGCCGCAATCCTCGACCACCCAGTGGTTCAGCAGCTCGATGGCGCCGGTCTCCGGATCGATGGCGAGATGGCAGGCCTGGATGCCGTTGGCCGTGTAATATGGCGTCGACTTGGGCACGAAGCTGCGGCTCGCGCTGAGATCGGTCGAGACCTCCGGCGGCAGCTGATGCTGGCGGTAGTGGGCGATCTTCGCGACCTCCGCCACGGCAAGCCGCGCCGCGCCGCGCCGGTCGACGACATGGCCATCGGCGAGCGACAGGCTCGCGGCGTCCTCCTGCAGCAGTGTCGCGGCAATATCCAGCAGACGTGCGGCCACGGCATCCGCCGCCCGCCAGGCCGCCGTCCCGCCGATCGCCAGGCCGCGCGAGGCCCAGGCGCCGCCGCCGATCGGCCCGGCGCTGTCGCCGGCCGCCACCGCGACATCTTCGGGCCGAAGTCCCAGGCGCGCCGCCACGAGCTGGCCGACGCCGGTGAGCGTGCCCTGGCCTTGGTCGGTGCAGCCGGCCTGGACCCGCACGGTGCCGGACGGCAGCAGCGCCACAGTGGCGGTATCCTCGGCGGTGACATCGACCTCCTGCGCGCCGTAGATGCCGGCGCCGGGCGCGGTCAGCTCGACCAGCGTGGCCACGCCGATGCCCTCGATCCGCCCGGCCGCGCGGGCCGCCGCCTGGGCGGTGCGCAGGGCCGGATAGTCCATCAGGGTTTCCAGCCGGTCGAGGCAGGCGTGCAACGACAGCGCATCGGCGCGCACGCCTCCGGCGCCGGTAAACGGGATGCCGTCGGCCGGATAGTTGCGCCGGCGCAGATCCAGCGGATCGAGGCCGAGCCGGTGCGCCGCATCGTCGATCAGCATCTCCGTCACCGCCATTGCGACGGGTTGGCCAACCCCGCGATAGGCGCCGGTCGGCGCCTTGTTCTGGGCCAGTACCTGCGCGGCCACGCCGACCCGGCCGACGGTGTACGCGCTGCCGATCAGGGACGAGGCGAGAGCGGCGTCCCCGGCGCTGCCGCGCGGATAGATCGAAAAGGGGCCGGGGCCCACCGCCCTCCCCCCCTCCATGGCCTGCCAC
>FZLR01000237.1 GCA_900197615.1 Rhodospirillaceae bacterium Spongia-Bin9
CGCCGACTGCCGGGGCGTGCTCGTTGGTGACATTACGCACTAACGACGGGGTGTCCCGCAGCGATCCTTCGTTGATTGTCGGCAATGGCTTCAACGCCTCCGGCGGTATCACACGCATACCGGATCGGACCGTCCCGCGCAGACCCTGCATGTCCACAGTGACGTGCCACGTCCCAGAATGTGGCACTCGCAGCCGCACCGGGGACTTCTTGGCCAAGCCCCCGTGATATCGGTGGCGGCGCCGGGCCTTGTAGTGGCTGAAATTTGACTGGTCCATGAGCCGTACGTTCGCCGCGCTCCCTCTGAGCGTCACTTCGACCACGGTACCGCCGACCACATGACCGAGCTTATAGTGCGTGAACTTCACCTCTTCCCTCCAGGAGCGGGACTTTCCCATCTCCGTTGCGAAACCTGATAGATCCGAATTGTCGTACACTCAAATCTTTGTGGACCCTCACAGTCGGATGTTTCTCGGACCGGCAGTCCACAAACGACTTCATCACCACAAACTGCTCTACATCGCTTGCTCGCTCACCGACCTCAAACAAAACTCCCATCCATGCGACCTCCGCTTCCCACTCTAAATCTTATGCTTACTCCAATCGTAATGCCTATCGGAAGGTGCATCATCTTTGTTCTTATGGTATTCACTGGGGAACATATCCAACGCATACTGTATCTTTCTTGCTTCAAATGGAACATTCACAAAATACGCATTATTCTTTAGAATCGGCGGTGTCTTGGCGGTGCTCTTGTTTTCGTTGTCCAAGTTGACAGCAATTATCGGAATATCCATATCCATTGCAATTTCAATTTCCCATCGAACAAACTTGTACATGTTCTTCGTGTGCGTTCCGACCAGCACAATCAACTGTTTTGTATTTTTCATTCTTTCTCGAAGCTTTTTGTAAATTTGCTCGTCCGACGCTCTATTCGTCAAGTTGTTGAGGTCATGCGCATTGTGAAAATTGAAATCTATATTATCATTACTCTTCCATGCCTCCATTAGGCGGTAATATCGCAAGTCCCCCTTGCCAGGAGGATAGTCAGCATTAAACGCTACATATGTCTTGTTACGGTAAGACATGGGGTCACTCCTTTCTGCCGATAGACGGGACGGAATTCGATACTAGGATTGTGAAGAAAAAGAACGTATTAATCAATTCCGTCATAAACAACATCCGCGCAATTTGTGCTTTAGGCGCAAATCCACCGTAAGTCAACGTGAAGGCGTTTGCAACACTAAGGTATAGGGCATTTGTAGTATCTGCTTGCTCTTCCGGCCATGTAATATACTGGACAAAATGCACTTGATACAAATATGCGTAGCAAAGAATGTAGAAAGTTATCGCCAACAAGAAATTTAGCAATCTGCGCCTCTGGCCTTCAAGATCGTTTCTTTGACTATATTGGCTTCCCCAAGCGTGGTAGTAGAAGTAGGTGAATGCATTTGACGATATCAAATAATAGGTGATATATTCCGCCCATATGTCTCCAATGCCATACGCAAGCAGCAACAAAATAACGCTGAATTTCGCGACTTGGTATAAGTCTATACCTATACCGGCAGCTGCTCTCTTGTCTTCTGAAGTTAATTCACGCGACACGACAACTGATAAAACGCAAACTGAAAGAAGTTTCACGTATTCAACAATATTCATCCAGTAAATCGTTCGTACAATACAAGTGAATCCCGTAACTAGAAATTCATGTTTCATCGTCGCAGCTCTCGGTCAGCACAAACATTATAGTAGTTCATCTATGACATACGTTCTATCGCGTCATGCCAATACATCAAAACAGTGGCCGACGACCGTGGTTTCACCGAAATCGCCGCACCGCGACAGCCAGTGCGACATATATCACACGAATTTGCCATATCTTCGCCGGTACTGCCTACTATTCTGTTTACAAGACACTCCCATTGTTGACGATATTCTTGCCTGATATGCGAGCTTCGCACCCGGTGGGCAGGTTGCGAGAAGCCAAACCCGCGCATTGGCTGACCTTGCGGTAAGCTCGGTACTCGACCTCGGCGGTGACCGTCATCGGATAGCAACCGGTCGGTTTCAACCTCGGGGGCATCCATGTCCTCGGCTGTCATGGAGCCCGGGTGTAGCCGACTCACGACGCACTCTCCGCGTTCACGGCATCCTTCAATGGCTTGCCGGGCTTGAACGTCGGTGCGGTCGAAGCGGCGATGTTCAGGCTCTCGCCGGTCCTCGGATTGCGCCCCGTGCGAGCGGGCCGGTTTCTGGTGCCGAAGGTCCCGAAGCCGGCGATCCGCACATCCTCGCCCCTGGCCAGAGCCTCCGCAATAACTGCAAATACCGCATCCACGGCCTCTCCGGCCGCCCACCTGCCGACTCTGGTACGGTTGGCCACATGACCGGCGATCTCCGACTTGTTCACCCGCTCTCTCCCTGCGTTGTCACCTTTGGCCGAACGCCCGTTTCGCCCGATAGACCATAGCCTGGGCCGACCCCACGGATAGCACGAACGCCGCGCCCTTTCGATCCCGGCAGCGGCACTTCCGTCCCCTTTCGCCCCAATAGCGGCCCTGCCGGGTTTCGCCATCGGATCCCGCGTGGCGGGCGGCGCCCGGTGCCGCAGCCGTATCCCGAGGCCTGTTGTCGGTGGGGGACGAATTGCCTCCCACCGGACCGCGGCTGAATCCGGCCGCCGTCCCGGCGATGCCGCACGCACCTTTCTCGCTGCGGGCCCGCACTCAATCGGTGACCCGTCGCATGCACCCCGGAGGGGTCAACCGGCACAGCACCGCCTCTCATCGGTAAGCCGAGGCATGGGGAAGGCTTTCCCGGATGTCCGGGATGCCGGTCAGAAAGATCGCTTCGCGCTGATGACCTGCATAAGCGCAGTGGATGTATTCGTTCCAGTGATTCGGCTCCGGACCGTACTTCATCAGATGACCGTGCAGGTCGTCCGTCCGGGGCGATCTTTTCTGCGCCTTCATCCGTGCGATCTCGCGCTCCAGATAGTCGACGAAGGCCGCTTCAGGCCAGTCCCGGATGACGTAAGGCGTGATGAACACGATATGCCGGCGGAACAAGGGATGCGGCGGCGGAAGCACGCGCACGAACCAGATCTGGTC
>FZLR01000236.1 GCA_900197615.1 Rhodospirillaceae bacterium Spongia-Bin9
GGCCTGCACCGACCCTTGCCGCTGCCGTTCGTTCGCCTTGCCCAGGGCGGCAAAGCGGGCGTCGACCTCTTTTCGGTGAGCGAGGAACCGCTTCAATTCCCGGCCTTTGAGATTCTTGCGCGAGGGCAAGGCGATTTTCATCGGGTTCACCTGGCGGCCGTTCCTGATCACTTCGTAGTGCAGGTGCGGGCCGGTCGAACGCCCGCTGCTCCCGACATAGCCGATGGTCTCTCCCTGCTTGACCCTCGAACCGACCCTGAGGCCGCGCCGGAAGCGGCTCATATGGGCGTAGGCGGTTTCGTAGATGCTGCCGTGCCGGATACGGATGTAGCGGCCAAAGGCGCCGAACCAGCCGATCTTGACGATCGTGCCGCTGCCCGCCGCAAGGATCGGGGTGCCGGGGCGGGCGCCGAAGTCCACCCCGGCGTGCAGCTTCGTGAAGCCGAGGAGGGGATGCTTGCGATAGCCGAACCGCGACGTCAACCGGGCGCCGTCGATCGGCGTTTTCATCAGCACCCGGCGGTTGCCCTGGCCGCGCTCGTTCAGATATTGCGCCCCGCTATTGGGGCGCTCGTACAGAAACAGCTTCTGCGTACGCCCGCCGACGGTCAGCGATGCATAGACGATGTCGCCATGCCGGACGATGCGGCCGGCCTCATCCATTTGCGACCGGTACATAATGTGGAATTTCTCGCCGCCGTGCAGGTCGCGCTGGAAATCCACGGCAAAACTGAACAGGCGAACCATCTGCAGCATGATTCGCGGCGGGACGCCGGCCTTGACGCCGGCGCCGAACAGGCTGGTCTCGATCTGCCCGTCGACCCGGCTGAAGACCTGCGTGACGATCTTCTCGACTTTCTTCGCGCCGTAGCCGCCGGTCGCCAGCCGGGCGACCTGTACCATTCTGTCCGTGGACGAATCGAACCGGTAGCCGAGGAACCGGGGCTTTCCGATCCCGGGAGCCTCGAAAATCACCTTGAGTTCCAGGCCGATCGGCAGGGTGCGCGGATCGTAGACCTTCCGCAGCGCGTTGACGGCGGGGACAGTGTCCTCGGCGCCGACTCCCGCACGCAGCAACAGCGCACCGAATGTGTCGCCGCCGGCCGACCTGACCACCCGATCGACGGTGTCTGGCGTTATCCGGTATTCGAGGTTGCCGAGCGCCGACAGCGTTGCCGGCTCGATTTTCCGTACGGGCCGGTAGATCGGCGCTTTGACGGGCCGGGCGGCGGCGGCCGTTTTTCCGGCGTCGTCCACCGCCGCCGTGCCGCCGCTGCCCGGTTGCGTGGCACCTGCCATGCCGGCTTCGACGGTCTGCGTCGGCTTCATCGTTACCGGGCCGGCAAAATACCAGGCAACTGCGCCGAGAGCAGCGACGATCGCTATACCGCAGAGGAAATTCGTTCTTCGATCGCCGTCAAATCTGTCCGGTCCGGCGGCGAGCCGGTTCCACAAACGGTCGGCGCGGGCCTTGTCGATTTTCCCGGCAGCGCCGGCCGGGCGCGCCTGCCGCTTCCTGCCCCTGGCGGTTTCCGATGGCTTTCGATGAGCCGGACGATCCGCTCGGGCCGGGTCCGGCGGCGGCTCGGGAGTGCGGGCGGCGGCGCCGGGCCCTGCCGGTTTTCCGGCCGGCGGATCGCCGCCGGTCGAAATGGGCCCGACTTTGCCGAATGCGGAATGCGCCGGGCGAACGTCCGCCTGCCCGGCAGGATCTGGAACGACCGGCGCCGCATCGAAGGGCGCTGCCGGATTTGTCGCCGCGCCGATCGCGTGCATCCCGTCCAGTGCGGTTGAGACCGAAGCCGCGGCAAGCGCAGCGTCGGCTTCGAGCCGGGCTTCGCCTTCCGCCACGGCCGGGGTGACTATTGCATCTTCATAGGCGGCCCGGACCCGCGCAATGTCTTCCTCTTCGATGATCGGTATGCGCAGGTCCGGGCCGACATTGCGGTAGTCGGCGGCATTGCCCCCGGCCCGGACCGCGCCCGGAGCCGCGGCGGCCCTGCGATTGTCTTTGCCGGGCCCGCCGGCAAGGCGGTTGCCGGCGCGCGGGCCGCCGGCGCCATCCACAACCCTGCTCCCGTCGCCAGCGGCGCCGGGCTCGAATTGCAGCGGGTCTTCCGCCCTCGCGTCGGAGGCGGACTTGCCGGTCGTATCCCCGGGCCGATCGGCGCGTGCCGCCGCGGCGCCAATTCCTGTCTCGGCCGGTGGCTCGGGCGCCCAGGGAGTCAGGATGGCGCCGTCGTCGTCGCCGGAAACTGCCGCCTGGATTACAAATTCGGCCAGATCGAGCCGTTTGCCCGACGTTTCGTCCAGATCGGCGACTTCCGGCGGCATTTCTTCGGGCATGGCTTTGCCGCGCCCGCTGTCGACGCCGGGGCCGACCGCACCCATGGCGTCCAGCGCCGCCGCGACGCCGGCTGCAGCCGCATCGCCCGGTGTCGACGCGGGAACCGTTCCACCGCCGTCTTCGGCTTCGGGATTTTGCCGGTCTGCCGGGTCTCGAATTCCGTCGGGGTTGGATGGATCCGGCGCAGTGGGAATGGCTCGCGCGTGCTCCGCCTCTCTGGCGCCTGCCGCGGCCGAGCGCTTGTCCGCCGGCGTTGTGCCCAGGTTGGCGACATCCCGAATTCTGGCGTAACGTCGGCCCGTCCGCCCGATCCGATCGCCGGCCGATGCCGGCTTGCCGTCCTTCGAACCGGCATCCCGGGCCTTCGAACCGGCATAGCGGACGGTTTCGATTTTTCCGGATTCGGCGGGTGTCGACCCGGCTTCGCTCTCCGACCGCGCTTTGCGCGCCGGAACGCTTTCGGGAAAGCGATCCGGAATGCCGGCTTCCGCCCGCTCAATCGAAGAAAAATTACCGGAACTGTACGAAATGCGACGATCTTCCATACGCCCTCCCGAGGCGCTGACCCCTGCATCTCCCCCAATATGCCAATAGCAGGCCACGCGTTCTACGACGCGCCCGCGATCGGAGCGAACCCCCGATTTCGTCCATCGGGTTTGTGCCGCCCGCTCGACTCAATCCCGGCCCAACCCCGGCAAACGCCGATTTTCCCGGTCCCCGGGGCGCGGCCGACGCTCCGCAGATTCCGTCGGCCACCGGATTATTTTCGAATTTTACTGATTTACCCGCGCCGGATTGTCAAGCCG
>FZLR01000266.1 GCA_900197615.1 Rhodospirillaceae bacterium Spongia-Bin9
ACGTCTGCTTCCAGGCAACGACGTGCTTTGGCGCGCTTACGTCCAAATGCGGGGTATGGTGCGCTTCCGGCAGGCAACGCGCGGACCAGCAACTCCAGCGTCAATTGCGATCAAGCGCAAGAGCGCTAGGCCGGAGCCCGGAAAACGTATGGATCTTTCTGCGGCAATGGCAAACGGCGCACGTGAGTCGCGACTTGAGGGGTTGCAGGGCAGCTCATCGCTACGCCAGATGGCGCGCTCCCTCGAGCGGCCCGAGCCCGTCCCTGGGGGGCATGCCGCGGGTTCACTCCGGATTCCGTGGGGAGTCTCTCGCCGCCACCGTTGGCGGAGCGAGTGTCCGGCCCTCGCCGAGCCAGGCGCTGACCGACTCGAAAGCCGATGAGGCAGTGTCATCGGAGTCGCCGAAGCCCTGCCGCCAGGTGACCCCGGGCGTCCGGCGCCGGAACCAGGTCATCTGCCGCTTGGCGTAGCGCCTCGTCTGGAGCGAGGTTGATTCGATCGCCTCGTGCAGACTGCACTCCCCGTCCAGGTAGCGTAGGCACTGGGCGTAGCCGAGCGCCCCGAAGGGCTTGGCGGTTCTCGGGATTCCCAGGCTCAGAAGGCCCTGGACCTCCTCAACCAGGCCTTCCGCGAACATCCGGCGGGTCCGGCTCTCGATGCGGGCATAGAGAGCCTCCCGGCAAGGATCGAGGCCGAGCAGGAAAACCTGGAATCCCGTGAGTGGCTCCCCTGGGTCGCGCCACTGCTCCGTCATCGGGCGCGACCCAGCAAGGCACACCTCGATTGCTCGCACCAGCTTCGGGGAGTCGTTGCGGTGGATTGCCCCCGCCGCATGTCGATCAAGTCTCTGCAAGAGGCGCCACAGGTAGCCTTCAGAGTGGCTTTCGGCTGCAAGCCGCAAGCGTTCACGGAGATCGGGATTCCTCAAAGGGCCTCGAAACAGCCCCTTGAGGAGGGCCTCCAAGTAGAGTCCGGTACCGCCCACCAAGACCGGCAGCACGGCGCGGCTCCGCATGTCCTCGAGGCGCGCTCTGGCATCGCGAGCAAAGTCCCCGGCAGAGTAATCGGTGCCAGGCTCGACATGATCGATCAAGTGGTGCCGGATACCGTTCCGTTGTTCGGGCGGAGTCTTCGCCGTGCCGATGTCGAACCGGCGGTAGACCTGGACAGAGTCGAAGTTGACGATCTCTCCCCCGTATTGCGTGGCGAGTGCCAGCGCCAAGTCGCTCTTGCCGGAGGCTGTCGGGCCCACGATCGCGAGGCATGGCGCGAGGGAATGCATGGCTACCGCGAGACTACGACAGCGAGGGCAGACCGGCCCAGTGACTCGCTCGAGGCCGCAGTGACGCTACCCTCTCCGTCCGCTCGCGCGAAATCAACGGCGCGGCTCCCCTCCCACCCAGACTGGCGACGAGTAGGCACGGGCTCCGTCCAATTGGTCCACGCGGACATAGTAGTAGTCTCCGTGCTGCATTGCCCCGGTGTCGGTGAACTCGAGTTCGGTCTCCCTCGGCATGTCTCCGCCGATCAGTTCCACCGTGACAGCATCCCGGTCCATCCCGTCGGACACGTCGTGCTGCTTGAATCCATCAGAGAGTTCGTGCAGCGCGATCTCGAACGTCTTCGCAGGCAAGTCTCGCGGCGGGCGGACCGGCAC
>FZLR01000235.1 GCA_900197615.1 Rhodospirillaceae bacterium Spongia-Bin9
TGGTCGAGCATTACCCCAAAAAGCCCCCGGATTCGATCGACCAGCGACGCCCATTGTTCGGGGTTCCGCTCGAGGATACGGAAACACAGATTGCGGAGAACCTCCGATGTTCGGCCTTCGCCGACCCGAACGTTCACGGCTCCCGGATCGAGCCTCGTTTCCGTCGCGGCAAGGCCGGACATCGGTGGAAGAAATGCGATTTGCGCCGCGCCCGCTTCTTTCGGCACCGGCATTCGCCGCGGCGACTTGCCTTCTACGAGACGGAGTGGCCTGCAATAGAACGACTCCTCGTTTGCGTAGTCGAGTTCAAGACCGCATTTCCAGGCGTTGTCCCGGTCGACGCCCTCCACGATCAACTCGATCCGCACAGGGTCGGTACGTTGGCGATCGTCAACCTGCCGTATGTGTCGTACATGGAGAGCGCGCCACAGGTGTTTGGCGCTCGGATGGGGGATGGCAAAAAGGTCCCTGCGGTTGACCGTCACGCCGGGGCGCTTTTCCGGCGCGCTCTTGCCCGCATGCTTCTCGTTCCACCGTTTCACGCCGATGTCCCACAGGGCCAGGGCCTGCATGGCCGAGGTCTTTCCCGAATTGTTCGGGCCGATGAACACGACCGGATTCCCCAACTCGACCTCGACCTCTCCGAAGCGTTTGAAATTGCGAATGGTGAGTCTGGTGAGCATCCAGCGTCTCTCCACAGTCCGAGCGAGGGGACGTTACCCGAAACGAGGCGCCCGCGCATTCGCTCAATGCAGCGCTTCGATAATCTCTACATTGGTGACTTGACAGCGCAATGGCTCGGTCCCAATTTATCAAACGAACGTTTGGTAACATACATCTGCCCCCTGCGCCCATGCCCACCCGAAAGACCGACCGCGATGCTGTGATCGATGCGGCGCTGGAACTGTTCCGCACCCAGGGCTATCACCATACCTCGGTGGCCGATATCGCGGCGGCGTGCGGGCTGCTCAAGGGCAGCGTCTATCATTACTTCGCCGGTAAGAAGGCGCTGGCGATGGCGGCGCTCGACCGGGTGATTGCCGACTCGCGCCAGAAGATCTTCGGCCTGGCCAACGATCCGGCCGTGCCGCCGGCCGTGCGCCTGCAGAATCTCGCCGAAGCGGTCGAGCGCTTCTTCGCCGGGCGCGAGGGCGGCTGCCTGATGGGTTCGCTGGCGCTGGAGGTCGGCGATGCGATCCCGGAATTCTGCGACCGGGTGCGGCTCTATTTCGACGACTGGAAGGCGGCGCTGGCCAGCGTGCTCGAAGGCCGCTACGGCGCGGCGCGCGCCGGCGAACTGGCCGAGGACTCGATCGCCCGCGCCCAGGGCGCCATCCTGCTGATGGAAGTCACCGGCGATCCGGCGGTGTTCCGGCGCGCCTGCCGCGATACCGTCGCGCTGCTCGACGGCGCTACTGAGACAGAAGCCGCCGGGACCGGCCGGTCCGGCCCGGCGAAGGACACACCAGGGGAACCCAGGGAATCATGGCAACACGCATCGTAATCGCGGGCTACAAGCGCTCGCCCTTCCATTTCGCCACCAAGGGCGCGCTGGCGAAGGTCCGGCCCGACGAACTGGCCGCCGCCACGATCCGCGGCCTGGTGGAGGAAACGGGCGTCGATCCGGCGGACATCGAGGACGTGATCCTCGGCAACGCCATGCCGGAGGGCGAGCAGGGCATGAACATGGGCCGCTACGCCGTGTTCCTGGCCGGCCTGCCGGTCGCGACGGCGGGCACGACCGTCAACAAGTGGTGCGGCTCGTCCATGCAGGCGATCCACAACGCCGCCGGGATGCTCAGCCTGGGCGCCGGCGAGGCCTATGTCGCCGCCGGGGTCGAGAGCATGACGCGGGTGCCGATGGGCGGCTTCAACCCGGCGCCCAACCCCGGCCTGATGGCGCGCTGGCCGGAGACCTATCATTCCATGGGCCAGACTGCCGAGACCGTGGCCGAGCGCTACCAGGTCACCCGGGAGCGGCAGCAGGAATTCGCCGTCGCGTCTCACCGCAAGGCGGCGCAGGCCCGGGCCGACGGCCGCTTCGCCGACGAGATCGTGCCGGTCGAAACGCCGGACGGGATCACGGTGGGCGAGGACGGCGGCATCCGGCCGGACACCTCGGTCGAGGCGCTGGACGGGCTCAAGCCCGCCTTCCTGAAGGACGGCACGGTAACTGCCGGCACCTCCTCGCCGCTCACCGACGGCGCGTCGGCGACGCTGATCTGCACCGAGGACTATGCCGACCGGAACGGTCTGTCCAAACTGGCGCGCATCCGCGCCATCGCGACCACGGGGCTGGAGCCGGAGATCATGGGCATGGGGCCGGTCGAGGCGACGCGCAAGGCGCTCGACCGGGCCGGGCTCGCGTCTGCCGATATCGACATTTTCGAACTGAACGAAGCCTTCGCCTCCCAGGCGCTCGCCTGCATCCACGAGCTTGGCATCGATCCCGAGCGGGTAAACCCGGACGGCGGCGCCATCGCGATCGGCCATCCGCTCGGCGCGTCGGGCGCGCGGATTACCGGCAAGGCCGCGGCCGTGCTGAAACGGGAAGGCGGGCGCACCGCCGTCGCCGCCATGTGCATCGGCGGCGGCCAGGGCATCGCGACGGTGCTGGAAGCGGCCGGGTGAGGCGGCCCCTCGATCCGGCCCCTCGATACGGCCCCTGCGGGGCCTACTCGGGATGAGGGTCAGTGAGGCCTACTCGGGATGAGGGTTAGTTCAGCATTATCCTCACCCTCACCCTGAGTAGCCGCGAAGCGGCGTATCGAGGGACGGGTGCACCCCCGCAGTCGGGAAAAGGCAGGAACAGATGGATATAAAGAAAGTCGCCGTGATCGGGTCGGGGGTGATGGGCAGCGGGATCGCCGCCCAGGTCGCCAATGCCGGCGTGCCGGTCGTGCTGATGGATATCGTGCCCGACGGCGCGGAGAACCGGAACGCGCTGGCCGAAGGCGCCATAGCGCGCCTGCTGAAACAGGATCCGGCGCCGCTGATGCACAAGCGCAACGCGCGGCTGATCGAACCCGCCAACCTGGAGGACGACGTCGGCAAGCTGGCCGAGTGCGACTGGATCGTCGAGGCCGTATTAGAAGATTTGGCCATAAAGAATACCGTATACAATAAGATTATTTTATACAAAAAACCCGGTGCGGCCGTCACGTCGAACAC
>FZLR01000234.1 GCA_900197615.1 Rhodospirillaceae bacterium Spongia-Bin9
GTGTGGAAATCGGCGCGCATGTCCTGCATGACCGGCGAGGTCATGGCGGCCTTGAGCGCGGCGCCGTCGTCGAACACCACCTTGTTGCGCTGCATGTGGGCGACCCGCGGCCAGGGCAGGGCGCCGCACCAGTCGATGCGCGAACAGACCTCGACCTCCCGGATCGCCGGGAAGGTCGCCATGATCCGCGTGTGGTTCTCCAGGTAATGCGCCAGCCAGGCGGCCATGTCCTCCGCTGCGCCGGGATAGTGCACCAGGTAGGTGCAGTAAGGCGCGCCCGGCGGCGTGCGGAATGCCGGATCGGGCACGGGGAAGGCCCGGGCCAGCATGGCCTGCTGCTCGCGCGCGGCGTTGTCGAGGGACGGCAGGGCGCCGGGCGCCGCCAGGGCCTGGAGGTGGCCGCCGGCCGCGAGCGCCGCTTCGAGGTCGGCGATGTCGTCGAAATAGAGCTGCAATGCCAGCTGCGGCGCCACGCCGTCGTCGAAATAGAGGCCGCTCACGTCCCAGGGCGTGAAGACCAGGCCCCGGGCGAGGCCGGGAGTCGCCGCGACGAGATCGCAGACAAAGCGATGCTCCGCCTCCGACAGCCGGAGACCGGCATCGGCCGGATCGTGCAAAGCGGCAAACCAGGCAAAGCGCATGCCCGCGCATGTAGCCGAACGCCGGGCGCCGGGCAAGCGGGGCGGGGGCGGGGGGCAGGCGGGGCGTCAGCCGCGCGCCGCCGCCCCGCCCGGCCGGACTCCGCGCCGCTATTTGCTCACGCTCTCCAGGTAATCGATCACGTCCCGGCGGAATTTCTTTTTCTTGAACTTGTTGACCATCTTGTTGCTGACCCGTTTCTTGCCGAGGTATTTCTGCAGGAACTTCTTGGGGTGTCTGAGATAGCCCATCAGGGATTCCCGGTTCCACACCAGGCCCTTTTCCGCCGCCTCTCTCAGGCCCCTGGAATAGCGGAATTTCGGAACGGCGGCGGCCTTGCGCCCGTAGACCCTGTACAGCGACGGGCCGGTCAGCTTCTTGCCTTCCGTCAGCGAATGGCAGGCCTTGCAGCGCTTGAAATTCTTCTCGCCCCTGGCGATGTCGGCCGAAGCCGGCCCCGAGAGAACGGTCGATGCGAACGCGACGGCAATGACAATCGTCGAAACGGCCTTCATGGCGGCGGCCTCCACAGGCAGGGTTCCCGGCAGCGCAGATATCAGGTTGCCCCCGCCGGCGGCAATATCCGGCGGCCGGGACCGATTCGCCCGCCATGGTTTGACAGCCGCCGCGGCTTTGCGGAAAAGGACGCGCGGCCGGTCCGCCGCCGCAGAAAAATCTCGAACGGGCGAAGGAAAGATGCCGCAGGAGTTCGATGCAATCGTTGTGGGGGCCGGATTCGCCGGCCTCTATGCCCTCTACCGGCTGCGCGAGCGCGGCCATACCGTGCGCGTGCTCGAAGCGGCGTCGGATATCGGCGGCACCTGGTTCCATAACCGCTATCCGGGCGCGCGCTGCGACATCGAGAGCCTGCAATATTCCTACTCATTCTCCGGCGAGGTCGAGCAGGAATGGGACTGGACCGAGCGTTATGCCGGGCAGCCGGAAATCCTGCGCTACATCCATCATGTCGCCGACCGGTTCGACCTGCGCCGGGACATCCGGCTGAACGCGCAGGCGGTTGCCGCCGTCTTCGACGAGGCCCGGCACAAGTGGCGGATCGAGACCGGCGACGGCGAGGCATACAGCGCCGCCTTCTGCATCATGGCCACGGGATGCCTGTCCGTGCCGCTCGATCCGGCGATCCCCGGCCTGGGCGAGTTTGCCGGCGACATCTACCGGACGGTGGACTGGCCGCACGATGGCGTCGACTTTACGGGCCGGCGCGCCGGCATCGTCGGCACGGGATCGTCGGCCATCCAGGCCATCCCGATCGTTGCCGAAGCGGCCGGCGAACTGACGGTCTTTCAGCGCACGGCCAACTATGTCATCCCGGCCCATAACCGGCCGCTGGACGAAGCCGAGCGGGCCGACTGGAAGCGCCATTATCCGGCCCGCCGCGCCGCCGCGCGCCGCACGCGCAACAACGCGCTCATGGACCACAACACAAGGCCGGGCGCGGACATGCCGCCCGGGGAACGGGAGGCGGTTCTGGAGGCGCGCTGGCAGCTCGGCGGCCTGACCTTCAGCTACGGCTTTCCGGACCAGGCGACCGACCGGCGGGTCAACGAGGCTGCTGCGGACTTCGTGCGCCGCAAGATCGCCGGGCGCGTCGGCGATCCGGAGACCGCGCGCAAGCTCATGCCGCGGGACCATCCGCTGGGCTCGAAACGGCTGTGCGTCGACACGGAATATTTCGAGGCGTTCAACCGGCCGAACGTCCGGCTCGTCGACCTGCGCGAAGAGGCGCTCGTGGCGGTCGAGGCAGCGGGCGTGCGGACGGAACGGACCCTATATCCGCTCGACGCGCTCATCCTCGCGACCGGCTTCGACGCCATGACCGGCGCGCTCAGCCGGATCGACCCGAAGGGCCGCGGCGGACGGAGCCTGCGCGAGAAATGGCGCGTCCGGCCGTCCACCCTGCTTGGCCTCGCTGTGGCCGGCTTCCCCAACCTGTTCCTCGTTACCGGTCCGGGCAGCCCGTCGGTGCTGAGCAACATGGTCACCTCGGCCGAGCAGAATATCGACTGGATCGCCGCCTGCCTGGACTATCTGCGCGCCAACGGCGTCGTGGAGATCGAGGCGCGCGCAGAGGCCGAGGATGCCTGGTTCGAGGAGGTGGCCGCGGCCTCGGCGCGCACGCTGCTGCCCGAGGGCGATTCCTGGTATGTCGGCGCCAACGTGCCGGACAAACCGCGGGTCTACATGCCCTATCTCGGCGGCGTGCCGGCCTATCTCGACGCCTGCGAAAAGGCGGCGGCAGACGGCTACAACGCCTTCGCGCTCACCCCGGCGGACCCGGCCGTCGCCGCGGAATGAAACCGGCCCCGGCTCCGGTTTGACACCGGCGGCGGCTTCGCGGAATAGATTGTGCGCGCGATCGGCCGGTCCGGATCCGCGCGAGAGGAAGGCCGCATGGCGCAGCTGGATTACCGTCCGTACATTCCCGGCCCCGACGAAACCCGGATCGCCGGCGCCACCGCCGAAGCCCACACCGCCGCGCGCCTGCAAAGCCCCCGGCCGCGCACGCTGTTCGAGGAATGGGCGGCGCTGGCGGACGAACCGTTCGTCGGCATCGCGATCGACGGCGCGAAG
>FZLR01000233.1 GCA_900197615.1 Rhodospirillaceae bacterium Spongia-Bin9
GATCAAGGTCGGAGCACTTTGGATCAATATCCTTTAAGCAATTGCATTTGTTGAATAAATTTATTAGCCATGGACAACACATGGCCGGAAATACTGAATCAGTCATCAAGTGGAATGCAGATTTTTTCAATATCGGGTCGGCCGTCGGCAGCGTCTGGCAACATATTACCATTTCGAGCGTCGAGGCGGCCGGGTAAGCGTTCCGTGAGCCCGTGGTGCCGATTGCCCATTGGACGGATTTGGCGTTGCAGGCCAGCGATCGTCGGCCATGCGGACTCCTTGCAGTAGCAGACCGGTGCGCCCATCACGGGCTGGTAGAATGGTTACTACCAGACAAATTTGGCGGCATCGGTCTGATCCATGGATGTAGGTCGATTTGCAGGACGCAGATACGGCTGTTGGGCACCGTGGGAATACCTTCTTCGCACGTCACCCTCTATGGTCGATTGCGGGACAGGGCTGCCTCGTCGCCTCATAGCTCAATGGTTTGGAGTCGGCTAGAAACGGATTGGCTCGCAGAGCGGCGCTTGGAGCGCATCCGGCAAAAGGCTGTGGGCCTCAATCCATGTTCGGACATCTGCCGAGATCCAGCCCACGGCCTCCAAGAGGTTCTCGTAGTCCTCCTTCAGATCGCGGTCGAATATCGGTTCGTGATGCGCGATCCGGTTTCGAAGCTTTCGCAGGTGGTCGAGTCTTTGCTGCACTGCCCGGCGGGGACGGCCCGGAAACGCCTTGCACAGTGCCGGACGCCAGAGTGTCCTGTCGTAGTCGGCTTTGCGACCGCCGTTGAGATAGCCGCCTCGGCCGACGAGTCGGACCCAGAAGCCCAGAGACATTGATGCCACGAACTGCCCTGGGGTTGGAGCTCCCCTGCCGCGAACCAATAGGTCGTCTATGGTGTTATGGGCGTGGCTGTCGAGGCCAGGAGCAGGGTCCGTGTACCACTGGCTGCCGTAACGTGCTGCAAGTCGAGCGTGCATGGCGTTTCGCAAGGCAACCTCAAGGGCTTGCAACGGTCCATGGAAGGCGGCGCCGAGTTTCGCGTTTCGCGTATAGTGCTGCAGAGCGACTGCACAATCCCCATCAGCGGCGTCAAGATAGGTTTGCATCCGCTCACGGGAAAAAACGTTTTCGAGCGCACGAAAAGTGTTGACATCCGTCATCAAGTAAACAACCTTTCGAACTGTAACCCCCCGGGTCCGCCTCTGCGTCTCGCATGCGCCCGGGGTTTGCTTTTATGTGGACTACACTGAAGCACAGGAAGAGACTTTATTAGCCTTCTAATCGTCTTCTGATTTAGCGTTCATACGTGGACCTCAGCGTTTCGAGCTTGGTCCGACCATGCGGTGTCTGTCCATTCCCGTCCACGATGGAGACTTGATTTCCCCTCAATTTGGGGAGGATTCTGGTTTCCAACCAATTGGTGACAGACGTAGCACCGCTTGCCTGCCGCTCGTACTCGTAATCATCGACCTCCTTCGCGAGTGGGGCCCGGATGCGAATGACCACATCCTCTGTGTCGAACACGGCCTGCTCGAATTCACTGACGCGCATTGATCGTCTCCTATATTTCCTACTCTAGTATCACTCTATATCACAGTTATATGGCGCTTACCAGAGACTTCCGTAGAATTCTGCCCTAGCGGAAGTTCGGGCGTCGGCTTGCGGCCTGGACTTGATCGTCCGTCGGCTTTGCGGCGGGGGACGGCTGCGTTACCCACCCGGCGGTCGCCGGCGCACCGTATAAGTGTGACTGGCGAGGCGGCTTCCGGCCGTTCGACGTGACCGAGGGCTACGCCGTCGACCGGACGGTCGGGCAGCTTCGCGGTCCGGCTCAGCGCGTCGCAGGCCCGGTCGACGGGCTGAAGTGATGCTGAGGTCGACAGCTGTTCGGCAATGGTTGCACAGGGTGAGGAACGCTAGGGTCGGCGGCTTGACGCGCGCGCAAGTGGCGCTCACATTTTCCAGTGCTCCCTACCCCCCTTGACGTTCGCGAACGGGTGGTGGGCGACGGGCGGCGGCGGAGAGGCCGTGAGCCGGTTGGGAAGGTACAGGAGCGTGGGGAATTAACCACTGACCCGGGTCGGCCGAGACCGCGTTTGCGAACGCACGCCGTTTCTCCAGGCGACCTCCGGTAACCCGGCGGAGGGAACGATGGTCGCGGCCGAGCTGCCAAGATCGGAGAAGCCATTCATGAAAAAGAAGTCCAACTCTTGCCCAGACCAACGCCGGGGCGGCGAAAGCGGTGCGTCGAAGCCGGCGGACAAGAATCGCGCCGAACAACTCAATCCCAACAATGACAAGTATTATCGTGCCCGAGGATTGACTGGCCGCCCGGATGGCTTTGCGGGCGGAACTCCGCCCAATCCACGGAAACGTTAGGTTGCCAGTCGAAGTCCCGGGGCGGTGACGCCCCGGGACTTCTCCTGTTGCGAGAGATCGGAAATGACCGACCGCATTCTCGTCACCGGCTCCGAAGGACTGGTCGGCCGCGCCCTGCGTGCGACGCTGGAGGCGCGCGGGAATGAGATCGCCGGCTTGGACCTACGGGGTGTGGAAAGCGAATACGGCGACGTGCGGGACCGGGGTCGGGTGCGCGAGGCGATGGCGGGGTGCCGGGGTGTTGTCCATCTGGCGGCCGTTTCCCGCGTCGTATGGGCGGAGCGTGCGCCGGACGATTGCCGCAGCACCAACATCGGGGGAGTCCGGCGTGTTCTTGAAGCGGCGTTTGAGCAACCGACGCGTCCCTGGATCCTTTTCGTCAGCAGCCGCGAGGTCTACGGGCAGCCCCGGCGCCTGCCGGCGACGGAGGAAGCCCCGCTGCGGCCGGTCAACGTCTACGGGCGCTCGAAGGTCGAGGGCGAACGCCTGGTGAAGGAGGCGCGGGTCGGCGGCCTTTGGGCAGCGACCGTGCGCCTGTCCAATGTCTACGGTAGCGTCCAGGATCATGCGGACCGCGTCGTTCCGGCGTTCGCGCGGGCGGCGGTCGAGGGAAGCGCCATCCGCATCGACGGCGCGGAGTGCACCTTCGACTTCACCCATGTTGACGATGCGGTGCGGGGCATGGTCGCCGCGATGAAGCGGCTGGAAGCCGGCGAGACGCCGCCGCCCATTCACCTGCTCACGGCCAAGCCGACGACACTGCGGGAACTGGCCGAGATGGCGGCGACACTCGCCGGAAAGCCGCTGCCGGTCACCGAGGCTCCTCCCCGGCCGTTCGACGTCTCCTGCTTCCACGGCGATCCTTCGCGGGCGCGGGAGTTGCTGGGCTGGGAGCCGCGCGTCGGTCTCC
>FZLR01000232.1 GCA_900197615.1 Rhodospirillaceae bacterium Spongia-Bin9
CGCGCCCGCTTCGCGCCGCTGTTCCGCGCCGCCGGCTGCGCCCCCGTCTTGCAGGCCGGAGCGGGCTCCCGGTCCGGGAGAGGAAAAGAAGAGCGGAGGGTCGGGCAAGCCGACGAGAGGAGAGGAGGGAGGCCATGAGAGCCATCGTCAACCTGAAGCACGAGCCCAGGCTGCGCGAGGAGTTCGAATATGCGCACGTGCACAACAGCACGGTGCTGATCGACCGCCGCACGAAGTGGGGGAACCCGTTCAGAATCGGGCAGGGTCGGGATCGCGAACAGGCGATCGCGCGCTACCGGGCCGATCTGTGGCGGCGCATCCGGGCCGGCGAGGTTTCGCTGGAAGAGCTCGCGGAACTCGATGGGTGCTGGCTGGCCTGCTGGTGAAAATGCTAGCGGCGTTGATGCCATAGAAGTCGTTTCACCCTTGCGCTCGGAGCTGTGGGTAAGTAGCCCGCCGCAGCGACCGTCACGAGTCTGGCGGCGGCGGGCTACTTATCCACAGCGGTGGTGGGGCAGCTCGCCGATTCTCAAACACGAAAGTTGCCGCCTGCATGAGATTCCGAAAAGAGATCGCGCTACATCACACGATTATTTCTACTTTGGTCCGAAACCCGGGGGCACCAGACCGGCGGTTGCGCGTGCTCTATCTGCTTCAGCCCGCTGAACCGCCTGTACCGCTTGCTCCACTGATCGATTACGTGATCGACATAGGTCGCGCGCGTGCCGTCTCGTGGCAACGGCATGCGGTCGGCGCCGTGGGCCTATTCGTGGACTTTCTGTTTGCAAACGCAGAAACCCTGAAGCGGCAGCGCAATACCCAAGCCTTGGCACTGTTTGCGGAAGCGCTGGTCGCCGGCAGGCCCGGCGAATCGTTTCGGAGGCCGTGCCGGGTCGAACCGCCGCAAAGGGGGGCCGTGCGGGTGGAGAGAATTGGCCATCCGACGTGATCTCCTATTGTGCCACACGTGCTCCCTCCGCCAACCCCTCCGGGGTCCTCCGCTGCGCTCCGGCGCGGGAAGGCTCCGCTAGGCGTCGGGGCGGGGCGACCGTGGCTCAGGCCCAAGCTCCGCCAAGGCTCGTTCCTCGCCAGGCTCCACTAGGGCCTTGCGCCCGCACCACTCGCCCCGCCCCGACGCCAAGCTCCACCAATCCCGCGTGGCTGCGGTCCGCGCGCGTGACCCAACAGGACATCACATCGGGGATCGGCCCCGAGCGTGAAACCGATCGACAAGGAGATCGACATGAACACCATCGAGAACATCGAAGCGCAGGATCAGTCCGTCACCGCGACCGTCTGCGAGAACGCCGCCCTCTACGGCGCTGCCCCCGAGCGCGACGAGTTCGACACCCGCGAGGTCTGGGACGCCGACGACGCGAACGACGCGGTGCTCGAGTCCTTCCGCATCCTCTGCCAAGGCGTCGCGCCCGACGGGTTCCAGCTCGCCGACGAGCGCGAGAGCCTGCTCTGGGGCTTCGTCAACATGCTCGACAGCCAGACCCAGCGCCTCGACCGCGCCGCCGACAAGCTCATGCCCGACCTCCGCGACCTCCAGCGCGCCCAGGACGGCACCGAGATCAAGTCGCGCGAGCTGGAGCTGACGACCGCCCGGGCGCAGAACCTCACCGACCGCCGCGACGCCTTCGAGCAGATGCGCGACACCGCCGCCGAGGCCTACCGCGCAGAGACCGGCAGCACCTGGCGGCCCCGGCGCGGATCGCATGCGAGCCAGACCGGCAAGCTGACCTCCGCCGCCATCGACGCCCGCGACTACCAGCGCGCGAGGAAGGACCGCAAGACCATGGCGCACCTGCCGCAGGGCACCCTCGTCGCCATCGCCGGCGGCAAGGACATCGCCAACCCGGCAGCCGTCATCGAGCGCCTCGACAAGGCCCGCGAGAAATACGCCGACATACTATTTGTGATCTTGTGACACAGGTGCGCTGGAGATGCCTTATCTACTATCTGACAACGACTTAGGGGGTTTCTGCTGTGCCACAGATGCGCTAGGATACGCTCCAGTACTCTCCCTGTGGGTACCTACCCGGTCCCTGTATCGAACCGCCAGGAAACCTCCAGCATGCCCAAAATCACCAAGCGAACGGTCGACGCCCTCGTCCCCGCCGAACGCGAGAGGGTCGTCTGGGACGACGACATCAAGGGCTTCGGCATCCGCGTCCATCCCTCCGGCCGCAAGGTCTACATCGTCAAGTACCGCCACGAGGGCCGCGCCGTCAAAGTCACCATCGGCCCGCACGGTCCCATCACCCCGGCCGCCGCTCGTGCGCGCGCCGCCGAGATCGTCACACTGGCCAGGACCGGGCGCGATCTCGACGGCAAGTTGCCCCGCAAGACGGGCGGACCCACCATGGCCGACCTTGCCAGGCGTTTCATGGCCGACTACGCCCCCGACCATCTCAAGCCCAGCACCGCCAGGCTCTACCGCGAGATCGTCGACAAGCGCATCCTCCCCCGGCTCGGCAAGCGCCGCGTGGCCGATATCGGCCGGGCCGACGCCGCCGCCCTGCATCACGAGATGCGCGCGGTTCCCGGCCATGCCAACCGGACCCTCGGCGTCCTCTCCCGGATGCTGACCATGGCCGAACTCTGGGAGATGCGCCCGGAGGGCGTCAACCCGTGCCGCTTCGTCAAGAAATACCCCGAGCGCAAGCGCGAGCGCTTCCTGTCCGACGACGAGTACCGCCGCCTCGGCGCCGCGCTGCGCGACGCAGAGCGCGAGGGCTTCGCCTCCCCGGCGGCGGTCGCCGCCATCCGGTTGCTGATGCTGACCGGCTGCCGCAGCGGCGAGGTTCTTTCCCTGCGGTGGGAGCATGTCGACCTCGACCGGGGTGAGTTGCGGCTCCCCGATTCGAAGACCGGGGCGAAGACCGTGCATCTCGGCGAGCCCGCCGTCGCCGTGCTGCGCGGCATCGAGCGCGCCGATGACGGCCCCTGGGTGTTCCCCGGCCAGAAGCCGGGCGCCCATCTCGCCTTCCTGCACAGCCCCTGGTACCGCATCCTGAAGCGCTCCGGCATCGAGAACCTTCGTATTCACGACTTGCGACACAGCTTTGCCAGCGGCGGCCTGCTGGTCGGCGAGGGCCTGCCGATGATCGGCAAGCTGCTCGGGCACAACAAGGTGCAGACCACCGCCCGCTACGCCCATCTCGCCAACGATCCGATCAAGTCGGCCGCAAACCGGATTGCGAGCAGGATCGCGGCGGTCTCGGAATAGTCTGGTAATTCCGCCCAAGGAGCTGGGCGGGTCGAACCGCTCAAAGGTGCCCCTCAAACGGATAGGGCTGCTGGCAAGAATTTACCCTAAATCCGGCAGTTGAAGGGCACGATCACCCTCTCAATGCGGCCTGGTTGATCGGTTTCGGGGCCGATTTCAGCATGCTGGCGCGGCCCGAGGGGGCGGCAGCCAGGGTTGCCGGCCCGGCTCGCGGCCATGGAGGTATTTCTTGAG
>FZLR01000231.1 GCA_900197615.1 Rhodospirillaceae bacterium Spongia-Bin9
CCTCCCCCCCCTCTCCGTCCCCGCCCCCGCCCCTGCCGTGCCGGTTCCGGCAGCAGGAACGACGGACATGGCCCGGCCCGGCCGGCGGGGCAACCCCCGACCGGGCCCGGACCGGATCAGGCGCCCATCCGCGCCTGGAGGCCCTCGTCCAGTTTCTCGAGGAACCCGTTGGTGGTCAGCCATTCCTGGTCCGGCCCGATCAGCAGGGCGAGATCCTTGGTCATGGAGCCGCTCTCGACGGTTTCGACGCAAACCCTTTCCAGGGTCTCCGCAAAATCCGAGACCGCCGGCGTTTCGTCCCTTTCGCCGCGGAATTTCAGGCCGCGGGTCCAGGCGAAGATCGAGGCGATCGGGTTGGTCGAGGTTTCCTTGCCCTGCTGGTGCTGGCGGTAGTGGCGGGTGACCGTGCCGTGCGCGGCCTCGGCCTCCGCGGTCCTGCCGTCGGCGGTCATCAGCACCGAGGTCATCAGGCCGAGCGAGCCGAAGCCCTGGGCCACGGTGTCGGACTGGACGTCGCCGTCGTAATTCTTGCACGCCCAGACGAAACCGCCGGACCATTTCAGCGCCGCCGCCACCATGTCGTCGATCAGCCGGTGTTCGTAGCCGATCCCGGCTGCCTTGAACTTGTCGGCGAAGTCGGCCTCGAAGACTTCCTGGAACAGATCCTTGAAGCGGCCGTCATAGGCTTTCATGATCGTGTTCTTGGTCGACAGATAAACGTCGCAGTTCCGGTTCAGCCCGTAGTTGAGCGAGGCGCGGGCGAAATCCCGGATCGAGGCGTCGAGATTGTACATCGCCATCGTGACGCCGCCGCCGGGGAACTCGTAGACCTCGCGCTCGATCGTCGTGCCGTCGTCGCCGTCGAAGCGGATCGTCAGCTTGCCGCTCCCCGGCACCACGAAATCGGTCGCGCGATACTGGTCGCCGAAGGCATGGCGGCCGATGATGATCGGCTCGGTCCAGCCCGGCACCAGGCGCGGCACATTGCGGCAGATGATCGGCTCGCGGAACACGGTGCCGCCCAAGATGTTGCGGATGGTGCCGTTGGGCGACTTCCACATCTGCTTGAGGCCGAACTCCTCGACCCGGGCTTCGTCCGGCGTGATGGTCGCGCATTTGACGCCGACGCCATGCTCCGCGATCGCGTTCGCGGCATCGACGGTGATCCGGTCGTCGGTCGCGTCGCGCTTCTCGATGCCCAGGTCGTAATAGTGCAGGTCGATATCGAGATAGGGCAGGATCAGCTTGTCCTTGATGAACTGCCAGATGATCCGGGTCATTTCATCGCCGTCGATCTCGATAACCGGCTTGGCGACCTTGATTTTGCTCATGTCGAAGTGTCCAGGAGTGGCGGAATCGGGTTTGTCGGAAGCATGCGCCGCCGGTGCAAGAATGGCGGCGCCGGAGGCCGGGCCGTTCGAATTGCCGCTCAGCCCTGCGGCGTCACCCAGCGCGACCAGCCGGCCCGGTCGCTGCGCTTCTCGCGCAGGCCACCGGGTATGCGCTCGCCGCCGTCGTTCGGGAACACGAAGACCGCGCCGAGCAGGATCTGTCCGGTCGGAATGCCGAGATAGTCGAAGGTCGCCGCGTCGCGCAGATAGCCGCCGCTCGACCAATAGGTCGTCAGGCCCCGTTCGGTCGCGGCGAGCAGGAAAGACTGGACCGCGGCGCTCGCCGCCGCGATGTGCTCCATGTTGGCCATGGTCGGCTCGAACAGGCCGTTCGCCGCGCCTTCGTCGCCGTTCTCCGGCGGATTGGGCAGCCAGGTCGCGAGGATCAGCGTCTCGGCGGCGGCCAGCATCTGCGGCACCCGGCCGACCTTTTCCGCATTGTCCTGCACGAAACCGATCAGGCGCCGGCAGGTCTGCGCATCGGCCAGGTAGAAGCGCCAGGGCTCGATGGTTCGCGTTCCGCGCCAGTGTTCCCGGTGCGCCGGCTTGTGAAACGGCGCCCAGCCGGCCAGCGCAATCAGCGACTCGATTGTATCCCGGTCGGTCTCCGGCGCTGCCGGGTTCTCCGGGTCGAACATGACCTTCGTTGTTTTGCGCGCGGTCAGGATATCGGCGACGGGAAAGGACGGCATGGCAGCGGCGTTTCTGGATGGATCGATAGCGTGAATATCGGACCCCCGAACCGATTTTTCGAGCGGCGGTTCGGCGCGGTTCAATTTCCGGCGGCGCCGGCCGCCGAAGCGTCCGCGCTGCCCTCCAGGGCGGCAAAGATATCGTCTACCGAACGCGCGACCGTCATCAGCGAGAGATGCGCCGGATCGACGAACCCGGCGGCGACCTGGGCGTCCAGCAAATCCAGCAGCGGCTGCCAGTATCCGGCGATGTCGGCCAGGACTATCGGCTTGTCGTGGAAGCGCAACTGGCGCCAGGTCAGGATTTCGAAGGTCTCGTCGAGGGTGCCGAGGCCGCCGGGCAGAGAGACGAAGGCGTCGGACAGCTTCGCCATCAGCAGTTTGCGTTCGTGCATCGACTCCACGACATGCAGTTCGGTCACGGAGCGGTGGCCGTGCTCGCGTTTTTCCAGATCGTGCGGGATGACGCCGATGACCCGGCCGCCGGCCGTCATGGCGGCGTCGGCCGTCGCACGCATCAGGCCGACATTGCCGCCACCGTAGACCAGGTCGATGCCGCGTCCGGCGAGGCCGGCGCCGAGCGCGGTGGCCGCTTCGCTCCATCCGGCATTTTCTCCGGCCCGGGAGCCGCAATAGACGCAGACGGCGCGGGGATACCGGCTCACGGGCATTTTCCTTTCGAGGCGGAAGAATGAGTGGACAAGGCTGTGGCGGTCGCCCGATTCACACGGTGTTTCCGGCTCTGTCAATTGTGCGCAATTTCAACGGAGGCCTCATCGTCGCCAAAATCATATCGAACCGTTCTCGATTAGATACGGTGCGGATCGTCGATTTTCACCCTATATTGAAGCGATGCCGGCCGTTCGGCGCGGCCGAGCCCATTCCGGAGAAGACGATGGCGAAACTGTCCAGTATGAAACGAGCGCTTGCCGGTGCGGTCCTTGCGGCGGCGGTCCTGTCCGCGCCCGCCCAGGCCCTGGAGCCGGGCGACGCGATCCAGACGCGCAAGGCGGTCATGGCGTCGATCGGCGCCCACATGAACGGCATCAAGGCCGGCATGGCCACCAAGAACGGCAAGCTCATCGCCGGACACGCCGGCGCCATCGCGGCGCTGGCGCCCATCCTGCCGAAACTCTTCCCCAAGGGAAGCGGCCCCGAAGCCGGCGAGACCCGGGCGCAAGCGGATATCTGGGAAAACTGGGACGATTTCGTCGCCACGACAAAGGCGCTCCACGAGGAGGCTGTCGAATTGGCCGAGGTTACGCAGTTCGGCGATATGGCTCTGGTCGGCGCGCAGTTCGGCGCGATGGCACAGGCCGGCTGCGGCGCCTGCCACCGCCGCTTCCGCACGCGGAAGTAACAGCGCGAAGTCTCAACCCAAGTTGGCACTTTTCGCGTTTGTC
>FZLR01000230.1 GCA_900197615.1 Rhodospirillaceae bacterium Spongia-Bin9
CGACTAGCAACCCGCCCCTGGCGACCGGGACGATCGCGGCATCCGGCACGCTCGGCGTGCTGATTCCGCCGAGCATCATGCTGGTCATCATGGGCGAACTCCTCGGCCGATCCGTCGGTAATCTGTTCGTCGCAGCCTTCTTTCCGGGCCTGTTACTGGCCGGCCTCTACCTGATTTACATCACGACGCTCTGCAGTTTGCGGCCCAAGCTGGCGCCGCCCTTGCCCCGCGAGCTGGGTCCCGGGAGCAACCGGGAACTGATCGGCCTTCTCCTGCGCGGCTTCCTGCCGGCGATCTTCCTGATCTTCATGGTCCTCGGTTCGATCATCCTCGGTTGGGCAACGCCGACCGAGGCCGCCGGGATGGGCGCACTGGGCGCCATTTTGCTTGCGGCGCTGAACCGGCGGCTGACCTTCAGTTTGCTGCGCGACGTGGTTGAGCGGTCGATGCTCACCAATGCGATGATATTCTTTATCTTTATCGGCGCGACCGCGTTTTCCTACACGTTTCGCTCTCTCGGCGGCGACGAAATCGTCGTCGGCCTGGTCGACAGCGCCGGCCTCGGATCCTGGGGAATTCTCTTTATCCTGATGGCGATCGTTTTCTTCCTGGGATTTTTCTTCGACTGGATCGAGATCACGCTGATCGTCATCCCGGTCTTTGCGCCGATCGTCGAATTGCTCGATTTCGCCGGCCATGTGTCGAAGCTGGACGTCGTCTATTGGTTCGCCATATTGCTTGCGGTGAATCTGCAAACGTCTTTCCTGACTCCGCCGTTCGGATTTGCCCTGTTCTATATGAAGGGCGTCGCCCCGCCCGAGGTAAAGATCCAGCAGATTTATGTCGGCATCATTCCGTTCGTGCTCCTGCAGCTGACCGGACTGGCGCTTATAATGGCATTTCCGGAAATCGCCATGTGGCTGCCGAGACAGCTGCTCAACTGAGCCAATCCTAGGCCAGTGCGGCCAGATCGGGCTTCCTGTCAGCCCACGGTCTGGCGGCCTCGAACGCGGCGGCGGCGCGGAAAATGTCTTCCTCGTGCAGGATTTTCGAAACCATCTGCATGCCTACGGGCAGGCCGTCCCGGGTCCATCCCGCCGGCACCGAGGCGGCCGGCTGGCCGGTCAGGTTGAACGGGTAGGTGTAGTAGACCCAGGATACGATGTTGCGGTCCGGCAATTCCGGGGGCGCGTCGCAGTTCACGTCGAACGCCGGGACGGGAAGCGTCGGCGTCAGGAGCAGATCGTAGTCCTCGAAAAACGCGCGCATCTTCTCGCGGAAGTCGTAGCGCTGGAAAACCTTGCCGTAATACGCGTCCAGTTCCTGATCGAGGGCGCCGGCGAGAACGTCGGCAACCGCCGGGTCGAGCAGGTCCGGCTTGTTGGCGAGCACGTCCTTGAGCCGGGTTCCGACGCCGGCGTAGAACTCCGCCATCCAGATGGGGAGCGGATCCTCGTCCATGACCCGGTCGACCAGGTCCACGGTGCAGCCGAGCTCCTCGAACACCCTGACCGCATTCTCGACGATCCTCACGACCTCTTCGGTCGGCTCCGCATAGCCGAGCGTCGGGCTCCACGCCAGGCGCATGCCCTCGACCGGACGCTCGCAGGCGCCCAGGAAGTCGGGCACGGGCTGCGCGACGCCGAACGGGTCGCGGCGGTCGTGGCCGGCGATAGCGCTCAGCAGGAGCGCGCCGTCGCGCACCGTGCGGGTCAGCGGGCCGACATGGGCGAGCGTCGGCGTGGCGCTCGCCGGGAAAACCCCGACGCGCGCGAACTGCGCCTTGATGCCGAACAGGCCGCTGAGTGAACTCGGAATGCGGACGGACCCGCCGCCGTCGGTCCCCAGCGCGAACGGCGTGACCCCGGCGGCAACGCTGGTCGCCGCGCCGCAGCTCGATCCGCCCGGTGTCTTGGCGAGGTTCCAGGCGTTCGGCGTCACCCCGGTGAGCGGGCTGTCTCCGACTGCCTTGCAGCCGAACTCGCTGGTCGTGGATTTGCCGACGATGCAGCCGCCCTGCCGCCGCACCCGGCCAACCGAGGGTGCATCGACGGCGGCAACGTTATCCGCCATTGCCCGGGAGCCGAAGGTGAGCTTCAGGCCATCGACGGCGATCAGATCCTTGACCGAGATCGGCAGGCCGTGGAGAAGCCCGAGCGCCTCTCCGGACATCACGGCCGCTTCGGCCTCCCGTGCAGCCTCGAGGGCAAGGTCGGGCGACGTCTGGACAAAACAGTTGAGCGTGGGCTCCAGCCCCGCCATCCGCTCCAGGCACGACTCGACGAGTTCGACCGGCGAAAATTCCTTCCGCGCAATCCCGTCCCTCAACTCGATCGCCGTCATGAAAGCGAAGTCGCTCATCGTTCCTGTCCCCTAGGCGGATCGTCCCGTCAGATCGAGCCCGTGCCGCGTTCGAATACCGGCGTATCCGACGCCGAGCGGCAGGCTGCGAGGCGTCTTTCGATATCGCCGCCCTTGAGGCCACGGCCGATCAGGACGAGGCGCGTCTGCGCCTTTCCGCCGGGCCAGTCCTCGGCATGGGTCGGCGGACTGAAGACCTGCTGCACGCCCTGGAGAATCACCGGGCAGTCGTTGCCGACGAAGCGGCACAAGCCCTTCACCCGGTACAGGTCGCCGCCATACTCTTCCGTCAGTTCGACCATCAGTTCCATGAGGCGGTGATAGTCGAGCGGGTGCTCTTCCTCGATGCAGACCGCCGATACATCGCCATGGTCGTGGTGGTCGTGATCGTGATCGCCGCGATGATCGTGATCGTGGCCGTGCCCGGCCCCGTTGCCGGACCGCGCGGCAGCCTCGACGATCCCGATCCATTCGCCGATGGAACTGTCCTGGATTTTCGGCTCGAACAGGTCGAGGTCGAGCAGCCTTTCGAGGTCGAGCGCCGAATGGGTCGTGATTTCCTTGACCGAATACGGATTGAGCCCGTTCACGGCCGCCACGGCTTCGCGAAATTCGGTCTCGCCGACAAGGTCCCGCTTGTTGAGGATCAGCTTGTCGGCGATCGCCACCTGCTTCCGGGCCTCTTCGTTGGCTTCGAGCTGGCCGCCGACATGCTTCAGGTCCACCAGAGTGACGATCGCGTCCAGCCGGTAGGACAGGTTCAATTGCATATCGGTGTAGAGCAGCTGCGCCAGCGGCGACGGATCGGCGATGCCCGTCGTCTCGACCAGAACCCGGTCGAACTCGATCTGCGGTTCGAGCGCGCCGACCCGGCGCATGAACGCCGTGTAGAGGGTCTCGACGAGGTCGTCCTTGCTGGCGCAGCAGATGCAGCCGTTGGTCAGCTCCAGCATGTCGTCCGATGCGCGGGCGATCAGGTCCGAATCGATGCCGATCTCGCCGAACTCGTTGACGATGACGAGGCATTTGCCGCTGCCGGGATCGGCCAGGACGTGGTTGACGAGCGTCGTCTTGCCCGCGCCGAGGAAGCCGGTCACGAAGGTGATCGGCACCCGCGGATCGTCACCCACTGCCGAAGGGTGGACAGTCATAGCGTTTCAGCCTTTCACGCCCCGCCCCCGACGCCCCCCCCCACCGGGCGCGGACCGG
>FZLR01000229.1 GCA_900197615.1 Rhodospirillaceae bacterium Spongia-Bin9
CTAGATCTGGCGGATCGACCTCACAGTCCCAACAAGGTGCATCATGAAACACGAGACGCATCGATATACGACTCGTCGGTCGCGATGCTCAGATTGGCGACGCGGCCGCCGCTCTGGAGGTGGTTGACGGTCACGTCGGCGCCGAGGCGACCGATCAGTTCCGCGCGATTGAGTCCGAAAGCCATGGGGACACTCCTTCATGGGTCCTGGTTGCTGACGATGGGTGCGAACGGCGGAAGCCAGGACGATTCCCTCGCCCCGGCCCCCTTCCGTTCAAACTCTTCAAGCCCTCCTCCACCTCCAGGCCGCCGGCGAATGCGCCGGAACCGGGTAGAGGTCCGCGATGCGCCGCTCGGGAAACACCGCGTCCCGGTCGGGACAGCGCAGCGCCCGGTCTTCGGCGATAGTCTCCCGGACGGCGGCGGGACGGATGCCGATCTCGGCCAGCATGTCGCCGGCGGCCGGGGCGTTGAAATCGAAGGATGAGAGGAACATGGCGCAATCTCCCTGTGCCGGTGCCCTGCCCGGGCTCCGCACGGGGGAGACTCCCTCCGATGCTGCCGGGCACTCGCCCGGCACGCGCTCACCCCTCACTCCAGACCGCGGAGCCTGCCCCGGACACCGATCCGGGGGCCCGGCGGATATCCCGCAGCCGCTCGCAGACCGCCCGCGGCGCCATCGCTCCGAGATTGAACACCGGGATGCCGCGGGCCTCGGCGATGCGGATGCCCATCCCCGTGCCGCCGACCGCCGCGCCGCCCTGGCCGCTCCAGCACACGACCGCATCGACGGGCCGGTCCAGCCCCGCCCCCAGCAGGATCGCGACGTTCCTCGCATGCAGCTTGCGCACCGCCGGCGAACACCGCTCCCACGCCGGATGCAGGGGCGCCGCGATCTCCATGCACGCCGCCAGCGCTGCCCGAGACAGCACCCGGCAGTCCGGACCCCGGTGCCCGTTATAGCCCCGCCAAGGCAGCCAGACCGTCCGCTGCTCCGCCGGCGCTCCCGCCGCGAACGCGCTGTCGGCCCCATCCGCGCCGCCGGTCGAGAGAATCCAGCCGGTCCGCGCGAGCCAGCCCGCCATCACGGTCATGTCCGCCAGCACTGCCGCCGGCGTCGCCCGCGCCCCGATCCCCGCATACCGCAATACCGCCATGTCCCGCCCTCCCGGTTGGAATGCCCGCCGCTCCTCTCCGTCGGCGGCTTCGCTCCCAACCGGCTTCCCTCCGCCTCTCGCGCACGGACCTGTCGGCCCCCCTTGCCTTGCGGCGCGTTCCGGGGCATCGGCGCGGTATGGACGGACGGGGATCGATCGCGCGGCACGGGTTCTGGCCGCGGGCTCTGCTCTGGCTACCGGCGCGGGGCCTGGGCTGCGGGCATCGCGCTGGGCCTGCCGACCGTGTGGATCACGGTCATTGCCGGGCTGCTCGGTCCCATCGCGATTGCGGCCTGCGCGGCGGTGCTCAGCCTGCCGGTCTGGATCGCATGGGGGTGGCTCGCGCGCGCGGGGAGGAAACATGGGCCGCGCTGGAGGCGGAAGCGGACGCCCAGGGTGGCTCGCGCGCGCGGGGAGGAAACGCAGCCGCTGAGCGCGGACGGCGTCAGGCCGGCGGCGGAGCATGTCAGCCGCATGCGAGAGGTGCCGATGGGCCTTCGGACGGCGCCTGGCCGGCTACGCAGTAGGGCCGACAGCCGAAACCCGGCAGCCGACGGGACGCCCTCGGCAAGACGGCGTCGTGCCGGCTGCGCAGCAGCCCCGCCTGCGGCCTGGGCGGCTCAGTCTGCTGCGATGCGCAGCTTCCCGCCGCCGACGGAACGCGGCTGGCGTATGACGATGTCGATGTCGCGCCCGAGCGTCGTCAGCAGCCGGAACAGGCGCTCCAGCGAATACTCCCGGAAGTCGCCGCGCAGCAGCCTCGACATGTCGGGCCGGGAGAGGCCGGGCAGCCGCGCCGCCTCGGCCCGGGTGATGCCGCGAGCGCGCACGATGTCGTCGATGCGGGCGACCAGCTCGGCCTTGACCAGGTGGGCGTCGGCGTCGGGAAGGCCGAGATCGGCGAAGACGTTGCCGCTGCCGCGCTCCACGGCGTTATCGTCGGGCTCCATGGCGTCAGTCTCCACGGTGGGTATCGCGGTGGCTTTCACGGCGGCAACAGCCGTTCCAGTTCGGCCATCCGCAGGATCATCATCAACGGCTCGCGGTCGGAGAACGGGCGGTAGCCGAGCCGGAGGTAAAATGCCGCCGCCCCCTCGTCGACGGCCTGCACGATGACCGCGCGGGCACCGATCGTGCGGGACGCCGCGAGCGCCCGGCGCCCGGCATCGACGAGCAGGTCGGAGCCGAGCCGCCGGCCCCGGTAATTCTCGTCCACGGCGAGCTGGCCGAGGAGAATGACCGGGACCGGATCGGGCATGTTGCGGCCCACCCGGGACGACACCCGGCGCCGTTCCACTGAACTGGCGGCAAGGCTGTAGAACCCGGCCACGCGGTCGCCGTCGCAGGCCACATAGGTGCGCGCGCCGCCCCGGGCCTCGTTCATCCGCGCCTTGCTCCGGAGCCAGGCATCGAGGACGGGGACGCCCGAGGAGAACTGCGAAAGGTCGTGGCGAGGCGCGAGCGGCTCGGGCGGGCCTATCGGTCCCACTGGGGCGTGCGCGCGTAACGCGCCTTCACGGCGGGGTCCGGCTCCACAGGCGCGTCGAGCGCGGCGACGAAGTCGTCCCACGCCTCGTCGTCCAGCGCGATGACGGGGCGCTCGTTGAGGATCTCGATCGCCGCCGCCTCGCTGGACCGCAGCACGAACTCGGTGCGGCTGACGCCCCTGATCGCCGCCGCGCGGTCGATGACGGCCAGGCGCTCGCTGGACGTGCGCAGGTTCACCTGGGGCATGGCGGTCTCCTTCCGGTGGGTCGCATGAAGCGACGGTTTCGATATAGCAATTGTGTAGAAGGCCGGCAATGCGCAGCCCGTCCGCAGAGGGCGCCGGGCCGGCTGCGCAGCAGGAACGGCGGGAATGGCACGGTTCCGCTGGGCCGGCTATCCGGGCGGATCGAGCCTCCGACGCAGCAGCATCGGGCCGCAGACCGGCACGAAGAGCGCGAAACGGATCGCGCGGCCGGTCAGATCACCGTTTCGTGCGTTCGCAGCAAGCTCGCCGTCCCGCCCAGACCGAGGCGTTCGAGGGCGGCCAGATAATCGCCTGCCGACCGGGGCGGACGGCGCAGCGCCGCCCGGTGACCGCGAACGGCGGCGAGCACGGCCTCGGGGTCGGCCTCGTACAGTTCGGCGACAAAGGGGTCGGGATGCTGCGCGACAAGCCCGTAGGGCGCCAGTTGCCCGATCGGGAAATCCCGCAGATTGCGGGTCACGACGATATCCGCGCCGCCATGGATCGCCGCCGCCAGCACATGGCGGTCGTCGGGGTCCGGCAGGTCGAGGGTGGCGGCGATGGCTTCGTAACCGGTCACGACGGCGTCGGGGAAATGGCCGTCCATGACCGCGCGGGTCCTGTCCAGCACGCCGGCCTCGATATCGGGCCGGTCGGCCAGAAGGCTGCGCATCCATTCCCGATGGATGCCGGCGCTCCAGAGCGGCGCATAGAGCTGGCGGTCAGCGAGACGCAGCAGCAGGTCGCGAAGGCCGGCCGGATAG
>FZLR01000228.1 GCA_900197615.1 Rhodospirillaceae bacterium Spongia-Bin9
CCTTATAGAATTCTTTGCCTTCTTCCGGCATACTTGCATAAGCTTGAGAAGCATCGGTTGTCCTTGCAAGTAGACGTGTTTTGGTGACGCCAGGCGAGGCTGAAACCACATGGATGTCCAGCAACCCAAGATCGTAATACATGGCTTCGGTCAGACCAACAAGCGCAAACTTCGAGGCATTATAGGCACCATTGAAAGGTTGCCCCAAAATGCCAGCCCATGATGTCACGTTGACTACCCGTGACTTAACGCTGTTTTGTTCATTATACTTCTTCAACAGTGGAATACATTCTTGAGTCAGACGAACAATGCCCCAGACGTTGACGTCCATAACGTAACGCATTTTTTCTTCGTCGGCATACTCAAAGGGGGCGGTGTACGTGAGACCCGCATTATTGATAATGGCATAGAGACCGCATTCCCCCAGCTCAGCGGAAACTGTCGCGACCGCCTGCTCAATCTGTTTAACGTTGGTGACATCGACCCGAATTGGCGTTACGTTGGAATGCTGCGCCAGAACCCTTGCATCATCCTCACTCCTGTAGCCAGCGAAAACCCGATAGTCTCTTTTGGAAAATAACTCTACTGCACAAGCACCTATTCCGGAAGATGTTCCAGTTATTAGCACAGACTTATCCATGGTTACCTTACCTCTTCTTTTGACTGACGTCGCTTGCGCGAGATGGTCGTGTGTGTCGTTGAAGTACTTGATGTCGGCACTCCAGGACTCCGCTTCGGCGTGTATCAAAAGTGTCAAGCGTCGTAGTGAAGCACCGAGGTTCTGCTTCGTACCTCGACGGATGGCTGAACGCCGATAAAGCCACCGCGTCCGGCTCAATCAGAGTCTGGAACCGGTCCGCGTCGGGAAGGTCACCTAGAGCATCTCCACGTGTTGGCCTAGCAGGCAGATCCTCAGCGTGATTGCGCATCAGTGATCGGTTATTGCGCCAGGCGAAGTCTGGTGAAGGAGGAAGCCATGTAGAGGAATAGACATGACGGAACCCTTCTGTGCGACCCAGCAGGTGAGAGCCCTGACCGGTCAGGGCTGGCCACCAGCCGGAATCGGGCGTTGAGTGGTCCGGGGGCAACCCCGGCTGCGAAGCGTACCTGAGAGATCCCCACGATTTCATGCGTAACCAGCCTCTTGGGTTACGACGAGTTTGAGGCGTTTCAGCACGTCGAAGAACTCCGTGAGCCTGACCTTCAATCGATGATTTCGCCACAGCTCTCGACCGAGTAACACTGTCGAGAGGACCGGTCGTCGCCGCCCGGTGTCGGCCGGGAAGTGTCGGACCCGATGACCATCGGTGGCGGCAAGTCCGGGCAGCCACGGAATCAACGTGGCCAGCGCCACAACGAGCGGCAAGGCTTCGAGACTCTCGGAGCGTTTGGTTCGCGCGTAGAGCAGTGCGGATCCGAAGCGATTGTTCTTGAGGTCGCGAATGGTCTCCTCGATCTGCATGCGCTGGGCGTAGATGCGCTCGATGTGGGTGCCGCCCCCGCGATGATGAGGTAGCGAGGTGGCGAGCAGCCACGGAGTTCGGTGCGTCTGTCGATACTTCGCGCGATGACTGCGGCGCTTTCGAGGGCGAGCCGGCCGACAGTGCCGCGCGCGCACCAGAATACAGCCGGCACCAGTAGTGGCCGGTTCGACGGCGAGCACCGCTGTCTTTGTATCGCAAGCGGCCGAATTCAATCTCGGACCCTTGCAGGCACTGTCCGGCCTCCGGCCCGCCGACCGGTCAGGCGGCGACCTCCACCACGACCGCCGTGCATTGCGGCGCCGGAACCGGCTCGCCGTGCTCGCGAAGACTTTCGATGTGCAGGACGATGGCCGTTCCGATTTCCCGGATGGCTTCGTCGCGGGTCGCCCCCGTGGCCACACATCCGGGCAAGTCGGGCACGTAGGCGGCGTAGTTCCCCGGCGCCTTCTCGATCACGATCGTGTATTCCATCTCCATCCTCACTTCTTCAGTCCCGCCTGCTTCAGGATGCTGGCCCAGGTGCCCGGGGGAGGGTCGTCGCCGGCCTTGCCGGCTATCGTCTCGGTCCCCGGCTTGTCGGGGTGCCGGTACTGGCGATGGCTGCCCCTGACCCGGACCATCGACCAGCCATCCCGCTCGACGAGGCGGATCGCATCACGGACCTTGGGCATGCGGCACAGACGTCAACTGCGACACATGACGAAACTCCGGCTCCCGCCGTTCGACCGGACTCACGACGAGGCGCCGCTGTTCACGGTATCGCGGAGCGCCCTGGCCGGCTTGAACGTCGGCGCGGTCGAAGCCTCGACCGCCACGGGCGCCCCCGTGCGCGGATTGCGTGCGGTACGGGCGGGCCGGGCGCGGGTGGCGAACTGGCCGAACCCGCCGATCCTGACGTCCTCGTGCCGGCGAAGCGCCTCGGTGACCGCCTCGAACACCGCATCCACCGCGGTGGCCGCATCCGTCCGGCTCAATCCCGTTCGAGCGGCCACGTCGTCGACAAGTTCCGACTGTTTCATGCGCTCGCTCCCTGAAGACTTGCCCGGTTGCACCTCCGACCGCCGCTCGCTCGCGCGATCGGGAGCCTCGCGACCAACGTAGCACGAAACGCGGCTACGCCGATCCCGGTTCCACGCTCATCGACACTTCGCTGCGCCGGGCCCACCTCCAGAGCATCGGTGCGTGCGACCCACGGACAGGACACCACGGGCTCCCGGTCCGGTGCGGCCGGTTCGACGCGATCCGTCCGCTGGAAGGCCGGTGCGCGTCTCGACCGATCCGCCGCCATCCGTATGGCCGGCCATCCCGCCGCCACCCGGTCCATGACCGGCCCGGCGCAGTACGTACCGCCGTCCCGCCGACGGCGGAGCCGGGGACGCACTGTCCGGTCAGGCCGCCTCGCCGACGGACACGGTAAGCCGCTTGCCCAGCCGGCGCAGCGCCCGGTCGATCGTCGCCGCCTTCGTCGCATGGTCCGGGTTCAGCATCCGCCGGACCTCGCTCTCCGCGACGTCGAGGTCGCGGGCCAGCCGGCGCTGCGATATCCCGGCCTCGCGCCACGCCTCGTAGAGCGCCGCCTTGAGCGCGGTCTGCACCGGCGGAACCACCAGGGGCCGGCGCCTGCCGGCGGGCGAGGGCTTGGGCAGCGCGCCGCCCTCGCGCATCGTCGCCGCGATGAGCTCGCGCAGCAGGTCCCGCGCCTCGGCCAGCGCCTCGTCGCGGGTCGCGCCGTCGGTGGCGCCCCAGCCGAAGTCGGGGAACGAGACGACGTGGCGCCCGTCCTCGTCGCGTTCGATGGCGGCGGGATAGTTGTAGCTGTCGGGCATCGGTCCTCCTACAGGTCGTTCGGGTCGATTCCGAGGTCGGCCAGCATTTTGCCGAGCAGCCCCCGGCCGATCTCCTTCCTGCGGTCCTTGACGGTGGTCTTGCGCCCGCCCGCGTAGAGCGTCCCGTGCGAGCCGGGTCCCTCGGAGGCCACGAAGCGCACCTCCAGCTCTCGGCCCCTCGCCCACCGGCGGACCCGCGCGATGAACTGCCGTCCGGTCATCGCCCGACGATAGACGCGAACAATTTTGCGCGCAACCGCCTGGGCAGAGGCATCGACCGTGCGCCGGTTTGCGCAGCGGACCTTTCCGCCGTGCCCCGCTCGTACATGGGGCCGTCAGCGGACCGGGAA
>FZLR01000227.1 GCA_900197615.1 Rhodospirillaceae bacterium Spongia-Bin9
TTCGTCGGCCCCCGCCGCCGCCAGGCCGATGCGGCGGGCCTCCGGCGCCAGCGTGGCGAGCCGCGCCATGGCGAGCGCCAGCAGGTCGCCGCGCTTGTTCGGCATCAGGGCGTGCTGCTCGTCGACGATCAGGCAGCGCAATCGGCCGAACAGGCGCGATGCGTCGGCATAGGTCAGCAGCAGCGACAGGGATTCCGGCGTCGTCATCAGGATGTCCGGCGGCCGCTTGCGCTGGCGCGTCCGTTTGGCGTGGGGCGTATCGCCGGTCCGGGTCTCGCAGCTTATGTCGAGCGCCATCTCGCGCACCGGCGCCTCCAGATTGCGCGCGATATCGACGGCGAGCGCCTTGAGCGGCGAGATATAGAGGGTGTGCAGGCCGCCGAAATCGCGCTCCAGGCTGCCCCGGCCGGCCAGATCGATCAGGCTGGGCAGGAAGCCGGCCAATGTTTTGCCGGCCCCGGTCGGCGCGATCAGCAGCGCGTCCCGCCCGCCCTGGACCGCCGCCAGCATTTCCAGCTGATGCGGATGCGGCGCCCAGCCCCGGCCGTCGAACCACTCGGCGAAGGGCGCGGGCAGGCCAGGAGAGGCCGGCGGCGCCGCGCGACTGCCCGGCGGCAAATCGGGACCGCTCATGGCATTTCGCGAACCATCGGCGCGCCGCCCTTCCGGCGCGCGCTACCGCGGCAACGGCGTATAGGCAACGCTCAGGCCGAGGAACTTCTGCAACGGGTCCAGATCGATCTTCTGGCCCTTCCTCTGCTTCGCCTGTCGGGAAAAGGTGGCGAGATACCCGACGATGCCGGCGACCGGCAGGGGCCGGCCGGGTTTGAGCGCGATCGTCAGCGTGCCGGGCGTCTCCAGCCACCGGGCCGCCGCGCCCAACATGACCGGCGCGAAGGACCCGGAGAAGCGGGCGGTCATGCCGGCGAGCGCGCCTGCGAGCGCCTGCCGCATCGTTTTGTCCGTCAACTTCGGGCGATCCGGGTGCTTCTTCGCTTGCGCCGCGGCCATCACGGCCATCGCCTTGTCGATGCCGCCGAGATCGGTGAGCGCGTAGGACATCCGATGCACGCGCGTCGCGGCGAAGAGATCGAGGACCGTGCCGGCGGCGGCTTCCGGCGGTTCCGATCCAAGGCTGCCCGGCCCCAGTTTTTCAAGCAGATTCGGGTCCATCAGCCGGGCGAACTCCACGCCGTCGAACCGGCCGCTCATCTCCTGGCGCAGCAGGCCGCGCATCGTAACCGCGAAGGCGTCCAGATCGATCGATCCGGCCGCCCGGTCCAGTTCGTAGGTCTGCACGATGTCCACCACCAGGTCCTGCCGGCCGAAGACGGCCAGCGCGCTGCGCAATTCCGGTGCGTCGAACAGGCCGCCGCCGAACCGCATGCCCGTGTAGGTCACGTCCGCGAAATGCGGCAATTCCGGATTGCGGTAGTCGTAGCGGCGGACGGCAATCGTCTCCACAGTGAACGTCACAGTCACGGTCTTCTTCGGGGCGCCCGGCTTGACCACAGCATCGGACGGCCACGCGACCGCGTATTTCAGGTTCCGGATTGTGAGTACGCCGTCTTTCTCGGTTACCGGACCGTAGCTGTATTTTGCGCCGTACCGGCCGAAGGTGTGGAACACGCGCTCGGCCTTCTGCGCCGGCGTCAGGGCTTCCTGCGCCTGCGCCGCGCCCGGAAGGCCGGTGGCCAGGCCGGCCGTCAGCCCGGCCGTCAGTCCGACCGTCAGTCCGGTAGCGGCGAGCGGCGCGCCGGCCAGGGCGAGCGCCAGAACCGCCGCGCCCGGCCGGTTGCGACGGGCCTTATCCGGCCTCGGCCCACTTCTTCTCGAATTCCCAGACATGCTCGAACCCCATCAGCCTGCTGAAATCCTGGAAGTCGTACAGCGGCGCATCCGTGCCGATGCTCGATCCCGTGTCGCGGATGCGACCGTACACCGCCCGCAGCGCCGCGCCGGCGGCGAGGAAGCCGGCCGCCGGATAGATCGCAAAGCTGTAGCCGATCGCCTTGTAGTCGGCGACCGGCAACACCGGCGTGCTGCCGCCCTCGACGACGTTGACGAGCAGGGGCAGGCCCCGGAAGGCCTCGCCGATCCGGCGCATCTCTTCCTCGTTTTCCGGCGATTCGATGAACAGGATGTCGGCGCCCGCTTCGGCGAAGGCCTCGCCGCGGCGCAGCGCCTCATCCAGCCCGTAGAGGCCGCGCGCATCGGTGCGCGCCACGATCAGGAAATCCTTCGACTGCCGGGTCGACGCAGCGACCTTCAGCTTGGCGGTCGCGTCCTCGATCGGGATTACCCGGCGGCCCGGCGTGTGGCCGCACTTCTTGGGGAACTCCTGGTCTTCGAGCTGGATCGCCGCGGCGCCGGCGGCCTCGTAGCCGCGCACCGTGTGTTCGATGTTGAGCAGACCGCCATAGCCGGTGTCGCCGTCCGCGATCAGCGGCGTATCGGTGACGCCGACGATCCCGCCGACCCGGCCGACCATGTCGGTGTAGGTGGCGAGCCCGGCGTCGGGGATGCCGAGATAGCTGGCGACGGCGCCGTAGCCGGTCATGTAGAGCGCGTCGAAGCCCATCGCGTCGGCCACGCGCGCCGAGATCATCTCGAACACGCCGGGCGAGGAAATCCACTCGCGCCTGCGAATTTTCGCGGCCAGCGCTGCGTTGGCCGCCTGTCGATCTGCCGTCATCGTCGCTCCTGTCGATTTCTTTCCTGGCACTGCACCGCCGGAGCCGCCCGACCGACCGGGCCGAACCGGTGCGGGCAGCGGGTTCGTATCCCGAATATAGCGCGAAGCTCCGGCGGGCGGAAACCGAACAGACCGGTGGGGAAACGGCTGAGGCGCGCCGCTTGCGCACTCTTCGAAACGCGCGCCCTTCGACAGGCTCAGGACAGGCTTTCGATGTGCCCCTTCGGAAATCCCCTGCGAGAGAGCGATGCCTGAGCAGCCGGGACGCAAGAAGATGACTGCGATTTCGCCGTCGGGCGAGGTTCCCTGAAAGTCGGGCAGCCTGACGGTCTGCCAGACTGTCCCGGCATGTATAGAAATCAAAGAAATTCATGGATGTCGCGCGGCAGCATCGCTTTTCAGGGCCGATCGCGGTTTTTCAGGACAGACGATTGCCGGAACGGGCGACGCCGGCCGGTTATGCCGCCCTGATCGATGCCTGCAGACTCCAGGTTCCCTTGCCGCGGACCTTGTTCGCTACAGGCGAGCGGCACAGGATTTTGGACGCGGGAGGCTGGCGCCTTCTCACCCCTCGCCACGCCCCGCACCCCACGCTGGAAGGACACCTGACTTTCGCCCTCAAGTATGAGGGGCTCGATCTTGCCGTTCTGAAGCGCCTCTTTTTCGCGGTGGATGCAGCCGAGATCGAATCCGTCGTCCGGGCTACGCCCACGGGCAGCTACGCACGGCGCATCTGGTTCCTTTACGAGTGGCTTACCGGGCAGCGTCTGAACGTTCCAGACGCCACACGGGGCGATTATGTCCCGGCCGTCAATCCGGTGCAGCAATGGGCGGTCCCAGGCGAGAACTCCGCGCGGCATCGCGTCAGGAACAACCTGCCGGGCACACCGGATTTCTGCCCGCTTGTACGGCGCACCGAAGCGCTCGAAGAATTCGTGAACCTCGATCTCGCGGAACGGGCGCGGGCGGTCG
>FZLR01000226.1 GCA_900197615.1 Rhodospirillaceae bacterium Spongia-Bin9
CGTCCCGGACGGGGCAATAAAGGGGGTTCCGGCGGGTGAGCGTTTGCGGGCCGCTCCGACGGGAGCGAACATTGACAGGCACAAATACAGCCGCTGGGACGCGGGCACCCTGAGAGAGGCAAGCCAAACCACACACATCAGTACCTCCGGAGAGACGAAAATGAACGCGACGAGAGGAAAGGCACTCAGGACGATCGTGCTGATGACGCTGACCATGGGAGCAGGAGAAGTCCTCGCGCACGGCGACCACCCGTCAGGGGACGCGCATGACTCAATACCAGACAACAAATACCGTCCGTACAGGGTCGACTACGACGCCAAACCGACCAGTGCAACGGTGGCAGGGAGAATACTGACACTGACGTTCAACAAGAACATTTACGTCGACCCTGATCAAATGGACCCGAAGTACCTCATCAAGGTCAGGACAGACAGATCACGGTACCTAAGAACGACGCCAGAGGACGCGAATGTGACGGGAGTCACAATCGACGGTCGGGTAATGACAATTACGTTGAGAGAATCGTTTCAGCACTGCCCTCGGAAGAACGTAATAGTGGTCCACTACCAACCAAACTGGGTTTACGAGCACAGGCCCCTTCTGACCGTGGACCCTGACACCTTGAATAGATTTCACGTCGATCCTCACGACACACCCGATCCTAACAAGCTAGTGGACGGGGTCGACACAATGATGACACTAACGAGATTCTACGGGTTCCCCGTGACGAACAACACACCGGAGACTCCAACGCCAACAGGACCACTCGTAGAGTGCCCCAGAGTCGACAGCGTTAAACTACTCAAGCAGGGAAACTACGCCCCCCGAGTCCCAGATCACGGAGCGGGGGTAACGTTGACCTTTAGCGAGAGTCCCCACAGCAACAGGCTGCCGAAACCGGAGCAGTTCGAGATAAAGATCGACGATGCCGAGACAGGGATCAGCCCTAAAATCTTGAACGTCAAGGGAAGCGTGCGCAGACTTTCTCTGAACCTTGGAGATGGCAAGAGAATCCGCCAGGGACAAAAAGTAACGGTGTCTTACAGAAAGCCCGAAGAAAGAGTGGTGAACAGCTGCTACGGGGGTGCGGCATATACCTGCACAAACAGGTATCCAAACGGCCAACACCTGCAAACATGGCGTGGGGACACTGTGGAAGCGTTCACAGATGTGCCAGTACGGAACGGCTCAATTATGGGAGGCACCAGCCGAACACGAGTCGCCTTGATACCGAAAGCGTTGACCACCCAGCGAATACATCACGAACTAACAAACGCACCACGGAGCGCGTTCGTCACTGAACCTGAGACCGGTACAGCCGACATCAAGATGAGTGTCGTGCTGAGCCGAAGAGACGACGTGCCAGTCACAGTGAGAGTCTTCACCACCGACGGTACGGCGGAGCATGCAGCAAGAATAGTAGATGGAAAGGACGTAGGCAGTGACTACGAACCGCTGAGCGGGACGGTGTTGACCTTTGCGCCCGGAGAACGACGCAAAGAGATCACCATCCGAGTCAAAGATGACGACGTAGAAGACGATGGCGAAACGTTTACCGTCAACATCGACAGCGTCAGCGGAGGAGAAGATAACGCCGCGACCGCATACGACGGAAGAACAAGCGTCCAAGTAACGATCAACAACCACGAGGAGCCGGTGGACGGAGGTCCGACGATCACGGGGATCGTGGTTGCGGCCGACGCCTCCAACAACAGAGTCTGGGAGCGGGGCGAGAGAGTCGTGGCGAAGATGACGCTGAGCGAACCGGTGGAGTTCAATGGGGCTCCGACCCTGATCGCGTCGTTCAATGGCGAGAACCACGAACTGGCGTTCCGGTCGGGCAATGGGACGAACAGGTTTACGTTCTCCAAGGAAGTGAGCGGAGCCGCCGTAACCGAACTCCAGATCCCAGAGGGGGAACTCCAGACCAACGGTGGCCGCTTGCGCGCGGTGGGAACACAACTCGCGTTGCACCTCGAGCACCCGGCAGCGACATTCGCAGAACCATCGCCGCCGTTCGTGGTCAATCTGTGGAATCTGCCAGAGGCTCACGACGGCGCCGGTACGGTGAGCTTCGATGTGCTGATGAGTCAGAATCCCGTCAAGCTCAGCTCAAGGGCGATGCGCGAACACGTTGTATCGCTGCGACAGGGTGACGAAGTATTCGGGCCTGAGAAAGCCATGCGGCTGAACAAGCCCGACAACGACATCTGGGAAATCACAGCCACACTGCGCTCGAAGGAGGACCTCCAGATCAGCATCGAGCCGAAGGCGAACTGCAACCAAGCAGGTGCAATCTGCACGCGCAGCAGGCAGCGGCTCGCCCGAGGCGTATCAGCAGTCATCCCGGGACCGCCGAAGGTGACAATCGCCGACGTGGCCGTCGAAGAAGCGGACGGCGAAGCAGTCTTCACTGTGTCACTGTCTCGCCCGGTCACTGACGCCGAAGTGTGGATGACATACACGACGCACGACGGGACAGCGCAGAGCGGCAGCGACTACCAGGCGAAATCGGGTCGAGTGACGTTCCCCCAAGGCTCAACGGAGCAGCAGGTAGCGGTCACGCTGCTTGATGACGACGCAGCCGAAGAGGAAGAAACGTTTCAACTGACCCTCGGAGCCGCCAACAACGCCGGAGCGTGGACCGGCATCAGCACCGCAACGGCAACGATCGCGAGCTCCGACCCAGTGCCGGAGGTACCCCAAGGAGTACCGCCAACGGTCACGTCGGTGACGATCAAGCTGGACAGTTCGGAAAACGGCAGCTGGGAAGAGGGAGAAACGGTTACCGCCAAGATGGTATTGAACGAAAGCGTCAACGTAACAGGAGCACCGTACTTGGGAGTGAGACTCAATGACGAAAACCACGAGCTCACATACGTGTCCGGCTCCGGGACCAACACACTGACGTTCGCGAAGAACATCTCGGGCAACACCGTGACGAGCGCCGCAATCGCTGCCGGATCGGTACAGTTCAACGGCGGAACCATTACCTCGAGCGAGACCAACGTCGCGATCAACCCGGCACATCCCGCTGCACAACGAGAGGCAGTGCCGCCGCCCACACCATTCCGGGTCTCCCTGGCCAACCTGCCGGCCGAGCACAGCGGGACCGGTACGGTGAGCTTCGATCTGATCTTCAGCGAAAAACCGCGAGGATTCAGCTACAAGGTGCTGCGCGATCAGGTGATCAAGCTGACGCAAGGGTCGCAGACGTTCAGGCCGCAGAAGGCGAAAAGACTGAACAAACCGAACGACGACCTGTGGCAGATCACCGCCAAGCTCCGCTCGAAGGAAGACCTGATGATCAACTTCGAGCAAAGGGAGAACTGCGACGCATCGGGTGCCATCTGCACACCAGATGGACGAATGCTCTCGAACGCGGTCTCGGCCACGATCCTCGGCCCGCCGGGGCTCGCGGTGGCGGATGCGCGCGCCGATGAGAACGCCGACGACACGGTGGACTTCGCGGTGACGCTCTCGCGCGCGTCGTCGTCGACGGTGACGGTGGACTACGCGACGTCGGACGGCACGGCGGTGGAGGGCGACGACTACACCGGGACCTCGGGCACGCTGACCTTTGCGCCGGGCGACACGGCGAAGACCGTCCCGGTGCCGATCCTCCAGGACGCCCATGACGAGGGCGAGGAGACCTTCACGCTGACGCTCTCCAATCCCTCGGGCG
>FZLR01000224.1 GCA_900197615.1 Rhodospirillaceae bacterium Spongia-Bin9
CTCCAAAACTGTCAAAACGCAAGGGGCGCCGGGGGTGGGGCGGCCCTCTCGATGCGATCGCCGATCCCGGATCGGCGTGCCGGATCGGCGTGCCGGGGATCAGCCCCAGATATCCGCCGCGATGCTGGCGTACCACCCGCTGGCATAGCGGGCTTCCTCCGCGCGGAAACTGGCGGGCGCGCCCTTCGGGCTGACGCCGCCGGAGCCTTTCACGCCGACAAGCTTGCCGCCCTGCCAGGCATAGACCTTGGCGACCGAAATGCCGTATTCCGGCGCCACCAGACTGTAGCAGGTGTTGGCGAAGGACGGATCCGCCACGGCCTTGCCGCCCAGCGAATCGACCGCCCCGGCGGCCACCACCTTGCCCTGGCTGCTCGCTGAGAAGCCGGACTTCGGCATCGGCGACGCGATCGAGGCGTCGCCGATCACGAAAACGCCCTTCTGCATCGACGATTCGAATGTCCGCCGGTCGATCGGCGCCCAGCCCGATTTGTTCGTCACACCGGCGATGTCGGCCACCTTGCCCGCCTTCTGCGGCGGAATCAGGTTGACCACATCGCCTTTGTGCTTGGCGCCGAACTCGGTGATGACCGTCTTGCCGCCGACGTCCACTTCGGTCACCGGTCCGTCCTTGGACTGCGGAATAAACTCGATCATCGGTCCGTAGACTTTCTTCCAGCCCTCCAGGAACAGGGGCATCTTGGAGAACTTGTCCTTGGAATCGACGATCAGGACCTTCGACTTCGGCTTCTCGGTCTTGAGATAGTGGGCGATCATGCTGGCCCGTTCGTACGGCCCGGGCGGGCAGCGGAACGGATTGGCCGGCGGCGCCAGCACAACGACACCGCCGTCCGCCATCGCCTCGAGCTGCTTGCGCAGCAGGACGGTCTGCGGACCGGCCTTCCAGGCGTGCGGAATTTTCTCCGCCGCCGCCGCGTCGTAGCCCTTGATCTTGCCCCACTGGAAATCGATGCCCGGCGACAGGATGAGCCGGTCCCAGCCGATCGAAGCGCCGCCAGCGGTCGTCACAGTTTTCTTGGCGTGGTCGACCCCCGTCACCGTGTCGTGCACTACTTTGACGCCGCGTTTTTTCATGGCGTCGAAGCCGTGCCCGATCGAATCGATGTCGCGCAGGCCGCCCAGCACCAGGTTGCTGAACGGGCAGGTGTAGAAGGTCTTGTTAGGCTCGATCAGGGTCACTTCGACCCCATCGCCGCCGAACATCTTGGCGTACTTGGCCGCGCTGGCGCCGCCGAAGCCGCCGCCGACCACAACGATCCGGCCACCCTTCCCCTGGGCGAGTGCAGGGGTGGCGAAGGCAGCCGCCGAAGCGCCTGCCACCGCAGTAAATTCGCGTCGTGTCAGTCTGCTCATGTCGCGACCTCCTATTTCACGGTGGCAAGATAACCGGCAAGCGAGCCGATTTCCGCATCGCTGTAACCCTTGGCTATCCGCTGCATCACCGTGGATTTCCGTTTGCCGTCCCGGAAACCGATCATCTCCTTGACGATAAACGCCTTGTTCTTGCCGTTGATCGCAGGAATCGAATCCGGACTCTTGCCTGCCGGGCCGTGGCAGCTGAAGCAGGACAGGGCAAGGTTGCGGCCGGACGATTCCGCCTGAGCGCCGACCGGCGCGACGGCGATCAGCGCCGCAGCGATGAGCCCGGCTCCGGCCGGGCCATATCCCAGTTTCATGCGCTTCCTCCATCGTTGTCGTCGAACCGGAACATCCGGCGTCCCGATCCGGTGAACCCATGCTATGCCGCGTGGGCCGATGTTGGAAGCGATTTCGTAATGCCGATGCCGGAAAAAAGCCGAATTTCCGGCAGAACCGCGCACTAGCTGTTGCAGAAGGCCTTGTGGACCGCTCCGATGATCGCTTCGACCTTCGGATCGCTGATCCGGTAGTAGACGTTTCTGCGCCGCCGCCGGGTCGCGACCATGCCGCTGCGGCGGAGCTGGGCCAGTTCCTGGGAAATGCTCGACTGCCGGACGTCGAGCAACTGCTCCAGCTCCATAACATTGCGTTCGCAATTGACCAGATAGCAGAGGATCAGCATGCGTTTCGGATTGCCGATCGTCTTGAGGAAGCGCGCTGCTTCCTCGGCGCTGCGCGCCATCGCCTCGGTATCGATGGTGTCGATGGCCACGCGACGGCTCCCCGCTAATCCAACGCAGTCGGGCTCTGTCCGGCCTGCCGGCCGACGGTGCTCACCGACCCAAACCGCTGCACAACATAGATTGTTGCGCGAAATGTTCAAATTCTTGAATACGCCGGCGCCGCCTGGGACGTTGAACCGGGCGATGGAAACCGGTCAATCGCGCCCCGAAACGGCTTCCCGTCACACCTTCTCGCACACCAGGTAGATGTGGACATAGTCCATGGCGTGGCCTTCGGGACTTTGCCGCACGCGCTCTTCGTAGGAGCCATAGAACCGGTCGACGATCGCCTGTTTTTCCGCCGCCGGTCGGGCCGGCAAAAGGCCGGCCACAAACGTGTGCTCGCTCCACGACCGCAGGGTCGGGATATAGTCGACGGCAAACCTGCCGGCATCGCCGCGGTCGGCGAAATCCCGCTCGTAGGGGCAGCGAACCACCCGGGTCTCGACATGCTTCAGCCGCAACCCGGCCCGGTACACCGGATTTCGCTCTTCTGTCAGCGGCGCGCAAAACTGTTCGACGGTGCGGTAGCACTGGGCGAAATTGGTGTTGCGGTATTCGTCGGGCGTTATCGTTCCCTCCTCCGCCAGCTCGCGCCACAATTCGTTGAAGGTATCGAACATGCTGACGCCGCCGGTATTGCCGAGATAGCGGCCTTCCTCGTCGATGCCGAAGTTGAACAGCGTCAGGTAGCCGCCGGGTACGAGTTCCCGCGCTCGCAGGAGCAACATATCTTCCCAGTCCCGCGCACCCTGCGCCTCGTAGGCCTCGCGCACCGGGCCCGACGCGCCGACCATATGGACATGATCGGGAATCGCGCAGGGCTTCTCGCTGATATAGTGCGAGGCCGTCGCCGAAAAGCCGAGATGCAGGCTGTCGGGAGGGAAGATGCTCTTGTGGAACGAGGTGCCGCTGGCGAAGCAGTAAACGTCCGGCATGTCGAGTAGCGGGCTTTCCATATCGGTCAACCCGTGGACATTCTGGAACAGCTGGCTGAAATCGTTACGCGGAAGGTCGGTGTAGACCATCTGGATCGGATGGCCGGGCGCGCGCCGGCGCAGTACGCTCAGCACCTTGCCGATCATTTCCATCGAGGTGCCGCCGTCGGCGCAGCCCATGTCCGCCACCGAAATCGGCCGGCCGTCCTCCGGGATCGGCAACGCGTTGGCAGCCTCCAGGACCATCGGCGTCGCATTGTCGATGACGTCCTTGGCCCCGGCCGTCGACCTGGAATAGTAGCCGGCGCCCTTCATGGCGACGTCGCGGATACTGGACGTGCTGGTCATTCCCGATATTCCGATCGTTGGAAAGGTCGATGGATGAGTCGTCGAATGGCGGGTCAGGCTGCCAGCCCGCGCACTTTCTCCACGATAACGCTGTCGACCTCGATCGGCCCCGCCGCGGCCCGGGCCCGCGCCGCCTTGCGGCCAGCGCCGTGGGCCCGCGCGCCCGGCTGTTCTTCGATCGCGGCGACCAGATCGGCCACCCGCCCGGCGAAAACGCCGCCGGAGGTCGTTTCGGCATCGACGGCGATGAAAAACTGCCCGGTAGC
>FZLR01000223.1 GCA_900197615.1 Rhodospirillaceae bacterium Spongia-Bin9
TGCGCCGCTTCTGCGATGTCCGGCTCGGCAAGACCGTCATCGCCTGCAACGACACGCCCGGCTTCATCGCCAACCGGATCGGCGGCTACTGGGTCCAGAGTGCGATCAACGGCGCGCTGGATCTGGGCCTGACGGTCGAGGAGGCCGATGCGGTCGGCGGCCGGCCGATGGGCGTCCCCAGGACCGGCATCTTCGGCCTGATGGACCTGGTCGGCATCGATCTCATGCCCCAGGTCGCGGCCAGCATGATGTCGAGCCTGCCGGCGGACGATCCCTATGTCCGGGATTTCCGCGAGCACGACCTGGTCCGCCGCATGATCGAGACCGGCTATACCGGCCGCAAGGGCAAGGGCGGCTTCTACCGGCTCAACCGCGACGGCGGCGGTAAGGTTAAAGAATCGATCGACCTGGCGAGCGGCGACTATGCGCCGTCGCGCCGGTCGGAACTGGAAAGCGCGCGCGCCGGGGCGAAGGACATGCGCGCCCTGGTCGAGCATCCCGACCGGGGCGGGCAATGGGCCTGGCGCGTGCTGTCGAACGTCATCGGCTACAGCGCCGCGCTCGTGCCGGAGATTGCGGACTCGGTCGCCGATGTCGATAGCGCACTGCGGCTGGGCTACGCCTGGAAGTGGGGCCCGTTCGAGCTCGCCGACCGGCTCGGGCCCGCCTATGTCGCCGGCCGCCTGCGCGCCGAGGGCCGGGCGGTGCCGGCGCTGCTCGACAAGATCGGCGACGGCAGCTTCTACCGCGTCGAGGACGGCAGCCTCCAGGTCTATGGCGCCGACGGCAACTACCGCCCGGTCGAGCGGCCCGAAGGCGTGCTGCTGCTGGAGGATATCAAGCGCGCTTCCGAACCCGTCGAGCGTAACGGCTCGGCCAGCCTGTGGAATATCGGCGACGGGGTGGCCTGCTTCGAGGTCCATACCAGGATGAACGCGCTCGACCCCGAGGTCGTTACGTTGCTTCAGAAATCCCTGAAACGCGTGGAGAAAGAATACAAAGCGCTGGTGCTCTATAACGAAGGGACCAACTTCTCCGTCGGCGCCAATCTGGGCCTCGCCCTGTTCGCTGCCAATGTCGGCGTCTGGCCGATGATCGAGGGCATGCTGGAGAACGGCCAGAAGGCGATGAAGGCGATGAAATACGCCGCCTTCCCGGTCGTCGCCGCGCCGTCGGGCATGGCGCTGGGCGGCGGCTGCGAACTGCTGCTGCACGCCGCGGCCGTGCAGGCCCATGCCGAAACCTATGCCGGCCTGGTCGAGGCCGGGGTCGGCGTCCTGCCGGGGTGGGGCGGCTGCAAGGAGATGGTGACCCGCCACACGCAGGACGAAAAGCGCCCGAACGGGCCGTTGCCGCCGGTCGCGAAAGCCTTCGAGCAGATCTCGATGGCCGCAGTCGCCAAGTCGGCCCAGGAAGCGCGGGAGATGTCGATCCTGCGCGAGGGCGACGGCATCACCATGAACCGCGACCGGCTGCTTTACGATGCTAAACAGAAAGCTCTGTCTTTATTGGAGGGCTATGAGAAGCCCGAACCGGTCGAGCTCAACCTGCCGGGCCCGAACGGTAAGGCGGCGCTCGATCTCGCCGTCGAAGGCTTCGCGCTCCAGGGCCTGGCGCTGCCCCACGACCGGGTCGTTTCCGGCGAGATCGCCACGGTGCTGACCGGCGGCGACACGGATGTGACGGAGATCGTCTCCGAAGACCGGCTTTTCGCCCTGGAGCGCGAGAGCTTCATGACGCTGCTCAGAACCGAGCCGACTCTCGCCCGCATCGAGCACATGCTCGACACCGGCAAGCCGCTGCGCAATTAGCCGGGTGCTCCGGCGATAAGGACCGAGAAACCCATGCCCGTTTACAAAGCCCCGCTCGACGACATGCGCTTCGTGCTCAACGACGTGCTCGGCTACGAGGCCGCCGTCGCCGGCCTCGACGGCTACGGGGAGGCGACGCCCGACCTGGTCGACGCCATCCTCGAGGAGGCGGCCAAGCTGTGCGAGAACGAGCTGCTGCCGCTCAACCTGCCCGGCGACGCCGAAGGTTGCAGCTACGAGAACGGCGTCGTGCACACGCCCAAGGGCTTCCGGGAAGCATACGAAATCTACGCCGAGGGCGGCTGGACCGGCCTCACCTGCGATCCGGCCTGGGGCGGCCAGGGCCTGCCCAAGACTGTCGGCTTTGCCATCGAGGAGATGATCTGCTCGGCCAACATGGCCTTCGGCATGTATCCGGGCCTCAGCCACGGCGCCTACAACGCCATCGAGAAATGGGCCGAGGACGGGCTCAAGGCGCTCTACCTGCCGAAGCTGGCGAGCGGCGAGTGGGCCGGGACCATGTGCCTGACCGAGCCCCAGTGCGGCACCGACCTCGGCCTGATCCGCACGAAGGCCGAGCCGCAGCCCGACGGCAGCCACGCGATTACCGGTGCCAAGATCTTCATCTCGGCCGGCGAGCACGACCTGACCGAAAATATCGTCCATCTGGTGCTCGCCCGGCTGCCGGAGGCGCCGCCCGGCATCCGCGGCATCAGCCTGTTCATCGTGCCGAAATTCCTGCCGAAGGCGGAGAATGGCGGCTGGACGGCCGGCGCGCGCAACGGCGTGCGCTGCGGCGCCATCGAACACAAGATGGGCATCCGGGCTTCCGCAACCTGCACGATGAATTTCGACGATGCGGCGGGCTGGCTGGTCGGCGAACCGCACAAGGGCATGCGCGCCATGTTCTCGATGATGAACGCGGCGCGCCTCGGCGTCGGCATGCAGGGCCTCGGCCTCGCCGAGGTCGCCCACCAGAACGCCGCCGCCTACGCGAAGGAGCGGGCGCAGGGCCGGGCGCTGACCGGCGCGAAATATCCGGATGCGCCGGCCGACCCGATCGTCGTCCATCCCGATGTGCGCCGGATGTTGCTCACGCAGCGCGCGATGACGGAGGGCGCGCGGGCGCTGGCCTACTGGACCGGCATGCAGATCGACATCGCCGAGCGCCACGGGGACGACGCGGTCCGGCAGGCGGCGGAGGATTTCGTCGCGGTCATCACGCCGGTCGTCAAGGCAATGTTCACCGATCACGGTTTCGAGGCCGCGAACCTCGCGGTCCAGACTTATGGCGGCCACGGCTATATCCACGAGCACGGCGTCGAGCAGTTCGTCCGCGACGCGCGGATCACCCAGCTCTACGAAGGCACCAACGGCATCCAGGCGCTCGACCTGATCGGCCGCAAGATGCCGGAGGGCGGCGGCCGGCTGCTGCGCCGCTTCTTCCATCCGGTGCAGGACTTCCTGTTCGCCAACGCCGGCGATCCGCAGATGAAGGAATTCTGCCGGCCGCTCATGGCCGCTTTCGGCCAGCTCCAGCAGATCACCCTGCTGCTGGCGCAGAAGGGGCTGGCCGATCCGGAAGAGCCGGCAGCGGCGGCGAGCGAATATCTGCGCTTCTTCGGCCTGGTCGCGGTCGGCTGGATGTGGGCCCGGATCGCGAAGGCCTCCCTTGAGAAGGCGGCGGACGACCCGGCCGGCTTCCATGCCGCCAAGCTGGATGTCGCCCGCTTCTACATGAAAAAGGTGCTGCCCGAGACCGCTTCCCTCGGCCTTTCCATCCAGGCCGGCAAGAAGCCTGTCATGGCGATGGCGGACGAGGCGTTTTAGGCGCGCGTCGCGGGCCGACGCCCCCCGCCTTCACATCCGGCTTATCGGGGTTTGCGCGCGGGCGCGTTCCCGGTCACAATGCGGGGCGTGCGGAG
>FZLR01000265.1 GCA_900197615.1 Rhodospirillaceae bacterium Spongia-Bin9
GCGAAAGGCGGTGCGAGAGCTTTCGGCGGAAGATTTCCAGCGTTGGAGGAGGTTCTGAGCCCGGCGTGGCGCGCATTGGGCGCGGGCGGGGCCGTCAGTCCGGTCGCATTCGGTGGGTTCGGGCCGGCCACCGCCGGGGCCGGCAACGGTTCCGGCTCACCAACGCGCCGTCACCCGGAACCCGGCGCCGTGCTCCGGCCGGGCGTTGTCGTTCGCCGCCTCACGCCGGGTCGCCTCGACCCTGACCTCGAACGCATTGGCGCCGCTCCCGACCAGGCCGAGGCGCCAGCCGAGCGTGTACTCGCGCCGGCCGTTGGAGAGCCCGAGACCGAGCTCCGGCGTCGAGGTGAAGCGGTCCTCCAGTACGGAGAAGCCGTAGCCCATGCGAAGCTCCAGGCGCCGGTTGGCGAGGTCGTCGCCGTCGCCCGATCCGTTGTCATCGGACGCGAGGCCACCGAGGTGCCGCTGCCCGAGCAGCGCGTCCGCGCCGCCCGCGGCCGAGGCCCCCATCGTCTGGGTCAGCGTCAGCGACGGCCCCCGGCCCGAACCCTGCCCGGGATTCCAGGCGAAGGAGCCCGAGAGGCCCCGGTCGCGGAAGCCCTGCGACTCGTGGGTCAGCAGGCCGCGGCCCCGGAACTCCGCCGTGAGCCCGCTGTCGGGGTCCGACCAGGCAAGCCCGCCGCCGAGGTCGAGCCCGAAGCCGGTCTCCGCGTCGCCGCCGTCATGGCGCACCCCGATCTCCGCTGTCGGCGCCAGCGTGCCCGTGCCGAGCGTCAGCCCGCGCCAGGTGCCCTCCAGGGCGAGCCGGAGCCGGGTCACATCCGCCTCCGCCGCCTCCAGGCCCTGCGTCTTCTCCGAGGAGGTCCGCACCGCCATCGCGTCGGTCTTGACGCTGAGCTCGATGCCGCCGTCCGCCGGCGCCTCCACGGCCACGCCGCGCAGGCCGACCGCGCCCATCATGAGGTCCATGTCGGTGCGCATCGCCGACTGGCCGTCGGGCGTCAGCGTGAGCTCGCCCGCGCCGTAGCCGGCGATGCCCCAGACCGTCACCCGGTCGTTCGCCGCATAGCGCCCGTAGGGGAAGAAGCCGGTGAGCGTGCTCTCGACCGTGCCCGCAGCCTCCGGGCCCCGGTAGCCGCCTTCGCCGACCGAGCGCGAGACCAGCAGCCCGGCCGTCCAGCGCTCCCGCGCCCAGTCCGCGCCCAGCATCGCGCTCACCACCTCGCCGTCGAGCGAGAGGTCGCCCTCGCGGCCGTCGAAGCGCGACACCGCGCCCCGGCCCCACAGCGAGACCGTGCCGCCCGCCTTCGCCTCGCCGGTCAGCGCAAACGAGGACCCGGTCAGCAGGTCGCGCGGCGCCACCGACCGCGAGCGGGCCCGGCGGCCCTCGGCTTCGCTGTCATCCCCGCCCTTCAGCCAGTTCGTCATGGCCTCCAGCCGCGAGCGCGCCTCGGCCTCCTCGGCCTTCTCGGCCGCTTCCGGCGCCGCGCCGGAGGCGCCGATCCGCTCCCCGGCGAGCGTCACCTCGGCGCCGGCCGTGCGCGATGCCGAGAACCGGCCCTCGACCGCCTCGATGACCTGCTCCGCCACCGTGCGCCCGAAGCGCGCAAGCCACGCTTGCGGCATCGCGTCGTCGTTCTCGATGGTGCCCGTCGCCTCGCCGTCGGCGAGATACGCATTGCCGCCCGAGGGATTGGAGAGCGTCAGCGTGAAGGTCTCCTCGCCCTCGTCATGGGC
>FZLR01000222.1 GCA_900197615.1 Rhodospirillaceae bacterium Spongia-Bin9
CGGCAAGGACGAAGCGGTTATCGATGTCGGCGGCGTCGGCTATCTGGTTTTCGCTTCGGCCCGGACGCTCGATGCGCTGCCGACGGGCGGGTCGCAGATCCGCCTGATGATCGAGACCCATGTCCGCGAGGACCATATCCATCTCTACGGCTTCGCCGACCGGCAGGAGCGGGACTGGTTCCGGCTGCTGACGACCGTGCAGGGGGTCGGCGCGCGCGTTGCGCTGGCGCTGCTGTCGGTCCTGACGCCGGATGCGCTCGCCACCGCGATCGCAGCGCAGGACAGGACCGCCATCGCCCAGGCCGAGGGCATCGGACCCAAGCTGGCGGCGCGTATCCTCAACGAGCTGAAAGACAAAGTCGGCACGATCGGCGGCGATCCCTTGGCAGGCGACCTTCCCGGCGCCCGGCTGCCGGCCGGAAGCGCCGCGCCGCAGGGCGCTGCCGCGGAGGCGGTCTCCGCGCTGGTCAATCTGGGCTACGGCCGCAGCGACGCCTTCGCCGCCGTGAACCGCGCTGCGGGCGAAACGGGCGAGTCCGCCACCGTGGAGCAGCTCATCCCGCTGGCGCTCAAGGACCTGTCGGCATAGGCGCGGCACGATGGCGAGCGATCGGGATGCCCGCATGGTTTCCGGCGAAACGTCGGCCGTCGAAAGCGACGACCCCTCGCTGCGGCCCCAGCGCCTCGACGATTTTGTCGGCCAGCGGGAAATGCGCGCCAACCTGCGCGTCTTCGTCGGGGCGGCGCGCGGCCGGCGCGAAGCGATGGACCATGTCCTGTTTCACGGGCCGCCCGGCCTCGGCAAGACCACCCTGGCGCATATCGTGGCGCGCGAACTGGGCGTCGGATTTCGCGGCACCTCCGGGCCGGTGATCGCCCGCGCCGGCGACCTGGCGGCGATCCTGACCAACTTGCAGCCGCGCGAGGTTCTGTTCATCGATGAGATCCACCGGCTCAATCCGGCGGTCGAGGAACTGCTCTATCCCGCCATGGAGGACTATCAACTCGATCTGGTGATAGGCGAAGGCCCCGCGGCCCGCTCGGTGCGCATCGACCTGCCGCGCTTCACCCTCGTCGGCGCCACCACGCGGGCCGGTCTGCTGACGACTCCGCTGCGCGAGCGGTTCGGCATCCCGCTGCGGCTGGATTTCTACGATGTCGACGATCTGGCCGTGATCGTCGCGCGGGCCGCCGCGCTGCTGAACATGAGCCTGTCGCCGGACGGGGCGCGGGAAATAGCCGGCCGTTCCCGCGGCACGCCGAGGATCGCGTCCCGCCTGCTGCGCCGTGTCCGGGATTTCGCCGCGGTCGACGGCGCTGCGGCGGTCGGCGTCGAAGAAGCCGATTCGGCGCTGGCGCGGCTCGATGTCGACAAGGCAGGCCTCGACCGCATGGACCATCGCTATCTCGCCTGTATCGCCGAGAAATACGGCGGCGGGCCGGTCGGGGTGGAGACCATCGCGGCGGTGCTCTCCGAACAGCGCGACGCCATCGAGGATGTCATAGAGCCCTACCTGATCCGCGAGGGCCTGGTGCAGCGGACACCGCGCGGGCGGATGCTGGCGGCCGAGGGCTGGATAGCGCTCGGCCTGTCGCCGCCCCCCGTTGCGCCGACAGCGGCGCCCGGCCAGTTCGAACTTCCAGTGGGCGGGCAGGATGACTGAGACCGGCGCCTTACCGACCCCGGAACGCCCCGGCGACGGCGCGGCCGGCAGGGCGGCCGGCGGGGAGCAGCTCCATGTCTTCCCCGTCCGCGTCTACTATGAGGACACGGACGCCGGCGGCATCGTCTACTATGCCAACTATCTGAAGTTTGCCGAACGGGCGCGGACCGAACTGCTGCGTCAGACCGGCCGGCAGCAGTTCGACATGCTGCGCGAACAGGGCATCGGCTTTACCGTGCGCTCCTGCCAGGCCGAGTATCTGGCTCCGGCACGCCTAGACGACATCCTCGAAGTCCGCAGCACGGTAACCGAAGTCCTCGGCGCCAGCATGCGCCTGAGCCAGCGGATCTGGCGCGGCGACCGGCTGCTGTGCGACCTGCGATTCCGGATTGCGGTCATGAACCGGCAGGGCCGGCCGGCGCGAATCCCCAAGGACATTCGCAAGGCGCTCGATCCCCGTATCGCGCTGCCGCCTTCCGGCGACGCGGATGCAAGCGATTCGGACTGCGGCAGCACGCCGCGACAATTGCAGGCGCCGCGGGATTGCCACAGTTCTGACGTTGATCCCCAGGCCGATCCCCTCTGACGAGCCATCATGGACCTATCGTTCCTTCCCGATCTGACGGCAATCCTCGATCCGGTGCACGCGGTCGCGGCCGCACCGGCCGTGGATAGTGCCGGCGGCGGCAACCTGGAACTTGCCCAGGCCGCAACGCCGGAAGGCGGCGCCAAGACGGGCCCGGCGACCGGCGAAGATGCAAAGTTCGGGCAGGACCGCAGCGTCGTAGAGGCCGATCTCGCCGGCAACGCGCCGCCGGGCGACGATTTCTCGGTGCTGGCCGTGGTCGAGCGCGCCGACTGGATCGTCAAGGGCGTCATTGCCGTTCTGGTTTTCGCCTCGATCTGGTCCTGGGCGGTCATTTTCGAGAAACTGGTGCTGGTGAGCCGGATCAACAGCCGGGCGACCCGATTCGAACACCGCTTCTGGTCTGGCGGCTCAGTCGATGAGCTTTTCGCCGATGTCGGCGAACGGCCCAACAACCCGATGGCCGCCGTGTTTGCCGCCGCCATGCGCGAATGGAAACGCTCGATCGGCGACGATTCCGGCAACCGCGCGCTGCGCGGGAGCCTGGGCGACCGCATCGACCGGGTGATGCATGTAACGCTGACCCGGGAGATGAGCCGCTCGGAACGCTTCCTGAGCTCGCTCGCGACCATCGGATCCACGGCGCCGTTCGTCGGCCTGTTCGGAACCGTCTGGGGCATCATGCGCGCGTTCCAGGATATCGCGGTCCAGAAGAATACAAACCTGGCGACGGTCGCGCCGGGCATCGCCGAGGCCCTGTTCGCGACCGCGCTGGGCCTGGTGGCCGCGATTCCCGCGGTCGTCGCCTACAATAAACTTTCGGGCGACCTCGACCGTTACGCCCACCGGCTCGAAGGCTTCTCGGGCGAGTTCAGCGCCATCGTCTCGCGCGAGCTCGACAACAGCGGAGATTGACCATGGCCGCAGCCCCGGTCCGGCGCGGCCGCGGACGCCGCAGCTACCAGCCGATGTCGGAAATCAACGTCACGCCCTTCGTCGACGTGATGCTGGTGCTGCTGGTTATCTTCATGGTGACGGCGCCTTTGCTCACGGTAGCCGTGCCGGTCGATCTGCCGAAGGCCAGGGCCGCGGCGATCGGCAAGCCCGACAAGCCGCTGATTGTCAGCGTCCGGGCCGACGGCGCGGTCTTCCTGCAGGAAACGCAAATGGATACTGCGACCCTGATCGCACGGCTGCGCGCGATCGCCCGGGTACGCGACAATCCGCGGATCTTCGTGCGCGGCGACAAGACCGTTCCCTACGGCCGGGTGATGCAGGTGATGAGTTCGATCTCGACGGCGGGCTTCCCGAAGGTCGCGCTGGTCGCCGAAGACGGCAGCGACTAGGCGGCGAGCGGCCATGCGCGGCATCGTCTTCTCGGTTGCCCTTCACACTCTGGTGGTGCTCGCCGTGGCGCTGGGGCTGCCATGGCTGACGAAGCCGCCGGCGAATGCGTCGCGTAACATTACGGTGGACATCGTCCGACTGTCCGACATCACACGGACCAGCAAGGGCGAAAAGCCGAAACCGAAGGCG
>FZLR01000220.1 GCA_900197615.1 Rhodospirillaceae bacterium Spongia-Bin9
GTCCACACGCTCTCGGCGCGCGCTTCCGACCGGCTGGCAGCGCGGCTGGCGGGGCGGCAAAACCGGTCGGACATCGTTGCCGGGGTCGATCTGCGCGGCGCCGGCAGATCGGTGTCGTCGATCCTTTTGGACCTTGTCCGGCGCGAGACGCGCGCCGGCGCCGCCAGAATTTCAACCCTGGTCGTCGGCGCGGCGCGCAACCGCGTCCGGCTGCTGAGCAAGCCCGGCCCGGCCGTCCGGTCGCCGGCGGGGCGGATGCGCAGCGATGACCGCCGTCGCCGCGGCACGGCGACGCGGGGAACGGGGCGGGCGCCGCCGCCATAGTTCAACCATATAGCTGTGCGAGAAGCATTGTGCTTGCAATCGTCGGCAACCGGGCCGGATCGGCGATGTGCCGGCGGGCCGGACGGAATTCTTCATGAGCGAAATCAGAATTACGCCTGAAGACCGCATTGCCGCCGAGGAACCGCCGAAGCGACCAGGCCCGCCGCGGGCTTCCCGAAAAGGGCGCCGTCGCACCGGCAAACCGCGGGCGTCCGCCGTCCGCTGGTTGGTCGGCCTGCTCCATCTCGCCTTTGTCGTCGCCATACTGGGTTTCGCAGTCGTGTTGTTCGGATTCTGGTTCTACGGCCGCGATCTTCCGGGCCTCGCCCGGCTCGCCGACTACGAACCGCCGATCGTCAGCCGCGTCTATGCCGGCGACGGCCGCCTGATCGGCGAGTTTGCAACCGAAAAACGCATCTTCGTCCCTTACAAACTGATTCCCAAGACGGTCGTCCATGCATTCATTTCGGCGGAAGACCAGCGTTTCTTCAGCCACAGGGGCGTGGATCTCATCGGCACGATCCGTGCCGGCTTCACGACTGCAGGTTCCTACCTCACGGGCGGCAGCCGGGTGGTCGGCGGCTCGACGATCACCCAACAGGTCGCCAAGAACTTCTTCTTCACCAGCGAGAAGACGCTCAAGCGAAAGATTCGCGAGATCATCCTGGCCATGCGCATCGAATCGGCGCTTTCCAAGGAACGGATCCTGGAATTGTACCTGAACGAGATTTTCCTCGGCAATCGAGCCTACGGCGTGGCCGCGGCCGCCCAGACCTATTTCAACAAGCCGCTGCGCGACCTGTCGATCGCGGAGGCGGCAATGCTCGCCGGTCTGCCGCAGGCGCCGAGCCGCTACAATCCCTTCAAGAACCCGAAATCGGCGAGGGCGCGGCGCGGATACGTCGTCCAGCGGATGCTTGCGGACGGTTATATCGGCGCGGATGAAGCGCGCCTCGCCCGGCAGGCGCCGCTGGGCCTGGTCGGGCAGGAGACCCGAACAAGCGTCGGAGCGGAATATTTCGTCGAGGAACTGCGCCGCGAACTCATCGCCAAATATGGCGAAGAGAAGATGAAAAAGGGCGGCTATTCGGTTCGCTCCACTCTCGACCCGGAACTGCAGAAATATGCCGACGAGGCATTGCGCAAGGGCCTGGTGGCCTACGACCGGCGTCACGGCTATCGCGGACCGGTGGCGCAGCTGCCGGAGAAGTACGGCGCGCGCTGGGCCGAAGGCTGGCGAAAGAAACTGTCCGGGGTCGAACGCCCGGCCGGCGCCGCCGCCTGGCCCCTGGCCGTCGTTTTGAAGACCGAAGCGAAGCGGGCGGCGATCGGCTTCGCCGACGGCGGCCGTGGCGTCATCCCCCTGGCGGAAGTCGCCTGGGCGCGCAAACAGGGTGTGCGGACGCGCAAGAGTGGCAAGAAGGTTTACACTGCGGTCGGTCCGCGCATCCGAAAGGTCGGCGATGCGCTGCGCAAGGGCGACGTCATTCTGGTCGAACCGGTCCGCCGGACGCGCAAGGGCAAGGCGTATCCGGAGGGCACTTTTGCCCTGCGCCAGATTCCGAAGGCCACTGCGGCGATCCTCGCCATGGATCCGCACACCGGCCGAATTCTCGCCATGAGCGGCGGGTTCAGCTTCCGGATCAGCCAGTTCAACACGGCAACCCAGGCAAAGCGGCAACCCGGTTCGGCGTTCAAGCCATTCGTCTTTCTGACCGCGCTCGAAAACGGCTTTACGCCGACGACGAAGGTTCTGGACGCGCCGGTCGTGGTCCGGCAGCCGGACGGCGAATTCTACAAGCCGCTCAACCACTCCGGGAAGTTCTACGGTCCCACGACGCTGCGCCGCGGCCTGGAACTCTCGCGCAACGTGATGACGATCCGTCTGGCCAAGCGGGTCGGACTGGCAAAAGTTTCGGAAATGGCGGGCCGGCTGGGCATTGCAAAGAAAATGCCGCCCACCATGTCCGCCGCGCTCGGGGCCTACGAGACGACACCGCTCAAAATGGCGGTCGGCTATTCGATGATGGTCAACGGCGGCCGCAGGGTGACGCCGACCCTGGTCGACCGCGTTCAGGATCGTCACGGCCGGACGATCTTCCGCCACGACGCCGTCGAATGCGCGGCGTGCCGGGAAGAGATATGGTCGGGCCAGGCGATGCCGAAATTGCCCGACGAGCGCGAGCAGGTCGTCGGCAGGCAGAGCGCGTTCCAGATCGTGTCGATCCTCCAGGGCGTGGTCCAGCGCGGCACCGGCCGCCAGGTCTCGCAGGTCGGCCGGCCGCTTGCCGGCAAGACCGGCACGACCAACGATGTCGTCGATGCCTGGTTCGTCGGCATGTCGCCCAATCTGGTTGCGGCGACCTGGGTCGGTTTCGACAAATCCCATTCGCTGGGCAAATTCGAAGAAGGCGGCCGCACCGCCACGCCCATCTTCCGCGATTTCATGAAAAGGGCGCTCAAAGGCCCCGAGGAGGACTTTCGGCCGCCCAAAGGCCTGGTTGCGATCCGGGTCGAGCCGGTCAAGGAGGCCGGGCGAAGGGGCAGCGGGAAACCGTATCTCGAATATTTCAAAATCGGCGTGGAGCCGGGTTCGGCGCCCGACGGTCTGGCGCCCGGCGACAGCGGCTCGGATTTCAGCGAGAAGTCGAGCGAGGAGTATTGACCGCGGTCCGGCAGCCGGTCTTTCTTCCGGGCCGGCGGACGTGATAGACGAACGCCGCCGGATTTCGACGATCCCTGCCGGGGATTTGTTTCGGCCGCTCCCCATTACCGAAGGGTGACATGAAAGCGGAGACCCAGGCGGTTGCCGACGAGATCAAGCAGTCGATCGGGCTGCTGAGGAGGCATCTTTGACCCGGAAGCCCTGGAACGGCGCCTGGATGCGCTGAATGCACGGGCCGAAGCGCCGGATTTGTGGAACGATGCCGAACGCGCCCAGGCGGTCATGCGCGAGCGCACCTCGACCGAGAAACGCCTCGCCGAATTCCGGGCGCTCGAACAGGAATACGACGATACGCTCGAACTGATCGCCCTCGCGGAAGAAGAGGAGGACGCCGAGACCCTCGACGATGCCGAAAGGGCGCTCGCCGCGTTGCAGGCCGTGGCCGCCAAACGCCAGCTCGAAAGACTGCTGTCCGGCGAAGCCGACGGCAACGACTGCTTCCTGGAAATCCATGCCGGCGCCGGCGGCACAGAGAGCCAGGACTGGGCGGAAATGCTGGTGCGCATGTACACCCGCTGGGCCGACGCCCACGGCTACAAGGTCGAATGGCTGGAAGAGAGCCTCGGCGAAGAGGCGGGCATCAAATCCACAACCCTGCGCATCAACGGCGAGAACGCCTATGGCTGGTTGAAGACGGAGAGCGGCGTGCACCGTCTGGTGCGGATTTCGCCGTACGATTCGAGCGCCCGGCGCCATACCAGCTTCGCCTCGGCCTGGGTCTATCCGGTGGTCGACGACGACATCGAGGTCGAGATCGACGAATCGCAGGTCCGGGTCGATACCTACCGCGCGTCCGGCGCCGGCGGCCAGCATG
>FZLR01000219.1 GCA_900197615.1 Rhodospirillaceae bacterium Spongia-Bin9
CTCCCGGCCCATCTCGCCGACCTGTACGAGCGGCCGGAGCGGTGCGTCACCATGGCGAAAGATACCGCCCGGCTGACCGACTATGTGCTCGCAAACGCCAGGGCGGTGAGAGGATGATGCAAACAGCGCAGGTAAAGACGCTCGACAGCGGTCTCAGGATCGCGACCGATGCGATGCCGCAGGTCGAATCGGTCTCCTGCGGCATCTGGATCGACTCCGGCGCGCGCCACGAGCCGGCTGAGGTCAACGGCGTTTCCCACCTGCTCGAACACATGATGTTCAAGGGCACGGCCCGCCGGAGCGCCCAGGACATCGCCGACGAGATCGAGGCGGTCGGCGGCCATATCAACGCCTGGACCTCGCGCGAGGCGACGGCCTTCTTCTGCAAGACGCTGAAGGACGACCTGCCGCTCGCCGTCGATATCCTCGGCGACATCGTCCAGCACAGCCTGTTCGACGAGGCGGAACTGGCGCGCGAGCGCGATGTCGTGCTCCAGGAGATCGGCCAGGCGATGGATACGCCGGACGATATCGTCTTCGACCATTTCCAGCGCGCCGCCTATCCGGACCAGGCGCTCGGCCGGCCCGTGCTGGGCGACCCGGCCATTGTCGAATCTTTCCCGCGCGACCGGCTCGACGGCTATCACAAGGCGAACTACACCGCACCGCGGGCGGTCGTGGCGGCAGCGGGCAACCTGGACCACGAGACGTTCGCGGCCATGGTCGAAGAGCGGTTCGGGGCGCTGGCGGCCGGCAGCCGGCCGGCAGCGGAAGCGGCCCGATACGGCGGCGGCGACTATCTCGAAGAGCGCGACCTGGAGCAGCTTCACCTTCTGCTCGGTTTCCGCGGCGCCGCCCAGATGGACGACGACTATTTCGCCGCCATGCTGCATTCCACCATCCTGGGCGGCGGCATGTCGTCTCGCCTGTTCCAGGAGGTGCGGGAGAAGCGCGGGCTGGTCTATTCGGTGAACAGCCATAATACGGCCTACGCCGATGCCGGCCTTTACGGCATCTATGCCGGCACCGGGCCGGATCGGGTAGCCGAACTGGTGCCGGTCGTCTTCGATCAGCTGGCCGATCTCGCCCGGGGCGCCGGGCCGGACGAACTGGCCCGGGCCAAGGCCCAGGCGCGGGCCGGCCTGCTGATGTCGCGGGAGAGCACCGGTGCGCGCTGCGAACAGCTGGCCCACCACATGCTGGTCTATGGCAGGCCGCTGCCGCCCGCGGAAATCCTGCAGCGAATCGAGGCGGTCGACGAAGCCGCGGTCGGCGCGTTCGGCGGGAAACTGCTGGCCGGTCCGCTAACCTGCGCGGCGCTGGGGCCGGCCGGGGCCTTGGAAACCTACGATGCGATGGCGGCGCGGCTTGCCGCGTGACGAGGCGGCGCTAGGCGTGGCCGGCGGTGCTGGAGAGCATGCTCGGGTCGATGCCGAGCGTGCCGATGGCGGTGCGCCAGCGGTCTTCGTCCAGGCCGGCGCCGAAGACCAGGGATTCGTCGGCATCGGCGGTCAGCCAGCCGTTCTGCTGGATTTCCTGTTCGAGCTGCCCGGCGCCCCAGCCCGAATAGCCGAGCGCCAGCAGGCAGTGTTCCGGGCCGCCCCCGACGGCGACCTCGCGCAGGATGTCGACCGACGCCGTGAGCCCGATGCCGTCGCACACCTCCATCGTGCCGTTGTGGCTGTAATCGCCGCCGTGAAGCACGAACCCGCGGGCGGTTTCGACCGGCCCGCCGATATGGACGGGAATGTCGCGCCGGATCGTGCAGTCGTCGACGCCGACCTGCTCCAGCAGTTCCTTGAAGGCGATGGAGTCCGACAGTTTGTTGACGACGAGGCCCATGGCGCCGTCGCCGGAATGGGCGCACATGTAGATGACGGTATGGGCGAAACGGGAGTCCGCCATGCCGGGCATGGCGATCAGCAACCGTCCGGTGAGCCAGGGATTGGCGCTGTCGGTCGAACCCGGAATTGTTGCCCTCCGTCGCAGGATGCCGGCTTTGTGCGTCGCCGTCTCCTACCGAAGATAGACCCAGCGGCGCGCCGCGCAAGCGAAACCGGAACGGCAGCGCCGCGCCGCCGCCGGGCTGCCGCCGGCAGGGGCGGGTCGCGGTGGCTATGCTCTATCCTGTTGTCGCTTGGCTTTACCGTGGCGGTGGCGACGACGACGGCCGCGACGGCGGCGCCCACGGAATCGGCATGGGCCGATGCGCTGGAAGGCCGGATGCGGCTGGTCGGCGGCGGCGGGGACGGCCGCTGGCTCGGCCTGACCTTCGATCTCAAGCCGGGCTGGAAAATATTCTGGCGCGCGCCCGGCGCGCCGGGATTGCCGCCGGTGCTGGACTGGCAGGGCTCGCGCAACCTGAAGTCGGCGCAGATCGTCTGGCCCGCCCCGGAAATATTCACCAGTTTCGGCTTCAAGGCCCGCGGCTTCGGCGGGCGGTTCACCCTGCCGATCCGCGCGGCGGTCCGGAATGCGGACGCCGCCCTGGAGGCCCGGGTCCTGGTGCTGTTCCAGCTGTGCAAGGATGTCTGCATCCCGGTCGAGACGCGGCTCGCCCTGCGCGTTCCGGCATCGGCTGCGGCGCACCCGGACATCGTTGCGGCGCGCGCCCGGGCGCCGAAACCGGCCGGCGCAGGGTTTGCCGAGTGGCGGGCCGAACGGCGCGGGCGCCGCCTGACGGTCAGGATACGCCATCGCGACCGGGTTTTCGCGTCGCCGGTCATTCTGGTCGAAGCGCCTAAGAAGGTGCGGCTGGGCCGGTCGGCGCCGCTGCCGCCGGACAGTGCCGGACAGTTCGGCATTGCGCTCCCGATCCTGGGGAAACGCCCGGTGCCGAAGGGGTTCACCGTGCGCGTCACCCTGATCGACGGGCCGGAGGCCTGGGAAAAAACCGTGCCGGTCTCAACCGCCGTCGACCGGTGACGCGGCCGCCTGCTCCGGCAGTTCCGTCCGGCTGCGGATCAGCGGCAACAGGAGCAACGCCAGTCCGGAGCCCACGGCCATGATAGCGACCAACGGCCAGATGCTGTTCCCGACTATGGCGCCGGAGATCTGCGCCGCGGCGGCGCTGACGGTCATCTGGACGAAGCCTATGAGGCCGGACGCTGCGCCGAAAGCGCCCGGGCTGGCGTTGATCGCGCCGGCGACGCCGTTCGGGATGATCATCCCCTGGAAGAAGGCGATGGCGTAGGCCGGAACGAACAACAGGGCCGGCGTGAGGTCGAATAAGCCGTAAAGAGCGGCCGCGACCGCCAGCGTCATCGCCCCCATGATGCCGCCGAGCATGATCGAACGGTCCAGGCCCAGCGTGTTCAGCAGCCGCGTGGCGGCAAAGCTGCCGACGGCAAACAGGCCGGGAACGCCCAGGAACCACAAACCGTATTCGCTCGGCGGGCGCTGCAACAGGCCGTTCATCAGGTAGGGCGCGCCGGAAACGAAGGCGAAGAAGATCGCCATGCTGAACGCCGAAATCAGGGTGTATCCCCAGAAGCGCCGGGATTGCGCGACCCGGCGCAGGCTGCCGAGAGCCGACCGGGCTATCGATCCCTCGCGGGATTGGGCCCGTGCGGTAAAGGAGAGCGTTTCGCGCAGCAGGCCGACGACGAGGACGCCGACCAGCAGGGCGAGCGCGGCGGTTACGGTGAAATTGGCGCGCCAACCGTAATCTTCGGTCAGGAAGCCGCCGACCACCGGGGCGATCATCGGCGCGATCACCATCGCGATCGTCAGATAGTTTATCGCCTTCGGCGCCTCTGCGGCGCCGTAGACATCGCGGACGATGGCGCGGCTCAGCACCATGCCGGCCGCAGCCCCCGCGGCCTGCACGACGCGCCCCAGGATCAAGAGGGAGACCGACGGTGCAAACGCGGACATCAGGCTGCCCGCCAGGAACAGGAGCATGCCGCCTGCCAGTACCGGTTTGCGGCCGTACCGGTCCGACAGCGGTCCGTAGAACAGGGTCGAAACGGCGATCGACACCATCGACAGGCTGAGCGCCAGCTGGACGAACGACTGGCTGACGCCGAACGAACGCTGGATCGTCGGCAGCGCCGGCAGGAACACCTGCAT
>FZLR01000218.1 GCA_900197615.1 Rhodospirillaceae bacterium Spongia-Bin9
CCTGTAGCCCGGTTTCATCGACTGGTGTCCTCCTGTGCTCGCCAGCCTGACCGGCGCCCCAGCCGGCAATTTCCATCATCCGCCGACTGGCAGCAAGGAAGCGAAATGCGGTGCCGCCCGACGCCGCTTGACAGCCGGGCCCCAAATCGGCAGGGACGCGGCAACGACTCCGAGGACGGCATGAGTCAGGCCCGCGCGCAAATTACCCTGACGGTGCAGACGAGAGACGACGACGAACCGCTCGCTGCCACCGTCGGCGAACTCGTCATCGCCGGCTGGACCGGCCGCAACCGGGAGGCGATGGAAGCGCATATCGTCGAGCTGGAGGCGATCGGCATCGCCCGACCGAAAACCGTGCCGATGTTCTACCGGGTCGCCGCCGGCCTGCTGACGACCGCAACGGAAATCCAGGTGTCGGGCCCGCATTCGAGCGGCGAGGCCGAAACCGTCATCCTGAACCTGGGCGGGCGCCACTATGTCGCCGTCGGTTCGGACCATACCGACCGGAAGGCGGAAACCGTCGGCGTCTCGCTGTCCAAGCAGATGTGCGCCAAACCCGTCGGCCCGGCGGTCTGGCCCTTCGACGAGGTGGCTGGCCATTGGGACGACCTCGTCCTGCGCTCGTGGATCGAGGACGGCAACGGGCGCACCCTGTACCAGGAAGGCGCGGTCTCGGCGATGCGCCCGCCCGGCGAATTGCAGGCGCTCTACGGCGACCTGCCCGAGGGTGCAGCCATGTTCGGCGGCACGCTCGCCGTGCATGGCGACATCCGCCCCGCCGCCGCCTTCGAGATGGAACTGGAGGATCCGGTGCTGGGCCGCCGGCTGCGCCACCGCTACGAGATCGTGCCGCTGCCCGTCGAAGGCTAGTGAGCAACGGGGAGGCAGGGATGCCGTTCAACAAGCCACATATGGAATTCTTCGCGCTCGATATGGACAGCGGCTGGGAAAGGCCGCCGGGCTATACCGACGACGGCGTGAGGCAGAAGATCCTTGCCAGCGACATCGACGAGGCGAACGGGACCGGCAGCCGCACCCGGTTCCTGCGTTTCGAGCCGGGCGCCTTCAGCACCGTGCCCTTTGTCCACGACCATTGGGAGGAGGTCTATCTGGTCCATGGCGACCTCACCGTCGGCAACGACGAGACGGGCGAGGGCGGCGAGAATTTTTTGGCGCCGACCTACGCCTGCCGGCCGCCGGGGGTCTATCACGGCCCGTTCAAGAGCGAGGGTGGCTGCCTGCTCTACGAAATCCACTATTACGACGAGACAAACCCCTTCGCGGGCGATCTGTAGGCTATAAGGGCCGGACGCGGCGCGACCCGGTACGCTGCGGAGACGCGGGAGGCCTACATGCTGAAGACCGGCAGGGAGCATCTGGAGGGGCTGCGCGACGGCCGGACCGTCTATCTCGGCGGCGAGAAGGTCGACGATGTCACGACCCATCCGGCCTTCGCGACCGCAGCGCAGACCGTCGCCGACCTGTACGACGCCAAACGGGCGCCGGAAAACCTGGAGACCTACTCCTTCGAGGAGGACGGCGAGCGCTTTTCGACCTGGTATCTGTGCGCGAAATCGAAGGACGATCTGCGCCGCCGCCTGAAATGCCACAAGGGCATCGCCGACATGACCTACGGCATGTTCGGACGCTCGCCCGATCACGTCTCCGGCTTCGTCACCGGCATGTCGACCCTGCCGTCCGCCTTCGATACCGAGGACTGGAAGTTCGGCAACAACCTGGTCGCCTATTACGAGCACTGCCGCAGGAACGACGTCTACGCGACCTATGCCGTGCTGCCGCCCCAGGCCGCGCGCAACCCGGATTTCTACACGCGCCAGAACCTGCCGGTGCCGACGCTGTCGGTGATCGACGAACGCGACGACGGCATCGTGATCAGCGGCATGAAGATGCTGGCGACCAGCGCGGTCTTCTGCGACGACATCTGGATCGGCAACCTGCTGCCGCTCGCGCCGAACCAGGTCAAGCAGGCGGTGACCTGCGCCGTGCCGGTGGGCGCCCCCGGCCTTACGCTGTGGTCGCGCCAGCCGCTCAACCTCAACACCTCGAACGAGTTCGACGGCCCGCTCGCCTGGCGCTTCGACGAGACCGACTCGATGGTGATGTGCGAGAACGTGTTCGTGCCGTGGGAGAAGGTGTTCGTCATGGACGACGCCATCAAGGCGCGCAGCATCTATATCGAGACGCCGGCGCACTGCTACGGCAACCACCAGTCCAACGTCCGCTACTGGTCGAAGATGGAACTGATCGTCGGCCTGAGCTCGAAGGTTGCGCAGGCGACCGGCGCGATCGAGGTCCCGGCGGTGCTGGAAGTGCTGGGCCGGATGGCGGCGCTCGAAGCCACCCTCTCCGGCATGATCCACGGCCAGATCGAGGCGGCCGAGCAATGGCCGGACGGCTACGTCACCTTCAACCGGCGCATGATGTATGCCGCGCTCAACTGGTGCACCGAGGGCTATTCCGCGATCATCGACCAGTTGCGCGAACTGTCCGGCGGCGGCGTGTTCCAGATGCCGGCCAGCGCGACGGTGATGCACGACCCGGAGATCCGCGACCAGTTCGAGACCTACTGGCAGACGCCGCAGCTGCCGGCGCTGGAGCGCATGAAGCTGTTCAAGCTGGTGTGGGACATGGTCGGCAGCGAATTCGCCGGCCGCCAACAGCAATACGAGAAATTCTACGCCGGCGCCTCCTTCATCATCCGCAACCACAACTACCGCGAAGCGCCCTGGGACGATTTCGGCGCCGTCGTCGACCGGCTGATGGCGAGCTACGACGTGCCGGGGGCGGAAATGGCGAAGGCAGCGGCCGCAGAAGCAGCGGAGTAGGCGGCGAATCGGGCGGGCATATTCCCTGTCCGTCGAATTGAGCCGCCGATACCTCAACCCGCCATCCCGACCGAACGTTGTGGGTCGAGAAATCTGTCCGGCCCGGCGCTTCGGATTTCGCTCCGCGCGGAACCGATTTTTCCGCTCCAGGCTTCCGTCGGATGAAATTACAGGCACATAAACTGAATATAGCGAAAATGTCCAGCGATATAAATTTTATTTCTACGCTGTAAATTCAATCGAAACGTCAGAGTGTTTCCAATACGCAACCTAGAAAGCAAGTTCGGGTAAAGACGCAGCAACATCCGGTAATGATCGACCGCGTGGCCAGACGCTAGCTTCGGCCGCGGATGTCCGCCCGTCTTTCGGGCATCGCGCTTCGAACCCGACAGGAAAAAATCGCCAACGGGATAGTCGGGGACATGTACACGGTCAGGAGAAAGACCATGCCTGAAGAGCGGCCCCCGCATCGGCTGGACGGCGACACCAACATCGTCACGGACATGAAACTCTGGGCCAGGGTCGAATTTTCGACCGGCCCCAGGAAACAGGCGGAAAATGCCGACTGGGCCCTGCCTTTGTCCGTTGACATATACGATGACCGGGAGCCGGAGCATTCCATGATTCGGTTCGGCACAAACTCGAAAGTTGCCGGCCCGGTTTGCACAAACGACGCCGGATACGCGGTCGCGTACCGATTGACCCCGGACCCTGCATTTCGTCGATCGAACCTCGATATTCCGATTGAGGACCTCAGGTTCAATGCGATCAGGTTCGGCAGGGCAGCAGGGTCACGCGCTGCTTTCGAATTACAGAAGTTCCGCCTTAACGAAATCGAAAACATAGACTTCAAACTCTATTTCAACGGGCTGCTGATGCTGGCAGGTTCGACCGGAAAGTTGAAATTCGAGGAAACCGACGATAAGAGCCTGCAAGGTTTATTTTCGGTTTCGGCAATACATCGCTTCGGGATCGGAAGAAATTTTCTCGGACTGGGGTTGAGAAGTTCCGTTCCGATCGAAGAGATTTGCCGAGGACTCGAGCAGTATCTGGGTTTCGCTTCGGTATCGGGCGCCCATCGCCGAGTCGTATGCCGGGGCCGGCCCGATCGCTGACCCGGCCAAGCGACGAGACACGGTTCAGGGACCGATCGGCACCCTATTCCGCAGCCGTCCGGCCGCGACTCGCCCGATAGGCGCCTGGCGTCACGCCGACGATCTGCTTGAACCACCGGGTGAAGTGCGCCTGGGAGGAAAGCCCGCAGACGCCGGCAATCTCTGCAAGCG
>FZLR01000217.1 GCA_900197615.1 Rhodospirillaceae bacterium Spongia-Bin9
CCCCCCCCGGCCGCCCCCGGCCCGCCCCCCGCCTCCGCCGCCTGCCCCGGCCCCCGAGCCGGGGTTGTCGTTCGCCGCCACGCCGCGCATGACGGAAATCCCGCGATCCTCGCTCTCCGGCATCTTTCGTCAACTCCCGCAACATTACGCTCCCGGGAGTCGATTTGGCCCCGCGATTCTGCCATGTCAAACGGGACAGGTAGGGGATTTCCTGCATGGAATCATACAGTTGAGTAGCTCAGGGGGCGCAAGGAGGGACATGCGGCGCCTGACGTATGATCGAAAAAAACTCGCCGGTCGGCATCGCCGCCATCTCTTCAGGCCAGCACGCGGAGCGCGGTTTCCGGGGCCTTGTCGAGCACCCGCAACAGGGCTCGCGCCGCGCCGGTCGGGCAGCGCTTGCCCTGTTCCCAGTTGCGGATCGTCTCGTGCGGCACGTCGATGCGCCGCGCCAGCTCGGTCTGGGAAAGTCCCAGCCGCCGCCGGATCCGGCGGGCATACCGCGCCATGTCCTGCATGGCCTCTTCCTCGTCCTCCCGCTCCTGCGCGGCGATCTCCGCCTCGGAGGTGGCGTCCACCTTGGCGGGATCGATCCGCCCCTCGGGGAGAGTCGACGGATCGTCGGGGTCAATCCTGATGCGCGTTGTGCTCATAGTCCGCGACCTCCTTCCGATTGGCCTTGCGGGCCGAAATGATGCGAACGGCCGAACCCCGCACTGTGTAGACGACGACATACACGCGCGCCTCGATCGTGCCGAGCAGCCGGTAGCGGTCCTCGCCATAGTCCCGCCGGCGATCCTGCGCGACGATCCGGTGCGGATCGAGGAAGGCCCGGACGGCGTAGGCGAAGTCGAAACCGCGACGCTCGAAACAGACACTGTTCTTGGCCTCGTCCCATTCGAACTCCATAACGCAATCATAGGCCAATGGCCTACCGATATCAAGCGCTTGGCTCCAGTCGCCGCCAACCGGCCGCCATGTATTGCCGACTCTCCCACCGCGCAGACGAAGACCCGGAGATCACAGTTATGGGCGCACCTTGCAATGCTAACTGTCTGACTATGGGTCGTTTTTCTCCCTCATCGTGTTGCATCCGGACGGATGCCGCAACCGTCGCCTCCCTGGCTGCAACCGCAACCGGGAGAACCGACATGCCGGGATAATCACCCACACCGAGGCCCGACTCCGGGTGCTCAAGCCCGGCAAGACCGCCTGGGGCCTCCGCGACGGCAAGCTCCGGGGCTTCGGCTTCCGGATCCCCCAAGCGTCCGAACGGTTTCAGTATGGAAATTGGAACGGGTGCAGTTCTGCACCTTGAACGCACCCGGTTGGATCGGTGATTCTGTCACTTCGGAAGCTGAATCGATCCACTCCATCACTCCGGGACCGTCTGATATACTTGGGGTGGTTGCGGCACAGGAGAAGGACGATGTTCATGGACATGCACTACATCACGGTTGTTGGCGAGACAGTCCGCTACGCCCCGCCGGCCAAGCGTCCAGTTTGGTACGCTTGGCCTCGACTGGCGAGGGTGTTGAAAACTGCGGCGGGAAAGTGACCATGACCGACGCGGAGAAGCGCATCGTTCAACTGGCAGCCGAAGGCTGGCCGATCACGAAAATCGTCGAGGAAGAATTCCCGGACTGGGACTATGCCGACGTGTACTGGACCGTGCGTGGTGGCGGTCAGCGTAGCGCCAGAGGGATCAAGAAGATGATCTCCAACCGGCTGGAGGGTCTAGCGAGCGCAAGCAAATCCGAAAGGAAGGAGCTGATCGCGGAGATCGGCGAGCTCGTAACTCACCTCTACGGGAACCACAAGAACATGTCGAAGAAACTCGCCGCCATCCGAAAGGTTCTCGGCTGATGAGAGATTGGAGCTCCACGGGAAAAGGCAAATGACGGCCAAAGCCAAGCCCGGGCAACTCCTCGGCTAGTGTAAAATCCGTTGCCGGAACCCATCAGCGACAACCCGGCGAACTTGATGCGGGCGATCCTCGCCACGCAGCCGCGAAATGACGAGGACAGGAAGTACCTGAAGGATGCCGAGTAGTAGGCCGCCCATTTGGTCACTTCAATATGTAAACCTCCGTAGATATCCTCCGTTCAGCTCGTCTCAAGGTGCCGGATGGCAACTTCAACGTCACCGTCACCGGCCGCCTCGATTATCGTCGGTGCTCCTCGCAGTTCAAATCCAAGGTATTGCGCCAGCAATCGGCGCTCGGCATGACGGCACGGCTTTCGTGCTTACCGGTATTCCGCTGGTTCAGGCCGGGCACCTCTCATGGATGCAAGGATGACCCCGTTGGCCTCTTCCTGCGACCGCCCCATTTCCAGGTTGCCGGTGTCGCACGTGCCCTCCGCTTCATTGAGGCTGGCCATCTTCAACTCGGTGGGACAGCATTTAACGCTGTTCTTCGTCACGAGCCACAGCCGGAACGGTCCGCCCTCCCGATACGCCTTGGGGTCGGGAATCAGTTATATTTCCACTAAGGTTGTTTCCTAGAAGCTCTCTCAGTTAGGGAAAAGCACTGCCATGTGCCTGATCGACGAACTAACCGCCGCCGTTGCCACCATAAAGTCGGAGATGCCACACTGGGCGCCAGGGCCGGACTTAGAACCGGATTGGTGGCAGTTGTGCGATAGCGCGACCGCAGCTGATGCCTTTGCACATCTTGAATCCAATAGCGAATCCTTAAACCGTTTGAACCAAATCCTTCAGAATCACCCCGATCCGCACGACCTTCCATGCGACGATCAGGATAGTTTCAATTTAGCCACTATTGTCGGTTCAGCGGCTCGTCGCTCTGTGGAGGCCTTGCATTGCATTCTTCGCAATGTTGAAGGCATGGGATATGTAGAAGGAAGTGGCATCCTCGGCGAACAGATTGCAGAAAGTGCAGACCAGCTGGTAGATATAGGCAGAGCCAACGAGTTTCTGGAATTTATTATCTCAAGCGTTGAGGACGATCTTGACGAAAGCAAGGATGCGGCGTTGCGCATGGAAAAGACGATCAGTGCAATAGAACGGGGCCATGATGTCGACAATGATGGGTACGTTCCGATTGAGACAATAGAGGGAACCAGCGCTCTAAATTGGTGCGCAGAATTTGCGAAGGATGCCACCAACATCATTGTCTCATCGGTTGAAGAATTAGATGATCCGGTCGAAGCTGTGGAGGCTTTGAATATGACCGACCGCACGGTACTTACGAACGAAGTTCTTCAACGGTCTGTTGCTTTAGTAGTTTTGGGGCACGAACACATGACTACCAGCAGAGCTTACGAAAGATTGGAACAGGCCGTGTCGAATGCCCATGAAGTTCTGGAAGATGCCCGCATCGAATTAATTCATAACCAAGATGAAGATATGGGGCCATCCATAGAGGCGTGCGCCGAACTACTCGATGCCGCACGTCAAGCCGCAGCATTTCGCACCGCACAGGCAGCTTTGGAAGACCATTTCTCAGCCTTTATCAGCCGATAGCATCGGTTGCCGCCGTGAGCCCGATGATTGTCGAACTCGATGACCTCTACTTGCGGCTTAGCCCAGAATTCGTGGCCCTTATAGCCGAACTGAGTTTCACTCCCGGCCCGAAAGCGTTGCCCCGTGGTCTCAGTATGGTCTTAGCCCGTACGCCGAATGACGTTTCTTAGCTGCCGTGGGTAACTATTCTCCCGATTTTATTCTTGGTTTGTGTCTTGGCGTTGACCGGAGTCGATCGGGTCGGAGTCGTTTCCGGTACTCGCTGGTTTGCGTCACGGTGATGTAGCCTGGTCTATGCGCATTTCCATCAGATCAAGAAACGATGGGTCATAGGCTTCATCCACGTGATTGTTGTTCCACAGGCCGGAGAGGCGCACGCGCTCTCGGTCACTCGAACAGCCCTGCCAGCCTGTCGAAGCCGGGTCCGGTGACGCTTTAGGGTAGGCGCTCAAGAGGGCGATGGCGTTGCGCTCGAGGAAACCGCGTTCGCTTGCGGGACCAGGCTCGTCCTTTACGCCCAGAAACAGGAAAGGCATGGCGCCGATGTAGCGGCTCACCGACGCTTCGAGTTCCGCCTCGCTCCGCCTCACTTCGGCGCGCTCCATCCCGAGCCGCCTTGCGGCAGTTCCCGGGTCTCCGCCCAAGCTGTTGGTAGCGACCGTAAATTTCCCATTTGTTGCGACCCAAAATTTCTCACTT
>FZLR01000216.1 GCA_900197615.1 Rhodospirillaceae bacterium Spongia-Bin9
CCCACGGGGGCCGTGCGCCATACCCTGCCGCTCGACCCGACCGGGCGGCGCCGGTCTGCCGCCGCCGCCGACTCTGCTCCGCCGACGCCCGAATCGGACGGCGACCGGGCTGCTGCCGAAACCGCAGAAAGCGGGACTTCCGAAGGCGGGACTTCCGAAACGCTGCCCGCAGCGGCGGACGGGGCCATCGTTCTCAAGGCGCTCGGCCTTGTCTGGATCCGGGTGCGCCATCCGCAAACCCGTCAGGTGATCGTGGAAGGAATCATGAATAAGGGCAATACGGTGATCGTGCCCAAGGATCCCGGCCTGGTGCTCGATGTCGGCCGCGCCAACCAGATCGAATACCTGATCGGGGGCGAGGCGCTCGGCCTCGCTGGCGAATCTCCCGGCCCGGTCCACAACCTGTCGCTCGATCCGGCCAGGTTGAAACGGGGCGGATAATCCGTCATTTCTGCTGTGTCTTCAGCCTGCTGCCGGTTGCCAGCGGCGGCGCCAGCGCCTAGTTCGGTACAGGGATTGCGCGTTGCGCCGCCGCGCTCGCGCCGGCCTGCAGGGCCTTACCCATCGTTCGAGCCAGCGCGGTGCCCCTCCGATGAGCGTTCGTCCCTATCGCGACATTTACCGGCGCACGAGCCGCCAGATCCATGTCGGCGCGGTGCCGGTCGGTGGCGACGCGCCGATTGCCGTCCAGTCGATGACCAACACGCCGACCTCGGACGTTCAGGCGACCTTGGCGCAAATCCGGGGGCTTGAGGAGGCCGGCGCGGATATCGTCCGGGTTTCCTGCCCGGACGAAGACTCGACGGCGGCGCTGAAGGAGATCGTCCGCGGCGCCGAGGCGCCCATCGTGGCCGACATCCACTTCCACTACAAACGGGCGATCGAGGCGGCGCAGGCCGGCGCGGCCTGCCTGCGCATCAATCCGGGCAATATCGGCAAGGAAGAGCGGGTCCGCGAGGTCATAAAGGCGGCGAAGGATCACGGCTGCTCCATGCGCATCGGGGTCAACGCCGGCTCTCTGGAGCGCGATCTGCTCGAAAAATACGGCGAACCCTGCCCGGAGGCGATGCTGGAATCGGCCCAGCGCCATATCGCGATCCTGGAGGACAACGATTTCTTCGAATTCAAGATCAGCTGCAAGGCCTCCGACGTGTTCCTCGCCGTGGCGGCTTACCAGATGCTGGCCGAGGTCTGCGACTATCCCCTCCATCTTGGCGTCACCGAGGCCGGCGGCCTGACCACCGGCACGGTCAAGAGCAGCATCGGCATGGGTTCGCTGTTGTGGGCCGGAATCGGCGACACCATCCGCGTTTCCCTTTCGGCCGAACCGGTCGAGGAAATCAAGATCGGCTTCGAAATCCTCAAAGCGCTCGGCCTGCGCCATCGCGGGGTGAACGTCATTTCCTGCCCGTCCTGCGCCCGGCAGAATTTCCAGGTCATCCCCACGGTGACGCGGCTGGAGGAGCGTTTGGCCCATATCGGCACGCCGATGTCGCTCTCCGTCATCGGCTGCGTCGTGAACGGCCCCGGCGAAGCCCGGGAAACCGATATCGGCCTGACCGGCGGCGCCAGCGGCCATCAAATCTATCTGAACGGCGAGAAGCACCATGTGATGCGCGAAGGCGATCTGGTCGACAATCTGGTCGAACTGGTCGAACGCAAGGCCGCAGAACTCGAGGCCGAAAGAGCGGCGCTCGAAAAGCAGGCGGCGGAATAGCCCGCCTCGCCTTTCCGTCCTGCCCGTCGCGCCGACGCGGCCGGGACAGCGCCTCGATATCCAAGAGCCCGTCCGATGAGCAAACTGCAACCGATCCGCGGAACCCACGACCTGTTGCCCGAGGCCATGCGGCAGCACCGCCACGTCGTGGACACGGCCGCGACGGTCGCCGGACGCTACGGTTACGACGCCATGGCAACGCCGGTGTTCGAGGCGACCGAGGTCTTCGCCCGAACTCTCGGCGAGACCTCCGACGTAGTGACCAAAGAGATGTACAGCTTCGAGAGCAAGGGCGGCGACAGCATCACCCTGCGGCCGGAAAACACGGCCGGCGTGGCCCGCGCGGTGATTTCCAACGGTCTGCAGCAGAGCCTGCCGCTGCGGTATTTCTACGCCGGTCCGATGTTCCGCCACGAACGGCCGCAAAAGGGTCGGCAGCGGCAGTTCCATCAGATCGGCATCGAACTGATCGGCATCGCCCATCCGCTCGGCGATGTCGAAACCATCGCCGCCGGAGCCGCCGTGCTGGACGCGCTGGGCGTGCGGGACCGGACCTTGCTGGAATTGAACACGCTGGGCGATACCGAAAGCCGGGACGCCTACCGCGGCCGGCTGGTCGGCTACCTCGACCGGTTCAGGGACGATCTGTCGGAGGACAGCCGCCGCCGGCTCGACCTGAACCCTTTGCGCATCCTGGATTCGAAAAGTCCGCGCGACCGGGAAATCGTGGCGGACGCGCCGGTCTTCGGCGACTCGCTGACCGACGGCGCCCGGGCCTGGTTCGATGCCGTGAAGGCGGGACTGGACGCGATCGGCATCGCCTACACGCTGAACGAGCGTCTGGTCCGCGGGCTGGACTATTACTGCCACTCGGCTTTCGAGTTCACGACCGAGGCGCTGGGCGCCCAGGGCGCGGTGATTGCCGGCGGGCGCTATGACGGGCTGATCGGCCGGATGGGCGGGCCGGATACGCCGGGGGTCGGCTGGGCCGGCGGGATCGAGCGGCTGGCCCTGCTGGCCGATGCCGACCTGCCCGCGCCGCGGCCGCTCGCTCTGGTGCCGATCGGCGAAGCGGCCGAGGCCGCAACGCTACCGCTCGCCGAACGGTTGCGCGCCGCCGGCTACCGGATCGATATGGCGTTCGGCGGCAACGTCAAGAAGCGCATGAAGCGGGCCGACCGGGTCCGGGCCCGGGCCGCCGTGCTGGTCGGCGACGACGAGCTGGCGGCCGGCGCGGCGACGGTGCGCGACCTCGACAGCGGCGAGCAGAGTACGGCGCCGCTCGACTCCCTGGCGGAGGCGCTCGCGCCCTTCCGGTAGCGGGATCGCAGTTTTGACCTGCTCCCCGCTTCTGCCGCCGGAAGGTGCCCCATGAGTATTGAAGCCAGTCTCGATGCCGTCCTCGTCCGCTACGGCGAGATCGAAGCGCAGATGTCCGCCGGCGCTGCCGGCGATCCCCGGGAATACGCCCGCCTGTCCAAGGAATATGCCGATATGGAGCCGGTGGTCGCCGGCATCCGCGCCCTGAAGGCGGCCCAGTCGGAAATGGCCGATCTGGCGGAACTGATCGCCGATCCGGAGACCGATGCCGAAATGCGGGAGATGGCGGAAGCCGAGTTTCTCGACCTGAAGGCCGACATCCCGGACAGGGAAATGCGCCTGCAGCGCCTGCTGTTGCCCAAGGACGAGGCGGACGCGAAAAACGCCATCCTGGAAATACGCGCCGGCACCGGCGGCGACGAGGCCGCCCTGTTCGCCGCCGATCTCTACCGCATGTATCAGCGCTTCGCCGAAAAACACGGCTGGACGATGGAAGCGCTGCAGATGAACGATATCGGGATCGGCGGCATCAAGGAGGTCCAGGCCTCGATCGCCGGCCGCAACGTCTTCGCACGCCTGAAATACGAGAGCGGCGTGCACCGGGTGCAGCGGGTGCCGGAAACCGAATCCGGCGGGCGCATCCACACCTCCGCCGCCACCGTCGCCGTACTGCCGGAAGCCGAGGAGGTCGATATCGCTCTCAACGACAACGACCTGCGGATCGATATCTACCGCTCCAGCGGGCCGGGCGGCCAATCGGTCAACACCACCGACAGCGCCGTGCGCATCACCCATCTCCCGACCGGCATCGTCGTCGCCATCCAGGACGAAAAATCCCAGCACAAGAACAAGGCCAAGGCGCTGAAAATCCTGCGCGCCCGTCTGTACGAGGCGGAACGGGCGGCGCAGCATGCCGAACGGGCGGCGGCGCGCAAGAGCCAGGTCGGCTCCGGCGACCGGTCCGAGCGCATCCGCACCTACAATTTCCCCCAGGGCCGGGTAACCGATCACCGGATCGGCCTGACGCTTTACAAGATCGACCAGATCCTGGCCGGCGATGCCCTGGACGAGGTGGTCGACGCCCTGACCGCCCGGGACGAAGCAGACCGGCTGGCTGCCGTAGGCGAAGAGGCCGCGGCGGCCGGCGCGGGCGGCTGACCGGCCCGGGCGGGACTGCGTAGCGTGATTGCCAGAGGCCAG
>FZLR01000271.1 GCA_900197615.1 Rhodospirillaceae bacterium Spongia-Bin9
TCAACTCAACACGTTAAAGGATGGGGCAAGCGGAAAAGTGCCAACTTGGGTCAAGCCGTCCGGCCCCGGCGCCGTCGGCCCCTCTTCGTCATATCGACCGGAGCGAACCGCAGGTTCGCGGAGCGGAGATATCTTTCCAGCGCAGAGCGGGGATCGGCGCGCCGTCGCGGAAGGATTTCTCCCCTATGCGGCTGCGCCGCTTCGGTCGAAATGACGGACGGGGAATCGGTTTGGTAAAACTGGCGGGAAGCCGCCGAAAGCGCCGGGCCTATAACATTAAACTCGGATTCCGGAGGTTTCGGTCGCAGTCGATCAGGTTGACCTGCTTGGCGAGGATCGAGAAGCCGTCGGCAGTTTCCTCTAACCGGTGGCCGGCCCAGCCGGCCCAGTGGCGCAGGTCGCCGTCGAGCAGTTCGGCGATCAGGAAATTGGAGCGCGCCATGACGATGCCGGCGCGATCCGTCGAGAACAATTCGACGTTGGAAACGGTCCGCACCGTCCGGCTTTCGGGACTCTGCGACCAGGCATAACCGGTGCGCAGCCGGTAGATCCGGTCCTCCAGCTGACGGCGGTCGTGGAAAGCGACGGTGATTTCCCGGCGCGGGTCGCCGCCGCCGGGCGTACCGGGAACCCAGTAGGCGCATTCGGGCGCGAACATCGCCAGCCAGGCCTCGAACCGGCCCCGGTCGAGCAGCCGGGCCTCGCGTTCCAGGAAGGCGCGGGCCGCATCGCGCCGGCCCGGATCGGCGATCGCAAGCTCGTCCCGGTCCCAGTCTGTAAAGGACTCGACAAGTTCGCGATAGAAGGCATCGCCGATGTAATAGGAGCTTTGCGACGGATCGCGTTCGGCCGGCGCCCCCATCAGCCGGTCTCCCGCGTCGGCACGATGGCCGGTTCGGTCTGCATCAGGCGCCGGTAGACCCGCATATAGTCGCGCATGAACACTTCGTCGGTCGCCGGGCCGATCGTCGTGCCGCCGCCGCCGTCGCTGTAGCGTTCGGGCAGGCCGAGGCCGCGGTGCATGTAGATCCACGCGTCCTCCTCGGCGGCGAGCCCGGCCTGGATCTGCTCGAAATTGGCCAGGTCGTCGACCTCGCCGAAGGTCGGGAACTGTTCCTGGGTGCGCATCCGCAGGGCGTTGATCGGCCCCAGCGCGT
>FZLR01000215.1 GCA_900197615.1 Rhodospirillaceae bacterium Spongia-Bin9
TGCCGGGCCTGTGTTCCATCGTCGTGGGTGTACGGAAATGAGTGCGATCCCTTACATGGATGAATTCTTCGCATTGATACTTTCGATATTGTCCGGCGTGATCGTGAGCCTGGTCACCCTATCGCTTGCAGGCTGGCAGCGCGCCAGACAGGAGAGCCGGGCAGGGGCGCGTGGGAATCTTTCGCTGTCGACAGGCGCGACGAGACACATAGTGTCCCGTCGCGATGGCTCAGGACCCTCAAACCCAGAATCCGAAGGTCCAAGAATTCGGTGACGGCCCGAGATCGTGACGAACGCCTACGAACAGCGGTGTTTTCAGCGACTTGCCGATATTGGCGACGAGCGCGGTGGGAACCGCATGGGAATCGCACCGTTTGCAGCGCCGGGCGGTGGTTGGCGGCATCCGGCCATGGAACGGTCGCAGTTGTGTTGTCGGCGGTGGCCGAGGACCGTCATCGCCGGTCCCCCCCGCGCGGCCGGCTGCGTTCCCACCAAGGCCCGCCGCGGCCCGTCAGCGCCGACGCACCCGCAGCCACGGCCAGCGGACGCCGCTGACGCCGCCCGCGGCCATCCCGGCGTAGCCGAACAGCGCCTTGACCAGGGTGAAGGCCGCCGCCAGCGCGGCCGTCTCAAGTCTCCGGCGCTGCAATTCGCACCGGGAACCCCCGGGGCGCAAGATACAAGACCGTGCGCATCCTGCCGGCCTGCCGGGCGGCGTTCGTGGCGCGCTCCTGCCCGCCAGCCGTCTTTCCGGGCGGCGCCTGCGGATTGAGCGATGTGACGCGGCCGCGCATTGACCCCGGACCGGGGGCGGAGCACCATTCGAGTTCGTCGGGATACGCGGAGGAATGGACAATGCGCCCCATGATCGGGTTGTTCGCGATCCTCGTCGCCCTGGCCCTCTCCGGGTGCGGCGGACACCGGGAGGACATGGCGGCGATGGCCGCCGGATCCGGCGCGGGCGCGGAATCCGGCCCGCCGGACTGGCTGCTGGACGCCGGGACCGCATCGGGGAACATTGCCGGAAGCAATGCGTACGCCATGACCTCGGACGAACTTTCGGCGCTCGACGAGAGGATCGTCACGAGCGCCGATACCTGGATGCTCGGCGGTGTCTATCGCTCCCCCGGAGAGTTCCCCGGCTACATTCACGGGGCGGCGTGCACGGGCGGCGCCTGCAGGTACGGCGTGAGCGGGGAAGGGAACCTGGACGGTTTCTTTTTCGATGCGGAATACCAGCCGGTCATGGAACGCGGGGGCATCCGGCTCGGCCAGGCCTTCTACGACGCGACATCCAATCCCGACGCTCCCCAGGAGCTCACCGGCTACGGCGCCTGGATGCATTACAACACCTTTCTCGTGCAGATCAGCTTCCATCCCGACAAGGGCGCACCCGACTCGGTCCAGGCCGCGCCCTATTCGGTCGGCCGTGCTTCCGGCACGAATCCGGTATCGGGATCGGCGTCGTGGACCGGCGTCGCGGTGGGCACGGACCTGAACCGGCTGTTTCCCATTCCCGACATGCTGCAGGGGGATGCCGGGATCGTCTACGACTTCGGCGACTCCTCGGTCGATGTCACGCTCGACAATTTCGTCAATCTGAGGACCGGCGCCGCCGCGGACCACAGGATGGCGTGGACCGGCATCGCGGTGAATGACGGGGCGTTCTCGAAGGGCACGCACTGGGACGGCGAGCATGTCGCGGGGACGTTCTACGGCGGTTACCACGAGGAGGCCGGCGGCGTGTTCAGGTCGGGGTCGATCGTCGGGTCGTTCGGCGCGTCCCGGTCGGACCGCCAGTGAGTTGAGCGCGCGCGCGTTCGCCCCGCAGGCGACGACGCCACGCGCCGGGTCGCCCATCGCTCCATCGCCGATCGGCCCGAATCGCCGTTGAAAGCCTGCGCCCTCTCAAGGCGCTGCACAAGCTCATCCGCGAGGGACGCGTCGAGCGCGTTCCCGAGGGGGGATACCGCATCGCCGCTGCCGTCAATGGCAGGGGCTGCCGGGAGCCGTTACCGAAAACCGTTAGTGTGCCGTGGAAAGGCACCATCCCTCAGCGGGTGCGAATCCCGCCCGGCAACTGTCGCTCCAGCCGGTAGCAATCGGAGCGGATGATGGAGGTAACGACATCGTCTGAAGCACTCCGACAAAGGACCGCCTTGGGCGGTTCAGGCGACCATGCGGGCCGCAACGCGAGTGAACGCCGAGCAGGCCTCGAAAAGGGTGATGCGGAAGCCGACCCGTCTAACGGTTGGGGAAGGCTGCCACCGTCCGGGAAGCGAGCGACATGCGCACCGGACAGTTCCGCCGGGGTAGTGGCGGCGGCACGCATGGAAGAGGGGGATGGGAGCAACACGGGAAGCCCTGTCGGTGGTGTAGCACGCACCAACCGGAACCCCGCGAGGGGCAGGCCGGGCCGGCAGGGTGGCGGATGGGCTCGTATTACCGTGGATGCCGGGTAATGCCGGTGGAGGGAAGGAGCCCTGGTTCGAGAGCGATGCGGAAAAGGGAGAAAGGCATGACCACTGGCGAAAGCCTACCAGGGTCAGAAATGGTCCGGCGACTCCAGACCGTGTTACATGCGAAAGCTAAGGAAGAACCCGACCGGCGTTTCCACGCGCTGATCGACAAGGTGTGGCGCGAGGACTTTCTCGCGGAAGCCTGGAAGCGAGTTCGCCGAAATGGCGGGGCCGCCGGGGTGGACGGAGAGACCTTCGCGGACATCGAGTCGTATGGCGTGGGGCGCTGGCTTGGGGAACTGGCGCGGGAACTGAGGGATGGGACGTACACACCGAAGCCGGTGCGTCAGGTGCTCATCCCGAAGAAACAGCCCGGCAAGTTCCGGCCCTTGGGCATCCCCTGCATACGGGACCGGGTGGCGCAGACATCGGCTCTGCTTGTTCTTGAGCCGATATTCGAAGCGGATCTGCAACCGGAGCAGTACGCCTACAGGCCGGAGCGGAGCGCCCACGACGCGGTGAAGCGCGTCGTTCGCCTCCTATACGGAGGGCACAACGAGGTGGTCGACTGCGACCTGTCCAACTACTTCGGCGAAATCCCGCATGCCGAGCTTCTGAAGAGCTTCGCCCGACGCATCAGCGACGGGCGGATGCTCAAGCTCATCAAGGCATGGCTGGAAATGCCGGTGGAGGAGGACAACGGCAAGGGCGGCAAGCGCCGCACGAACCGAGCGCGCAAGGAGCGGAAAGGAACCCCGCAAGGGGCGCCGATAAGCCCACTGGCCAGCAACCTCTACATGCGGCGCTTCGTGCTGGGCTGGAAGGCGCTGGGCTTTGCCCGGCGCTTCCGTTCGGAAATCGTGAACTACGCTGACGATCTCTGTGTGGTCGGCAAAGCCCCGGCGGCGGACATGCTGGCGGCGGTCGAGCGGCTCATGGCTGGTTTGAAGCTCCCGATCAACGAACGGAAAACCCGGTGCCTGCGGTGTCCGGAGGACGCGTTTGAGTTTCTGGGATACCGTATCGGACGCATCCATCGCCCGACCGGCAAAGGCTCCTACACCGGAACCCGACCCACCAAGGCGAGCGTCCAAGGCATCTGCCGCAGGATCAGCGAAATGACGGCGCGACGGCACTGCTGGCAATCGCCGGAGGTGGTTGTGGAACGTCTGAACCGGACAATGACCGGATGGGCGAACTACTTCAGCCTCGGGCACGTCAGCCCAGCCTATAGCGCGGTCAACCGACACGCTGTTCAACGGCTGCGCCGGTGGCTCTGTCGAAAGCACAAGGTGAAGTTCGGGACGTTCGTGCGCTTCCCGGACGAGAGGCTACACGACGAATACAGCCTCATGCGCCTTACGCGGACGGCTATGGGCCTTCCGAGCGCGAAGGCATGATCTCGTCCGAAAGCCGTGTGCGAGAAAATCGCACGCACGGTTTGATGAGCGGGGACTGGAAACGCGGTCATGGGAGCCGGACTGAGGCCCGGAGCGAAAGCGACGGAATAGGCACCGGACCCTAAAGCTGGCGCGCCAGTCCTCGACTCTACCCGCATCGAACCCCCAGGGAGGCAGGGTAACGGGTAACACGCCCGTCCCAATCCGCGTCAAGCTCTCGGCCCGTGGCCGGAAGCTTGCTTACAGCCATGGATGCACTTCGTCCGACACTCCCGCCCGGCTTTGCCGTGACCGGCAGTCGATGCCCATCAGATAACGCGAAACCCGCACCATCAAATACCGTGCGCACGCTCAGCGTCTCCTCATGCAGGACGCTGTTGGTAGCGACCGTAAATTTCCCATTTGTTGCGACCCAAAATTTCTCACTT
>FZLR01000213.1 GCA_900197615.1 Rhodospirillaceae bacterium Spongia-Bin9
GGGAGGTATAGCTAGAGTGCGCCCGTCGGCGGATCCTTGCGGCCTTTTGCAGAGGAATCTCCTCAGGGCAGGCCGCGTCTCCTCAGAGGCTGGCGTAGACCGCTTGTTCGTAGGCGGCGTAGGTCGCCATGAAGCGCTCTTCGACGAAGGGCAGCGACTGGGTCATAATGACCGCGGCGATGCCCTCGGACGGATCGAGCCAGTAGTGGGTGTTGCACACGCCGGCCCAGCCGAGCGAGCCGGCGCTGCGCCGGCCGGGGATCGCCTCCTCGTTGCGCATGAAGGCGAAGCTGTGGGTCACCTTCGTGCCGGGGAAGGGATCGAAATCCGCCGTCACCGGCGGCGCGATCGTCACCATCTTCTCGAAGGCAAGCCCCTGCATATGGTCCGCCGTCATGTCGGCGACCGCCTGCTCCGACAGGATGCGCGCGCCGTCCAGTTCGCCGCCGCGCAGCACCATGCGCAGGAAGCGCAGATAGTCCGGCGCAGTCGAATAGAGGTTGTGGCCCATGCCGTACATTTCCGGCTGCGACGGCGGCGCCAGCTCGAACGGGACGAAGACGCCGTCCTCGCCGCGCGCCATCAACTCGCACAGGTTGGCGGTCATGGCGTCGTCCAGCTCGAAGGCCGTGTTCGCCATGCCGAGCGGCTCGAAGATTTCCTCGCGGCAGAAGGCGTCGATGGACCGCCCGTCCACCGCCTCGACGGCCTGGCCGAGCCAGTCGATGCCGACGCCGTAGCCCCAGCGCGTGCCCGGATCCGTCATCATCGGATAGAACAGCGACGCCTTGAGGCCGGACAGGATGGTCGGATGGCCGGTCGCCTCCATGTAGCGGGCGACGTCGCCGTTCCAGAACTCGTATTCGAGGCCGCTGGTGTGGGTCGCCAGGTGGCGCAGGGTCGCCTGGGTCTTCGGCGCGCGCAGGACCGGCGTGTCGCCGTCGAAGCCGTCGAGCACCTGGACGTTGGCGAACTCCGGCAGGATCTCGGCGACCGGGGTGTCGAAGCGCATTTTCCCGCGGTCGACCAGGATCGTGGCGGCGACCGCGCCGATCGCCTTGGTCATCGAGAAGATGCGGAACACCGTGTCCTCGCCGGCCGCCCGGCCCGGTGCGGCCTCGCCGACCGCGCCGCTGTAGCGGACCCCGCCGGCGTCCGCGACCATGCCCACGGCAAACGGCGCATCGTCCTGCGCCACCGCCCGTTCCAGAACCCCGTCCATGCCCGACATGCCGTATCCTCCGCTCGTCCGGTCCGCCGCCCCGGCGGCGTCCGGTTACCGTACGACGAATGCGTAGCGGGGGCGAGGGGGAAGGGGGGCGCTACTCCCCTATCCGCGCATCGCGCGCGACCGGGAGAATTTTACTTCAGTATTTTGCTTCGCCTTTGCGCGCCAGGTAGGAATCGTACGGCTCCAGAAGTTCCAGGAACCCGGTGAAGGAATCGGCCAGCCAGGTCATATTCGGGCGATCTGGATCGGTGTCCGAGTAATCGAAAAAATCGGCGTTATACACCGCCGGCGCATGTCGCGACTTGCGGAAATCGAGCACCGCAAATGTGTTGGCATCGGTGTCGGCGAATGGAACCAGTAACGGTTGATCCCAATGTTCGGTACATCTGAGGCGATATTCGAAGTCTACTGAGCTTTCGGTCACTTCGGGATCGAAGTGAAGGAAGCCGATGATGAAGGCAAAATCGCGTCGCCTGCCACTTTCGTCGACAAATCCATATCCTACTTCTTCTTCAAGTACGGCTCCGCCAAATTCCACGAAGAAGTCGACGAAGTCCTTCGGGAATTCGAGGCCGCGTTCCAAAGCCCATTTCTCGATGACAGTCGCGGGCGTTCTTTTCGAATCGCTCCGACGATAGGACATCGTGAATGAAATTTTTTTCATTCCCTTGTGCCTTCTCAATTTTTATCCGAGCTTGTGCGCTTCGAAGGACCTTTTCTCCGCGTCGAGATATATCCGCTTGAGGATGGCGGTGCGCGCTGCCGGGTCCCTTGCCGCGTCGTTCCAGCGGAACCGGCCTTGCGCGACGCTCTCGGCGACGTAGCCGTGGACGCCGGGCAACAGCGCCGAGGCTCAGGGCGCATCGCGCGCGATCAGGAGTATTTTACTCCGCCGTAGCGCGTCAGAAAGGAATCGTACGGTTCCAGAAGGTCTAGAAATTCGGTGAAGGAATCGGCAAGCCAGGTCATGTTCGGGCGGTCGGAGTCGTCTTTGGACGTGTCGAAGAAATCGACGTTGTAGATGGCCGGATCGTGTCGGGATTTGCGGAAATCGAGCACCGCGAAAGTGTTGATCTCCGTATCGGCGAACGGGACCAGAAGCGGCTGATCCCAGTGATCGGTGCAGCGGAGGATGTATTCGTCGTTGACAGAATCCAGCTCGACGTCTCGATCGAAATGAAGGAATTGCTCTATAACGCCGAAAGTCGACCTGTCGTCCCTTTCGAAGTTAAACTCGTAACCCCACTCTTCCTCAAGAATAGCTCCGCCAAATTCAGCGAAAAATTCGACGAAGTTCTTGGGAAACCTAAAGCCGTTTTCGACGCCCCAGATTTCGATCTCCGCCGCTGATACACGCTTTACGCCCTCGGGAAAGTGGATTTTCCTGACAAATTCTCTTTTCACGGAACTCTCCTATTTTCGAATTGCGCGAGGCCTACCAAAGACTCCGTCCGCCTTGGTGGGCAAGGCGATGCACGCTTCGATCGACGACCAGCATTCTGCCGACCCGGTAGTCGTGGTGAATTTCCAACCCGAGTTCGGCCAGGCTCGTGCCCCGCTTTATTTTCCGGATTTGTTCCATTGTAAAGCCCATCTCTAGCAGCGAATCCCGGTCCTTGTGCGCCATTTCCCGCAACCTCGATTTTACATATGCGGTCCGGCTGTCGGGGGCGAGTTTCACAACCTCCGGCGGCAGCCAGAAGGCGCCGCGGGCGGGGAATTCCGGCAGGCCGTGGGGGTTGTAGTAGATAGTGACTTCCGTTCCGTCCGCCGCACGCACCGTCGCTTCCCAGCCGCCGTCGTCGGTGCGAACCGCATTCCTGGGCAGCCGGCCGATATCGACCCGCGTGCCGTCGGGCTTTATGGCGTATGATTTGCCGTCTTCCCGGTAGAGCCGGACCTCGCCGACCGTGGCGCCCGGCCGGCCGTCGCCATAGTCGATGCGCGCGCCGATATTGCCTTCCCCGCGCTTGTGCGCGCCGGCTCCGAAAGTCGGGACGTCCGCGTTCCTGGCGCGCTCCCCGGACCAGCGCGCGTTGACGGCCACATCGTCCAAGAACTGAGCGGTCGACTCGTGCCCGCTCCAGTCGATGCCGCGAACGTCGCCGTCCGGGTCCCGCGGCATGCCGGAGTTGCGGCCGGCGGCCCTGGTGCCGCGCCGGGCGGACTGCGCGCCCCTTGCGATGCCGGCGCCGCCGAACGGCAGGGCCGCGGCGGCGGCGATATCGACCGGGTCGATCTTTTCCCACGCGCCGCGGCCCATATGGCCGGCGGTCTCGACAGCCGCCATGAGTATATCGGGCGCGGCGAGGATCGCGCCGGCCTGGGGCAGCATGTAGAGGCCGTGCTTGTGCGCCTCGAAGGACTTCTTGTCCGCGTCGAGATAAATCCGCTTGAGGATGGCGGTGCGGGCCGCGGGGTCGCTTGCCGCCTCGTCCCAGCCGTGCCGGCCTTGCGCGACGCTCTCGGCGACGTAGCCGTGGATGCCGGGGAACAGCGCCTTCGCCATCTTCGGGTCGCGGCGGTAGAGGCGGCCGAGGGCGGCGTAGATGTTCCAGGTGGCCCCGGCGTCGGCGACCGTCATCGCGCCGCGGCGGTCCCGCAGGACGCCGCGCTTCCGGGAGATGTGGCGCAGCACCGTGGTCTTGAGCGCGTCCGGCGCGGCGCCGTAGGCCAGCGCCAGGTCGACCGCCCGGTTCAGGCGCTCGGGTTCCGACGCCTCCGGATTGGCCCGCCGCCACGCCGCGAAGGCGGCGCTGGCGCGGTCGCCGTTGATCCGGAGTACCCGCTCGTTCTCGGCCTTCCTGAGCTCTTCGAGCGTGAGCTCGACGGTCGTTCCGGCGGCGGCTTCGAGGAACAGCCGCTTGCGCTCCTCGCCGGTCGCGCCCGCGGCGGCGGCCCTGGCCGCGTCGGTCAGTTTGCGCCGCATGGCCGGGTCGCGGCGCCACGCCCGGCGGATCGCGGCGCGAACCGCGGCGTCGCGGGCTTCGGCATTCGCATAGGCGGCGGTCGCGGCAGCGAGAATGCGCCGGTTCACGGTCGCATCCAGTGGAGCGGGGCCGTGAATGAACCGCCGTTCGAGGCGGGCTAACGCGTCCTTGCGCTCGAACGTCGCCGGCGCTTCCCGGTCGGTAGGGCGGTCGGTAGGGCGGTCGGTAGGGCGGTCGGCGGGGCGGTCCGGCTTCAGC
>FZLR01000307.1 GCA_900197615.1 Rhodospirillaceae bacterium Spongia-Bin9
CCGTCGCCGTCGCCATCTCCGTCCCCGTCTCCGTCGCCGTCCCCGTCTCCATCGCCATCTCCGTCTCCGTCGCCGTCGCCATCTCCGTCCCCGTCTCCGTCGCCGTCCCCGTCTCCATCGC
>FZLR01000246.1 GCA_900197615.1 Rhodospirillaceae bacterium Spongia-Bin9
ACTGGCCCGCTCCTGCCGAGGCAGCGGCTTCGGCCTTGTGCGAGAAATGCTCCTCCGGGACGAGAATATCGCCCACCTTGCTGATCGTCAGGGTGCTGATGCCCACGACCAGGACGGAGGCGGCAAGAGTATTGAAATTCATGGCGGCGACCGGGCTTTCCTTGTCGGGCTTTCCTTGTAACGCAGGCCCCTGGACTCATACTCTCGCGGCGCACAATTCGCGGTGCCCGGAGCGAGCCGCACTCGGGTCGCCGCAGCGCGAAAGCAGGCGCGGCGCTGGTGGGACCGAGCACTCGCTTCCGGTTATAGAGACGGCCCCGCAGCCCCGACAGGCCGGGACTTGGCGACACGATGTCACATAAATCCTTTGCGAACCGCAGGTTACGCCCGATCCATGACCGATAACGGCCGGAAATCGCTGGTAATTATCCCCGCCCGGCTGGCCGCAACGCGCCTGCCGGACAAGCCGCTTGCGACAATTGCGGGCGCACCGATGATCGTCCATGTCTGGCGCCGGGCGGTCGCGGCGGATATCGGGCCGGTCGTCGTCGCCTGCGGCGACCGGGCGATCGCCGACGCGGTCGAAGCCGCCGGAGGCGAGGCCGTAATGACCGATCCGGACCTGCTGTCCGGCTCCGACAGGGTCCAGGCGGCAGCGGAAATCCGCGATCCGGACGGCCGTTACGGCACCGTCGTCAACCTTCAAGGCGACCTGCCGGCGATCAATCCGGCCCTGATCCGCGCCTCGCTCGCCCCCTTGGGCGAACCGGCGGTCGATATCGCGACGCTGGTCGTCCCGACCGCCGATCCGGCCGAACGGGACAATCCGAACGTCGTCAAGGCGGTCATGAGCCTGGCGGAGGGCGCCGCCGTCGGCCGGGCGCTGTATTTCACCCGGGCCGCTGCCCCTTCGGGCGCGGGGCCGGTCTGGCACCATATCGGCATCTACGCCTGGCGGCGCCCGGCCCTGGACCGCTTCGTCGCCCTGCCGCCGAGCCCGCTGGAGAAACGCGAGAAGCTCGAACAATTGCGGGCGCTGGAGGCCGGCATGCGCATCGACGCCGCGATAGTCGGCGGCGTGCCCTTCGGCGTCGATACGCCGGAAGACCTTGCGCGGGCGCGGGCTTTGCTGGAACAAGACGCATGACCCAGACAGCCGCAAACCGCATCGCCTTCCAGGGCGCCCTGGGGGCGAACTCCCACATCGCCTGCCGCCAGGTCTATCCGGACATGCAGCCGCTGCCCTGCGCGACCTTCGAGGACAGCTTTGCCGCCGTCCGCGACGGCGAGGCGCGGCTGGCCATGATCCCGATCGACAATTCCGTCGCCGGGCGCGTGGCGGACATCCATCACCTGCTGCCCCGGTCCGGCCTGTACATCATCGGCGAGCATTTCCAGCGGGTCGAGCATTGCCTGCTCGGCACGCCGGACGCGGAAATCGGCGGCCTCAGGGAAATCCACAGCCACATCCATGCGCTCGATCAGTGCCGCAAGCTGATCGCGGAACTGGGCGTCGAGCCGGCGGTGCATTTCGATACCGCCGGCGCCGCCCGCGACGTCGCGCAATGGGCCGACAAGACGAAAGCCGCCATCGCCTCGTCCCTGGCGGCGGAGACCTACGGGCTCAAGATCCTGCGCGACCGGATCGAGGATGCGGATCACAACACGACCCGCTTCATTATCATGGGGCCGGAGCACCTGATGCCCGCCGCCGGCAGCCGCAGGTCGATCACCAGCTTCGTCTTCCGGGTCCGCAGCGTGCCGGCCGCGCTCTACAAGGCGCTCGGCGGCTTCGCGACCAACAACGTCAACATCACCAAGCTGGAAAGCTACATCATCGACGGGGCGTTCACGGTTGCGCAATTCTACGCCGATGTCGAAGGCCACCCGGACGAGCAGGCCATGAAATGGGCCTTCGAAGAGCTCGATTTCTTCACCACCGAATGGACCGTGCTCGGCACCTACCCGGCCAGCCCGTTCCGGGGTTAGCCCGCGGCGGCGGGACGGGGCGAACAGGAAATTCCTGTATCGCCTGCCTATGCGGCGGAGACACGTTCGCCACGGTTCACCGCCGCTTCCGGGCTTCGCCTCACTTCCAGGATTCGAAGTCTTCGAGCGCGGCATCGAGGAAACCGCCGAGGTCGGCGTCGGCGCGGTCCGATACGGCCGCCCGCGCGGTCTGGCGCCGGCATTCCTCGGCAAAGCCCGGCGCGCGCGAATCGGGCACCCATCGCTGCACGAGGCGCAATCCTGAGGCCCGGCAGGTGTCGGAACGGTCGGTCATCGCTTAGCCTCCGGCGGTTCCCGCCGTTGCATGTCCCTCATACGGATTTCTATACAAAACCCGCGAACAGGCTTCGACAGGGAAAGCAAGGCGGTCCCCCCTCCCC
>FZLR01000212.1 GCA_900197615.1 Rhodospirillaceae bacterium Spongia-Bin9
CAAGCTCCAGCGCCCGCGCATCGGTGACTTGCCGCGCCGGATCATCAGCGCCCTGCCATCTTTCCAGACGACGACGCCGACGCCGACGACCGGGCGTTCGGGGGGCGCAGGCTCCACCGACGTCACGACTGCTGCCGCCTCACGCAGACGCGGCGCAATAAACCAGCGCCACGGTCAGGCGCTTGCGCAGGGTTGCACCGAAATCGGCGAAGTTGCGGCCGTCGATCGTGCCGCGCCGGCCCCCGCCCCGTTCTGCCGGCGCGCCCGAACGCTCGATCGCCGCGGCGATCGAGGTCAGCGCCGTGGTGTAGATCCGGCCGCGCCGCTTCGAGCTGGCGACCGTGACGCCGATGATGTTGCCGCTTCCGTCCATCGCCGGGCCGCCGCTGATGCCGCCGAGGCCGCCGTGGCTGTCGGGCACGCGCACCCGGTCGGCCCAGGCGACCACCGGCTCGATCACGTTATAGCGCCCGACCGAGCGCATGCGCCGCCGGCCGATCAGGGTGGATTGCACCGCCGCCGGCACGCCCTTGGGAAAGCCGAAATGGTAGCCGGTCTGGCCGCGCCGGAGCGTCTGCTCCGTGAAGCGGACCGCCGGCGCGCCGCCGCGGGTCTGGAGCACGGCGAGGTCCGCGCGCGGATGGATGTAGGTTCGCCGGACCCGCACGCCGCGGCGCGGCGCGGTCACGATCAGCACCCGGGCGCAGCCGTCGACGACATGGCGCGCCGTCATCCACACGCCCTTGCGGTCGAGGGAGAACGCCGTGCCGATGGAATTGCTCTTGTCGGACGGTATGGCGACGCTGATGGCCGGATCGTGCGCCGAGGGGGCTTCCAGGCTGCCGCCGCCGGCGTCCCGGGGCGGCTTCCAGGTCTCGCGCCGGCCCGTATCGTCGCGGCGCACGAACTCTCCCGGATCGGGCCGGCGCGCCCGGTTCTCGTCGCGCGCCTGCCGGCCGTCGCCCGGCAGGAACAGATCGGACAGGCCGGCAAGCACGATGATCAGGATGGCGATGAAAGGGGTGCGCCGCATCGCGAATGGAGGCCGCGGTCAGACCGCGATGGCGGCGGCGTTGATCGCGCCGACGGAAATCTTGGCGCAGGAGAGCAGGACCGCCGCGCCGATCTCGCCATTCTCGATCCGCTTCGGCAGGTCCTTGAGGATCAGGTCCATGACCTTGAACACCGCCATCTGGAGGATCACGATCAGCACGCCCCAGAGCACGATGTCCCACAGGTTGACGCTGCCGCGCAGGGTGATCGCCAGCGGGATCGCCATGCCGAGGATCGCACCGCCGAGCGCGATGCCGGCCGCACTGTTGCCGGCGCGGATCTGGCCGATATCCTCATACGGCGTCATCCACATGTAGAGGGTGACGCCGACGACCAGCATGGCGATGGTGACCCCGGCATGGAGCAGCAGAAACGGCGCCCCGCTCAGGATGCTCTGGAAGACTGCGTCCATGGGTTCTCTGCTGTTCGCCGGTTCACCGCTGGCCTAACATAAGCAACGCCGGCAGCGGGCGCCAGCGTGGGACGCTGTTGCCTGCCCGTGTGTCCGCTTGTATTCGGTGCGGCTCTTCTATCTTTATCTCCAAAGAGGCCGCGCGCGAGCGCCGGTAGTCCGGCCCCGCTCTCAACAGACCGGAAGAAGTCCATGACCGAAAGCAACAGCTACGACGTCATCGTCATCGGCGCCGGGCCCGGCGGCTATGTCTGCGCCATCCGCTGCGCGCAACTTGGCATACGGGTGGCGGTCGCCGAGCAGCGCGAGAACCTGGGCGGCACCTGCCTCAATGTCGGCTGCATCCCGTCCAAGGCGCTGCTCCAGAGCTCGGAGAAGTTCGCCGAGGCGCAGCACGGCCTGGCGGAGCACGGCATCGAGGCGACGGCGACGCTGAACCTCGCGGCCATGATGGCGCGCAAGGACGGCGTGGTCGATAAGCTGACCAAGGGCGTCGCCTACCTGTTCAAGAAGAACAGGATCGACCATCTGAAGGGCCGCGGCCGGCTCGCCGGCAACGGTGCGGTCGAGGTCGATGGCGAACGCTACGCGGCGAAGCATATCGTGATCGCCACCGGCTCCGACGTCATGCCGCTTCCGGGTGTCGAGATCGACGAGAAGCGCATCGTCTCCTCGACCGGCGCGCTGGCGCTCGGCACGGTGCCGAAAACGATGGCGGTGATCGGCGCCGGCTATATCGGCCTGGAGATGGGCTCGGTCTGGGCCCGGCTCGGCGCCAAGGTCACCGTGGTCGAATTCCTTGACCGCATCCTGCCCGGCATGGACGGCGAGATCGCCAAACAGGTCCAGCGCATCCTGAAGAAGCAGGGCCTGGAATTCCGCCTCGGCCGCAAGGTGACCGGCGCGAAAGCGGGACGGGGCGGCGTATCGCTTTCCGTAGAGCCGGCGAAGGGCGGCGACGCGGAAAGCCTGAAAGCGGAGGCCGTGCTGGTCGCGATCGGCCGCCGGCCTTTCACCGAGGGCCTCGGACTGGAAGCCGCCGGCATCGAGACCGACGCGCGCGGCTTCATCCCGGTCGACGGGCATTTCCGCACCGCGGCCGAGGGCGTCTACGCCATCGGCGACGTCGTGCCCGGCCCGATGCTGGCCCACAAGGCGGAGGAGGAGGGCGTCGCGCTCGCCGAGCTGCTGGCCGGACAGGCCGGGCATGTCAACTACGAGACGGTGCCCGGCATCGTCTACACGTGGCCGGAGGTCGCCTCGGTCGGCAAGACGGAGGAGCAGCTCAAGGAGGCGGGGATCGCCTACAGGGCCGGCAAATTTCCGTTCGGCGCCAACAGCCGGGCGATCTGCACCGGCGAAACCGACGGCATGGTGAAGATCCTGGCCGATGCCGAAACCGAGCGCATCCTCGGCGCCCATATCGTCGGGCCGGAGGCCGGCAACACGATCCACGAGGTCGTCAACGTCATGGAATTCGGCGGCTGTGCCGAAGACCTCGCCCGCTGCTTCCACGCCCACCCGACCTACAACGAAGCCGTCCGCGAAGCCGCTCTCGACGTAAGCGGGGCCGCAAGGCAGCGTTAGGGGCGCGGGAGGACGTTGGTCGATCGCTGCGGCGCGCCCGGACGGCGGGCGGGAGCGGCAGGCGTCCAATCCTGCGGATCAGGCGCTCTTCGCCTTTCGCCGCTCCGCCATGTCGCGCCGGATGTCTTCGGCAACCTCCTCGACCTCCTTCGCCACCCGAGGCTCTTCCCCGAGCTCCAGTTCCAGCGCCGTCGTCAGCGGCAGCAGCAGATCCGCCGCGGGCGACGCTACGATGAGGTCGCGCATTTTCTCTGGGCCGAGATCGACGGCCATCTGGGAAAGCCAATTGAGCGCGTCCTTGGATATAGAGCCAAGGTCCGGCAGGATTGCCAGTATCTCAACCACATCATTTGCGCACGCCGCGACATCGCCTTTGTGCAGATGTGCCCGGGCACGAATCCGGTGCGCTAGCCATTCGATCTCCGGCAAACTCTTGCTGTCATGACGGAACACGCGGTCTGCCGCGGCAATAGCCGTGTCAGCGTGACCGTTCGACAGTTCCACTGTTGCCTTTCCGAGTAGTGCTAACTTCATCGCTTGCCGCATTTTCGGCGCATCACCCGTTGCAAACCGCCGCTCGAATTCGGCCCAAACATGCTTTGCCTCCTCTGCCCGATCCAACGAGAGCAGTTCCCAGCCTTTGTTGACGAGCTCTACTGCGAGCGGCTCCAGGATTTTCGACGAATCGCTCCGGCCGAAGCGCTGCAGGGCCTCGTCAATAACGGCTAATGCCGTTTCCTGTTGGTTCAATTGAAGGAGCGCAACGACTCTTCCTACAAGCGCCTTGGCAACGTGTTCGACCATCTGCGGCGCCTTGGTTCCCCCGAAGCGCTCGACCACGTGGCTCCATGCGATCTCGGCTTCCTCCAGCCTGTTGGACCGGGCAAGCGCAGCGGCCCTACTGTTCATCGCGATCGCGAGGAATTGAGGGTCCGGGAACGCGTCGCTCGCTCCAAAGCGACGCAACACTTCCTCGTTGACGGCGAGTGCCTCATCCAACCTGTCCAACGCTTGAAGTAAAACGCCTTTCCCGACGAGCGCCATGGCCACTCCGCTTTGAAGTGTCTCTTCTTGAGACTCCCCGAAACGACGAACGACATCGTCCCAGGTCGCGAGCGCCTCATCGAGTCGCTTCAATTTGGTCAGCGCAGTCCCTTTGCGGAGAAGTGACTCCGCTACGGCTCGACGAAACATCCTCGAATCGCTCGCCCCGAATTGCTCCAAGACGTCGTCCCAAGTGGCCAGCGCCTCGTCCAGTCGCTGCAGCGCACCGAGCGCCACCGCTTTGTTGACCAACGCCAGCGACACCTGTTCCAAATCCGATCTCACCGCGCTTACCTTTAGTCGCCGGACAACCTCGTCCCAAGCACCGACCGCATCTTCCAACCGACCTGCTTTTTCCAATGCCCGCGCTTGGCCGACAAGTTCCTTGGCTACGGATGATGGCGCGGACGCCACAAAGAGATCGTC
>FZLR01000211.1 GCA_900197615.1 Rhodospirillaceae bacterium Spongia-Bin9
CTGGGCGGGCTCAGGCTGTCCGAGGTCAACCGCTCGCACGCCTCGGCGCTGCACTACAGGCTGCGGGGCAAGCCCAACCGGGCCAACCATGCCGTGGGCCTGTTGTCGAGGATGTTCAATCTGGCGATGGCCTGGGGCATGACCCCGGCGCGGCCCAACCCCTGCCGGTCGGTCAAGCGCTACAGGGAGCACGACTGCGAGCGGTTCCTGAACGAGGAGGAATATGCGCGCCTCGGGCGGGTGCTGTCCGAGGCCGGGTCGGAAGGCGGCCTGATGGCTTCGGCGGTCGCGGCGGTCCGGCTGCTGCTGCTCACCGGGTGCCGCAGGAACGAGATCCTGAGGCTGCGGTGGGACGACCTCGACCGCACGGCGGGCGAGCTGCGCATCCGGGAGTCCAAGACGGGTCCGCGCCGGGTGCCGCTCTCGGGGCCGGTGGAGCGGGTGCTGGCGGGCATTCCGCGCATCGAGGGCAATCCCTGGGTGATCGCGGGCAGGAGGCGCGGCGAACCTCTCAAGGACATCAACTCGTACTGGCATCGGCTGCGCGAGCGCGCGGGGCTGGAGGACCTGCGGCTTCACGACTGCCGGCACTCTTACGCCTCGCAGGCGCTGGCGACCGGCGAAGGGTTGCCGACCATCGCGCGGCTGCTCGGGCACAAGACGGTGATGACGACCTACCGCTACGCGCACCTCGCGGAGGACAGCGAGAAGGCATCGGTGGCCAGGGTCGGGGACAGCATCGGCAACGATCTTCTGTCCGCCGAGCCCGAGGACGACGAGCTGGCGGCGTAGGGCGGAAGGCGGGGAAACAGACGATGGCGAAGCTCAAGCGGACGGCGATCTCGCGCAGCACGGTCGGGCGGCTGAAAGCCGACGGGGACACGGTGTTCTGGGACAGCGAGTTGCAGGGCTTCGGGGTGCGCGTCTATGCGAGCGGGCGCAAGGTCTATGTCGTGCAGACCCGCGCGGGCGGCCCGCACCCCAGGCGCGTGACGGTCGGGCGCGTCGGGGTCATTACGCCGGAGGAGGCGCGCCGCCGGGCGGCGCAGATCATCTCCCGGATCAAGGCCGGCGAGGAGCCTGTCCCCGAGCCGGAGGCGGTGACGCTGGCGAAGGGCCCGACGGTGGGCGAACTGGTGGAGACCTATCTCAAGGAGGTGGTCGAGGTGCGCTTGAAGCCGAAATCGGCCCAGACCTACCGCTGCTCGATCGACAACCACATCCTGCCGGCGTTCGGGCGGAAGCCGGCGCTGTCGATCGATCATGCGGCGGTGTCGGCGTTCCATCATTCGCTGCGCGAGACGCCGAGGATGGCCAACCAGGCGGTCGAGGTGCTGTTCCGGATTTACCGCGCCGCCGAGGAGCGGGAGACGATCCCGGAGGGCAGCAACCCCTGCCGGCAGATCGCGATGAACCGGCCGCGCCGCCACGAGCGCTTCCTGACCGACGAGGAGTTCCAGCGTCTCGGACGGGTGCTGGACGAGGCCGAGGAGAAGGGAGGCGCCAGGATGTACGCCGCGCTGGCGGTCCGGCTGCTGCTCCTGACCGGGTGCCGCAAGAACGAGATCGTCAACCTGCACTGGGACCATGTCGACCTGGAGGCCGGCGAGATGCGGCTCCCGGACACTAAGACAGGCGGTTTTTTCTTCTCTCGGCCAGCTAGGTCCTCCCGGTTCCTGTCGCGGCCATGTGCGGCCTAACTTAGCGGTATATATAGGTTTTTCTCTTTCCTCAGCACCCTCGCCCCTTGAAACCCGGCCAGAGCCGGCCTAGGCTATCCCTACAGGTTGATGCCGCTCGTTTGCGGTTTGATGACTCGATTCGAACCCTCTCCATTCGGAGCCTGATCGAGCCGCCGCGACCCCGGGGACCGCCATGCCGAAGAGAAGCACCCTCCGCCTCACCACCCGCAGCGTCGCCGCCCTGCCGGCGACCGGCAGGGACGCCGTTCATTGGGACCGAGACCTCGCCGGCTTCGGGGTCCGCGTCCAGCGCAACGGCCGCAAGGTCTACGTGGTCCAGTCGCGCGGTCCCGCCGGCCTCAAGCGCGTCACCCTCGGACCCGTCGCCGGGAAGGCGATCGATCAGCGCCGCCGCGAGGCGGCCGAGGTCATCGACCGCATCAAGCGCGGACTGGAGCCGATTCCCCCGGAGCCCGAACCCGAGCCCACCGTCGCCGACCTCGCGGCGCGCTCGATGCGCGCCTACGTGAAGGTCCACTGCAAGCCGAAGACGGAGAAGCTCTACCGCACCGCCATCGACCTGCACATCGTCCCCGCGCTCGGCGCCATGGCGGTGAAGGACGTGCGGTCGAGCCACGTCATCGAGCTCCACGACCGCATGCGCGACACGCCGTCGATGGCCAACCACGTCGTCTCGATGCTCTCGAAGATGTTCAAGCTGGCCGAGACCTGGGAGCTGGTGCCCCGCGGCCGCAATCCCTGCAAGAGGGTCCGGCACTACCGCGAGAACTCGCGCGAGCGGTTCCTGACGCCCGAGGAGTACCGCCGCGTCGGCGCGGCGCTCAGGGAAGCCGAGGCCGGGGGCTGGATGTGGCCGCCGGCGATCGCCGCGATCCGGCTGCTGATGCTGACCGGCTGCCGCAAGTCCGAGATCCTCACGCTCCGATGGGACGACGTCGACCGCACGGCTGGCGAGTTCCGGCTCCGCGACGGCAAGCGTGGCCCGCGCATGGTGCCGCTGACCACGCCGGCGCTGAAGGTGCTCGACGGCATCGAGCGCGTCGAGGGCAATCCCTGGGTCATCCCGAGCCAGAAGCCCGGCATCTGCCTGCCCGACCTCACCTACTACTGGAACCGCATCAAGGACCATGCCGGCATCGAGGGCGTGCGCATCCACGATCTTCGTCATAGCCACGCCTCGCGCGCGCTGGCCCTCGGCGAGAGCCTGACGATGATCGGGCGCATTCTCGGCCATTCCAAGGTCGGCACCACCGCCCGGTATGCGCATCTCGTGCACGACGCCGAGAAGGCCGCCGCGGCGCGCACCGGCGACAGCATCGGCGCCCACCTCGCGGCGCAGGACGCCGAGGCGGCATAGGGAGCACGGGCGATGGCGGTACTGCAATACAGGACGCTCTCCAACCGCACCGTGGAGGCGCTCTCGGTCGAGCGCGACACGGTGTTCTGGGACCGCACCCTGACCGGCTTCGGGGTCCGAGTGTACCCGACCGGCGGCAAGGTCTTCGTCGCCCAGGCGCGGGGTCCCGACGGGCCGGGCAGGCCCAACAGGCCACGGCGGATCACGGTCGGGCGCCATCCGGTGCTCAGCGCCACCGAGGCGCGCCAGCGCGCCGCGCTCATCATCGCGCGGGTCAAGGCCGGCGAGGACCCGGTGCCCCTGCCGCTCCCCGCCAAACATGCCGGCGGGCCGACCGTCGCCGACCTCGGGTATCGCTATCTCGAGGAACATGTCGCGGCCCGCTGCAAGCCGAAGACGCAGCGCACCGCGCGCAGCGTCGTCAACCGCCACATCGTGCCGGCGCTCGGCAAGCTGCCGATCGCCGCGGTGGAGCGCCGCCACGTCATGGCGCTGCACGAGAGCCTGTGCGAAATCCCCGCCATGGCCAACATGGTGGTCGAGACCCTGACCTACATGTACAAGCTGGCCAAGGGCTGGGACATGATCCCCGAGGACCACGACGATCCCTGCCGGTCGATTCCGATGAACCCGAAGAAGAAGCGCGAGCGGTTCCTGACCGACGCCGAGTTCACCCGCCTCGGGCAGGTGCTCGACGAGGTGTCGGGCAACGGCAGTCAGGTATCGGCCGGGGCGATCACGACGATCCGCCTGCTGATGCTGACGGGCTGTCGCAAGAACGAGATCATGACCCTGCCCTGGGAGCATGTCGATCTCGACAGGGCGGAGATGCGCATCGTCAACGGGAAGACCGGCGACCGCACGGTCCACCTCTCCCCGTCGGCGGTGGAGGTGCTCGCGGCGCTGCCGCGCGAATCCGGTAATCCGTGGGTCGTTCCGGGCGCGAAGCCGGGCACGCACATGGCCGACATCGACGGGGCATGGCAGAGCATCCGTGCGAAGGCTGGGCTGCACGATGTGCGCATCCACGACATCCGTCACAGCTTCGCCTCGCGGGCGCTGGCGCTCGGCGAGGGGCTGCCGATCATCGGCCGGCTGCTCGGTCACCACAGGATAGAAACCACCGCCCGCTACGCGCATCTCGCGCGCGACTCGGTCAAGGAATCCGCCGAGAGAATCGCCGTCAGTATCGCCGGCGACATCTCATGCTGAGCAACATTAAGATATCCCATTTGGAGTCTGCACAAGAATCACAGCTTATACATGCGTTTGAACACGTGTGACGACCAGCTAAAGGGAAGCAACCGTCGCAGCAGACTCATCAGTTTGGCATCCGTCGCCAAGTCTTGCTTCAGACCGGGTTTCTTCTTTTCTACAAGATCAAATAAACCTCTCGCAACTTTCTCTGGAGTCGCCAATGTACTGGAGGTACTTGCCGATGCACTCATTGAATCCAGCTTGTCGATGTATTCCTTATAGAATTCTTTGCCTTCTTCCGGCATACTTGCATAAGCTTGAGAAGCATC
>FZLR01000289.1 GCA_900197615.1 Rhodospirillaceae bacterium Spongia-Bin9
CCGAAGCGGTCGGCGTCGGCGCGGTGGCGCGGTCGATGGAAAAGGGGATCCCGCTCGCCGAGTGCTTTCCGGGGGGCGCCCGCGGTTGCCGGATTGAGACGTGCTGCGCCCTCAAGGGCGTTCTCGCCGAGGCGGAGGCGGCGTTCTTCGCCGTGCTCGACCGCTACACCATCGACGATCTGGTGTGCGGCAACCGGGACCTGCGCGCGTTCGTCGTGGGCGGGCCGGCCGACGAACTCCCTTTCGATGCCCGCGCGCAGACTCGCGCTATCGCTCCCCGCCCTTTCAAGACCGGGCGCGGCGCAGGAACACGCCGGGATCGTCTAGCCAGTGCCGATA
>FZLR01000260.1 GCA_900197615.1 Rhodospirillaceae bacterium Spongia-Bin9
AAGGGCCGGTTGCGCGCCAAGGCGCGGTCGAGCCCGGCGTCGATCTCCGCAAGGTCCGCGACCGTCAGACGGTAGATCCAATCGGTGCGCTGCGCGAGGTCCGAACTGCGCCAGTCCGCCGGGCTGTCGATCGCGCCGTGCATCGGGATTCTCCGCAGCGGTTCATTCATCGGCGCCGCAAATCCGCAGCGCCGTCAGGGCGAACACCTTCGCCAGTTTGACCAGATCGTCAACCGCCACCGGCCGCTGCACACCGGCCGCGCCGCGCGGCCCGCCCGGGTCGGCGACCGGCGGGCCGTAGCCGATGGCGGGAATGCCGGCCTCGTTGAAGGCGTTGCTGTCGCGCCACATGCTCATCTCGAGCGACGCCGTATAGTCGAGCTGCCCGCCGACCGCTGCTTCGTGGGCGGCGCGCAGCGCGTCGAGCAGGGGTTCGGCGCCTTCCGCGATATAGCCGCGCTTGAAATCGTAGGCGTCGATCTGCGCGTCGATCCCGATCGCGGCGACCGCGTCACCCACCTGCCGGCGGACCGTCGGCGCATGGGCGCCCGGCATCAGCCGCACATCGAAGAAGATGTGGCAATAGTCCCGCGCCTCGGTCCAGGGCGGCCCGGCCGGGCGCATTTCCAGCACCTGTGCCTTCGGCACCAGCGTGCCGCCGTGGAACGTCTCCGCGCCCTCGGTCTCGTAACGCCGGGCCCAGGCCTCCAGCGCCAGCACGACCCGCGCCGCCTTCTCGAACGGGTTGGGGCTGCCGGCAGGGCCGCCCCCCTTCGAATGGGCGCCGCGCCGGAGGCCGGGCGTGTAGGCCAGGTTGCCCGGTACGGCGATGCGCAGCCGCAGATAGCCGGCCTGGGCGACCGTGACCCGGAAGTCGGAGACTTCGCTGACCAGCGCATAGTCCGCCACCACGCCGTGCTCGACCAGCCAGCGCGCGCCATGACCTTCGCGCACCTGGCTGGCGGCCGGCCCGACGCCGGACCAGCCCGCGATCTCTTCGGCGGCCGAAGGCGGCGCCCAGGTCTCCTGGCCGCTTCCGGCGAGGAAGAGGTCTTCCTTCAGGGTAAGCCCGGACCGGGCGACGGCGCGCATGGCGATCATCTGGGCCGCCAGTTGCGCCTTGTCGTTGGCGAGGCCGCGACCGAACAGCCGGCCGTCCTCGACCCAGGCGCCCCGCAGCGCCTTTTCCGCCTCCTCGCCGCCGGTGGGCCGGGCGCCCTGGGTGTCGATATGGGCGTTGAGGATCAGCGAGCGTCCGCCGCCGATGCGGTCGCCGGACCCGCGGATCAGGCCGACCGCATTGACGCTCTCCGCCGACATGAACTGCAACCGGGCCTCGATGCCGGCGTCGTGCAGCCAGGCGACGACCGCTTCGCCGACCTGCCGTTCCTCGCCGGAATAGTCGGGCAGGTTGCCGAGGGTGAGGCACAGGTCGACCAGCGCCTCCCGGTCGTTCTCGATGCCGTCCAGAACGCCTTGGAATTCCTGCTCCACGCAAACCCGCCCGTAACGCCGTTGCCGGCAGGAACGTACCGCTGTCCGGCGCCCGGCCTCAAGCCCGGTTCCGCGACTGCTGCCCTTGCCGGACTACTGCGCCATCTTCCGGGCTCGCCGGTCCCGGCCATAGAAGTGGGCGAGATAGTCGAGGACCAGCTTTTCGTCCTCCGGTTCGAGTTCCGCCATCTCATGCTCCTCGACCATGTAGACCAGCACCTCGGTCCAGTCCGCGCGCGTCAGGCCCTGCTGGGCCACGAGCCGGATCGAATGGCAGGCGCTGCAATATGCGAAGACCTCGTCGCGTCCCTCGCCCGGCGGCAAGCCCCGATAATCCTCTTCGTCGTCTTCGTCCTCTTCGTCGCCCTCGTCCTCTTCGTCGCCCTCGTCGCCTGTTTCGGCGGCGGGAGCGGCCGCAGCCTTGTCCGACCGGGCGTTGCCGGACGGCGCGTCGGCGGCCAGCGCAGTGCCTGCTATCGCCAGCAG
>FZLR01000210.1 GCA_900197615.1 Rhodospirillaceae bacterium Spongia-Bin9
GCCCCGCGGGCGCCCGGAAACGGGCGCGAAGGGGGAAATTCCCCGTCAGCCGCCCAGTTCACGGCGCACGATCGCCGCGCCGTCGACCAGGGCCTGGAGCTTGGCGCGGGCGACTGCCGGGTCGAGATATTTCATCCCGCAGTCCGGCGCGGCGACGATCCGCTCGGCCGGCAGCACGTCGAGCGCCCGGCGCAGGCGGCCGGCCACGGTCTGGGCGGTCTCGGCGGCGGAATCGGCGAGATCGATGACACCGACCATGATCTGCTTGGACGGCAGGTGCTCCACGATCGACAGGTCCAGCTTCGGCTGGGCTGCCTCGATGGAAATCTGGTCGGCGGCGCAGGCGTCGAGCTCGGGCAGGAAGGAATAGCCGGCCGGCTTCTCCTTGACCGCATAGGCATAGCCGAAACAGAGATGGACGACTGTCGGCCCGGCGGCATCCGCCAGGGCGCGGTCGATTGCCCGAACCGCGAATTGCCGGGCCTTTTCCGGCCGCGCCTGCATCCACGGCTCGTCGAGCTGGACGATATCGGCGCCAGCGGCGAACAGGTCGGCGACCTCCTGCCGGACGATCTCCGCCAGCGCCAGCGCGACGGCTTCCTCGTCGCCGTAATGCTCGTCGACCGAAACCTGGGACAGGGTGAACGGGCCGGGCAGGGTCATCTTGATCGCCCGGCCGGTGTGGCGGCGCAGGAATTCGGTGTCCCGCGCCTCGACCGGGTGGCGCCGGCTGAGCGGCCCGACGATCCGCGGCACCGGGATCGTTCTGCCCGGCGAGCGCCCCGGCACCATCGCCGGGTTGTCGATATCGATGCCGTCGAGCGCGGTGTGGAAACGGTTGGAATAGCTCTCGCGCCGGATTTCGCCGTCGGTCAGGATGTCGAGGCCGGCCTCCTCGAAGGTGCGGATCGCCATCAGGGTCGCGGCGTCCTGGGCCTCTTCGAGCCCGTCCTCGCCGACACGCCAGATATCGTCGCCGCGGGCGCGCGACGGCGGCCGGCCGGTCAGCATTTCGCGGTCGACCAGCCAGTCCGGCTGGACATAGCTGCCGGTGAGCGTCGTCGGGATAAGGGGCAGGTCGAGGGGTGCGGTCATGGGCCTGTCTTCGCTGCTGTGCGGCGGGCTTCCTTATAGCGGCCGGACCGGCGCGTCGCGAGACCCCCGGACAAGTATGACCGGACGACGATTATCGCGCCGTCACCATGGCAACGCTTCGCCGTTGGCATGCCAGAACCGGCCGGACGTCTCCAGCGTGAGCGCGTCCATGCGCCGGATCAGGCCTTCGGCCGCCTCGTCCGGCGAGATGTATTGGAAGTCCCCCGGAATGTCCTTCGTCAGGTCGGTCGCGACCATGCCCGGATGAAGCGCCGCGACGGCGATGCCGCGCTTCGACAGATCGTGGTGCAGGTTGAGCGCCACCATGTTCGCGCCCGCCTTGGAGACCCGGTAGGCGTACATCCGGCCGGTGCCGTTGTCGGCCAGCGAGCCGACACGGCTGGTGACGATCCCTACTTTTGCGTCCGCCGCCAGATGGGGCAGCACCGCCTCGACCGCGCGCAGCGGGCCGATGGTGTTGATCTCGATCTGCCGACGGATGTCGTCGTAGTCGAGATTGCCCAGCGCATCGAGGCCGAGCACGCCGGCGACATGGATCAGGCAGTCGATCCTGCCGCCGCGCGCGGCAAGCGCTTCAGCCATGCGCGCAACCGCTGCCCCGGAAGTGACGTCGATATCGGGAAGCACCTCGACTGCGGAGCCGTCATAGGCCTCGCCCCCACCGAGGCAGGCCGCCACGACGGCTTCGCCCCGCGCCGCGAGCTGCCGGCAGATCGCCAGGCCGATCCCGCGGTCCGCACCGATGATGAGAAAGGTCGCCATTCGGAAATTCGCTCCGTTTCTGCCGTGTCCCGGAGCCCGCCCTACTCGGCCGCCGCCAGAGAGGCGCTCAGCGCCGGGTCGGTTTCGCCGCCGACGATGCCGTTCGCGTGCAGGTCTGCGATCTCCGCCTCGCTCAAGCCGAGTTCGGCCAGGATTTCCGAGCAATGCTGGCCGAGCTGCGGCGCGCCGGCGAGGTCGGTCGCGGGCGAGCCCTCGAACCTGGCCGCGTTGCGCGTCTGGCGCAGCCGGCCGGCGACCGGGTGCTCGCTCTCGACAACGATCCCGCTGGCGACGACCTGCGGATGGTCGATCGCCTCGTCCCGGGTCAGCGCCGGCGCACAGGGCACGCCGCAGGCTTCGAGAGCTTCCATCCACTCGCCGGTCGTGCGCTCCAGCAACGCCTGCTGGGTCAGTTCGAGGCGCCGGTCGACATGGGCGTCGCGCGCCGCCGGCGTCGCGAAGCGTTCGTCCGCGAGCCAGTCCTCCCGGTCCAGCGCCTTGCACAGGCCGCGCCACTCCTTGTCGGACATCACGGCGACGGTCATGTAGCCGTCCTTCGTGCGGTAGATCAGGTCGATGAAGCTGGCTGCCGACCGGTCGGAGGCCTCAGCGTCCGGCCAGGTCTGCGCGTTGTAATCCGAGGCCCAGAGGAAGGACAGGACAGCGTCCAGCATCGACAGGCGGACATGCTGGCCCTCGCCGGTGCGTTCCCGGCGGAACAGGGCGGCGCCGATCGCCTGGGATGCGGCCATGGCGGAGAGCTTGTCGGGCAGCACGGTGCGGACCAGCCGCGGGCGTTCGCCGTCGGAGCCGGCCTGGATGGTCGTGAGACCCGAAAGCGCCTGGATCACCGGATCGTAGACCGGCTTGTGGACCCACGGCCCCTTCTCGCCGAAACCGGAGAGCGACAGGTAGACGATGTCGGGATTGACCGTCGCCACATCGTCGTAGCCGACACCCAGGCGCTCGACGACGCCGGGGCGGAAATTTTGCACGAACACGTCGGCGGTCTCCGCGATCCTCAGCAGGAGGTCGCGGCCCTCGGGCGTCTTGAGGTCCAGGGTGATCGAGCGCTTGTTCCGGTTGATGTTCAGGAATATGGACGACAGGCCGCCGCGCCGGTTGCCCAGCGAGCGGACATGATCGCCCCTGCCTGGAACCTCGACCTTGATGACATCGGCGCCCTGGTCGCCCAGGATCGACGTCGCCCACGGCCCGGCCAGCATCGCGGTAGCGTCGACGATCCGAATGCCCTCATACGGTCCGCTCATTGGAATTGCTCCTTCAAAATTCGGCCATTGACATCGGTGGCACCTGTATCATCGCAGGTTATCACGGCAGGATAGAGCGAAACCGTAGTCGGAGCGACCGGTCGCCATAAGTTCCGCGTTTCCGGTTCGGCGGCGAGCCAACGGGTTCGATTATGGGACGAGCAGCTAACTCAAGCGGCTTCAGTACCTGCACCTTGTAGTGGCGCTCGCGAAATGCAGTTTCTGCAAGGACAAATTCTTCGACCTCCCCAACCGAAGCCACGCGACCAGTAAAACGCCTCAGTATCTGATTCCGAAGAATTTCGTATCTCGGTTCCTTTTCAAAGAGAACTAGCTGGTCAGGATCGGTCGCGTCGGAAAAGGAAAACTCGCCAGACTCATCGACTTTCCACATGGCCTCCTTCATCCGGGCGAGCCCGCGGATATGGTTCGTCGCATGAAAGAGATAGTAGTCGACCGCATCATTTTGGTTTCGCATTTGAAACGAGCGCGCAAAGCGAGCATTAGCTCCTTTTCGCAATTGACCGAGATATATATTATGGAAAAACCGGCTGCGCTCATTTGCGCGTGAGAGACGAATACCCGCCTGCCACTTTCGCGTTCCGAAAAACCTATCGAAGTTGTTTACTTGATCTTGATGCCCGATAAAGCGATTGACTTCCTCGTACATAAAGTTAATAAGAACTTCACAGTGTTGATACTGCATAATTTTTTTTATAATTGAAAATGGAACGCCGCTCCATCCAAAAGGATCGACAAATGCAAAGGTTGGCGGCAGTCCCTTTGCTCCATAGGAAAGGAGAATTCTATTGAACGCTTCTTCGAATTCTTCACCGTGCCCAATTTCAATTCGAAAATTCTCAGGAATATCGAAATTCTTGATAGTTTTCTTGAGATTGTCTGCCCGGCTACTATTCTTCTCTATGAAAACGAAACGGAGTTTCACTTCCGGCCCGATGTGTTGATTGCGCGCCGCTCGAAGCGCGATTATCGGCGATCCTTCTTCTCCGTCGGAATACCGGCCAGGTCCAGCGAAACCGTCGAAATACATTACTTCCGGGAAACGGCCTCGGGCGAGAATTGGCATCCACGCCTGAAGGTAACGGCGCAAAATAGCATGCTTTGCTCGCGTGTGCGGATCGATATTCCAAACAGGTTCCTTTGGCGCCGCCATCGCTAATCTCGGACGTCTACAAGCTGCTCTCAGTCATGCCGCCGCGGACATGCGCGGCCATTCGCTCCACTTCTGGCCATCCAGTTCCCGGCCGCCCGCCTTGGGCGTTCTGCCGCCCCACTGCTTGAAAAAGAAGGGAGCGCCGGCTTCGGCGCAGCGATCCCGGATATTGCAAACCCACTCCGGCTGCATCGGCCGGGCACCGGGGCCGGATTCGCCACCGACTATGACCCAATGAATGCCTTCGAGGTCGAGCGGCTCGACCGGACCGAGCAGGGGTTCCAACGAAAGAAACCGCACCTGCGCCTTCGTTTCTGCGAGGTGCCGAACTCTTGACAGTCTTGCGC
>FZLR01000209.1 GCA_900197615.1 Rhodospirillaceae bacterium Spongia-Bin9
CCGCTGTCCCGCAAAGCCAGGCGGGGCAAGGCGTTGCCCGAAGCGCCGCAGCGCCGTGGCCGGCCGTCCCGGAAACTTTTTTTCAAAAGATGGAATGGTCTGTCCAGATCCGGGAAACGGGCCAACCCGTTGTTTTTCCGGCCCATTTGCCGGAATCGATTATTGACCGGCCGTGCAAAAACGAAAAATGACTATCCGGCCGCCTCCCGTTCCGGCGTGCGGCGGCGGACGAAACCCGTTCCTTCCCCGTCAATCCGGCCGGAGCCCCTGATCGAATCCGGGACGGAGCGGAGGAACGACGGACAGGGGATCGACTCCGGACAGCGCGAATAGCCGAAACTCGACACTGCCGAGACCGGTGTTCCATTGCCTCGGGCCGTTCGCCGTGATGTCATGTCCGGCGCATACAGTGCCCGGTGGAAGAGGCCGTGCCGGGATCGCTCCGGACGACGGCCGGGATCGGCGACAGAGGGCCGGTGGTGGTCGACGCGCGCACCGATACTCCGGAAACGGATGGGGAAACCCCGCAGCGGATGCCCGAAGGGGCGCGCCGCCGCGTGCCCGCCGCCTCCGCCCCGCCCGAGAAATCCGGGCGCGACCTCGCAGCGCCCCTGGCCATCGGGGCCGCCGCCGGGGCCGTAGCCGGCATTGTCAACGCCGGCGCCGGCGCCTTGCAGGGCATACTGGCCGGCGTCGTAGCCGGCATCGCCGCGGCGCTGGCCTTCGGGGCCGTCAGGTCGCGGACGTTGCGGCGTCACGGGTCCGAGCCCGCGGGCTTCGCATCGGCCGGAGCGGAAAACACCGGCGACGAGAATGCCGGCGCTGCCGTCCGGCAGGCGGCGATCGGTCTGGTGCGGAACCTGCCGGCGCCCGCCATCCTGGTCGACGAGCGCCGCGAGGTTGCGGCCGTCAGCCGGCCGGCCGAGGCTCTGCTGCGCCGCGTGGCCGAGCGACGGCCGCTGCCGGATTCGATCCGGCACCCGGAATTGCTGTCGGCGGTTCAGCAATCCATCGAGGACGGTGTCGGGCGGGAGGTGACGATCCGCGAATCGGTGCCGCAGGACCGCCATCTCCAGGCCCTGGTCGCACCGCTCGATCCGGCGCTGGCGTCCGATTCTCCCGACCGGACGGAAGGCGCCGACGAACGGCAGGCCGGCCTGGAGGGCGCGCTGATTCTCCTGCGCGACCTGACCCCCCAGGTCCAAGCCGACAGGATGCGGGTCGATCTGGTTGCCAACGTCTCCCACGAACTGCGCACGCCGCTCGCCTCGCTGGCCGGGTTTCTGGAAACCCTGCGCGGACCGGCGGCGGACGATCCGGCAGCCCAGGAACGCTTTCTGCGGATCATGGAAGAACAGACGGCGCGCATGACGCGGCTGGTCGATACGCTGATGTCGCTGTCGAACATCGAGATGGACGAGCACCGGCCGCCGACCGGCCGGGTCGAACTCAACGCCACGGTGCGGCGCGTCGTGGATGCGCTGAAGATCGTCGCCGACCGGCTGGGGAGCCGGATCGTCGCGATGCACGAACTCGAACCGGCCGAAATTGCCGGAGACGAAGACCAGATCGCGCAGGTCGCCCGGAACCTGATCGAGAACGCGATCAAATACGGCCGGCCCGGCTCGGCGATCGAGGTCCGGGTTTACAGCCCGAGTGCACAAGGGACGGGAATCGGCGAAGTGGCGGTATCCGTCAGCGACAGCGGCGACGGCATTCCGGAAGAACATCTGCCGCGGCTGACCGAGCGGTTCTACCGCGTCGACGTCGCCCGTGCGCGCGACGCCGCGGCGGCCGCAGCGACGCCTCCCGGCGAAGAGGGTGCCGGCGCTGCCGGCCAGGCCCCCGATTCCGGCGGCGCCGGGCTGGGACTGGCGATCGTCAAGCACATTGTGGCGCGCCATGGCGGCCGGCTGGAAATTTCCAGCGAGCTCGGCGTCGGCAGCCGCTTCACCGCCATATTTCCGGCGGCGCCGGCTGTACCCCCGGGGCGCTCGGCTCCGGCGTAGGACGGCCGAATCCGGGCTCAGGCCGTCGGATCGTCGCGCAGCCTGACCAGCTGCTTGCCGAAATTCTCGCTGCGGAACAGTTTCAGCAAGGCCTTGGGCGCGTTTTCGATACCGATTTCGACATCCTCGCGATACCTGATCCGTCCCTCGGCGATCCAGCCGGCCATGCCTTCCAGGCCCTCGGACCAGCGGTTCCAGAAATCGGTGACGATGAAGCCCGTCACGCGCAGCCGGTTGGTGAGAATCTGGCGCGTGTAGCGCGGCACCCGTTCCGGCTCGGTCAGATTGTATTCGCTGATCATGCCGCAGATGGCGACCCGGCCGAACGGGTTGGCGAGCGGATAGATCGCGTCGGAGATCCATCCGCCGACGTTGTCGAAGTAGCCGTCGATGCCGTCCGGGCAGGCCTCCGCCAGGGCCTGCCCGAGCGCGGCCGTATCCTTGCCGAAACCGCGATAGTCGATACAGGCGTCGTAACCCAGCTCATCGACGCAGTAGCGGCACTTGGCGTCGCCGCCGGCAATGCCGACGACCCGGGCCGCACCGTCGATCCGGGCGATCTGGCCGACCAGGCCGCCGACCGCGCCGGACGCGGCCGATACGACGACCGTACCGCCCTCCTTGACGCCCATCACCTCCTTCGTGCCGAAATAGGCCGTCATCCCCGGCATGCCGAGGACGCCGACCGCCGTGGAGACCGGCGCGAGCGATGGATCGATCTTGCGGGCGCCCCGGCCGCGGGTCACGGCAAATTCCTGCCAGCCCAGCCGTTCGTCGACGATATCGCCGACCGCAAAGTCCGGATGGTTGGAAGCGATAACCTCGCCGACCGTGCCGCCCTCCATGACGGCGCCGACGTCGACCGGTTTGGCGTAGCTTTTCCCGGCGTTCATCCGGCCGCGCATATAGGGATCGACCGACAGCCAGATATTGCGGACCAGGAACTCGCCCTCGCCGGGCGCCGGAACCGGCGTTTCCACCAGCCTGAAGGTATTCTCGTCGAACGGTCCGACCGGCTGTTCGGCCAGCAGCCACTGGCGGTTCATTGCGGTCATGGGCGAAACTTCCGTTTTCGAATGAGTCCGGACCTTGCCGGCGGGCTCTCAGCCCCAGCGCTCGCGATGGGCGTCCATCGCCGCGCGGGCGCCGGCCCGGATCAGGGAAAGGTCGCTGCCGGCGGCGACCAGATCGTAGCCGCGCTCGAACATCTGCGCGGCGGACCGGCCGCCATAGGGCACGGCGGCCATCGGTTTGCCGGCCGCCTTGACCGCGGCTTCGGCGCTTTCGACGACGGCGAGGGCTTCGGCCGTCGGCGCGGTCGGGTTGAAACCGCTGGTCGCCATCGTGTCGGTCGGGCCGATAAAGAGGATGTCCACGCCATCGACCTGCGCGATCTCCGGGATGTTGTCGATCCCCTTCCGCGTCTCGATCTGCAGGACGGTGCAGACTTCGTCGTTGATACGGTTCCAGTATTCGGCGCTGTCGTGGCCGAAACCGGTGGCCCGGATTGCGCTTACGGCGCATCCCCGGTTGCCGGCCGGCGGATATTTGCAGGCGCGGACCGCGGTTTCCGCTTCTGCCGCGGTTTCGACATAGGGCACCATGATGCCCTCGGCGCCGGTATCCAGCGCCCGCTTGATGTAGGGCGTATCGTTCCACGGCACGCGAAGGATGGCGGCCGGTCCGCCGGGCTCGCGGCCGTCGTCGTTGGCGCCGCCGATGCTGCCCGAGCGCAGCGCCTGCATCTGCCCGGCCGCGCCGATCAGGTCGCCCGGACCGTGTTCGTGATCGATAATGACGAAATCGACCCCGGTCCCGGCGACGATCTCCGCAGACATGCTGCTGTTCGCCACCAGCCAGAGGCCGAGACATTTCTTGCCGGCGGCAAGCCGGGACTTCACAGGATTTCTGCGGATCATTTGCGTTCTTCGGAAAAGCCGGGCGAAGCGCCCTGTTTAGGCCGCATGCGGGCGAAAGGGGAGTCTTCCCGCCGCTTCGGCGCGCCGCTACATGCCGCAGGCGGTTTTTGTTCTGGCGAAAGCGGCGCGGAAACCGCTCAGCGAATAGGTATCGACCGTCCGGGTGCCGCGCGACGACCTGCCGGTCACGGTGAGGCGCGCCCGGTCGGACAGGTTCTTTACGATCTTCCGGTCTGCGGCAGCATCGTCGCCCCAGGCGCTGTCGGCCTCGGTGCGCAGTTTGAATGTCGCGCCGTTGTTGAATTTCAGGGTGGCGATGCTTCCGGACCTGTAGGTATAGCCGGCGCGAACCTCGACTTGTCCGCGAATCTTGTGCGACGGCCAGAAGGACACAAGAAGGCTGGTCTCGCCCCGGCGCTTGTACTTGCCTCGCTTCTTCTTCGGAATGGCGGCTGCGTAGCAGACCGTTGCGCCGCCGACCCGCGCCTTGTGGACCTCCCAGTCCTGGAATTTTGCGATGAAGCTGCCGGTTCCCGACTGTGCCTGCACAACCGTCGCCAGGGACAATGGCAGTGCACATGCTGCGAAAAAGGCTATCGCGGCAAGGCGCCGGCAATTCATAACGGACATTGCGGCAGGACTATCCCGATCCACCTTGCTTTTCCCGGTTTCGCTGTTTCCCGATCCACAGGGGCTGGCCGAATTCCGGCAGCGGCAGCGCTTCCGCCGGCCCGCCCGGCGTCTCCGGC
>FZLR01000207.1 GCA_900197615.1 Rhodospirillaceae bacterium Spongia-Bin9
GCAGCAGGTGGTGCATGATCGGGTTGCCGACGAAAGTCGCGTTGAGGATATCCTCGGCGGCAACCCCCGCTTCCGCGGTCGCGTCGGCGACCAGCCGGTTCACGGCCTCGCGAACGGCCCCGGTCAGTTCGATATCGCCGCCCGGATTCATCATGGCGTAGGAGACCCGGCTCATCAGGTCTTCGCCGAAGCGGATCTGGGGGTTCATGACCCCGACGGACGCCACGACCTCGCCGGTCGAAAGGTCGGCGAGATGGGCGGCGACGGTGGTCGAACCGACATCGTAGGCCAGACCGTAGGCCTTGTCGCGAAACCCCGGCCAGATCGCGATTATACGTTCCCTCCGGTGAATGGCGACGGTCGCCGTCCAGTCGCCGTCGCGCAGAATTTTCTGCAACCCCTGCAGGGTCCGGATATCGCCTTCGAGCTCGCCGAGGCCCCACTGGTCGCGCAGCGCCGCCGCCAGCCGCTCGAAGTCGCCGGTCGGACGGTGCATGTCGGGTTTCTCGACCACGACATAGTGCAGCCGGACCGCAGGGTTGATCGTGATATCGCGGACTTCGGCCCGCTTCCGGACGACCTGCTTGTGGACCTGACTGTCCGCCGGCACGTCGATGACCAGATCGCCCTGGACGGTGGCGTGGCAGCCCAGGCGGCGTTCTTCGGCCAGGCCGCGCCGATCCTTGTAGCGCTGCTCGTTGGCGCTGAAGGCGCTCAGGTGGCCGGCGGCGCTCTCCAGGCCGAACTTGGCGAAACGGCCGGTAGCGATCGTGATCTGGCAGCGTCCGCAGATGCCGCGGCCGCCGCACACGGAATCGAGGTCTACGCCGAGGTCGCGCGCCGCCTGCAGCAGGTTGGTGCCGATGGGAAAAGTGCCGCGCTTGCCCGATGGCGTGAAGACGACCTTCGCCACCTCTCCGGCGGCCTCGTCCTTCGCTCCGGGCGGCCCTTCAGGCACGGCGGCGGCGGCGCCCTTCCCGGCCGCGGCGGCTTTCGCTTTCGGCAGCGGGGTCGCGGAACTTCTTCAGCCAGCGCCGGCAATCGGGATCGTTGCCGTTCATCACGTCGGCGGCCATCACGGCATCGACTTCGTGCGCATGCAAGGGATTCATGATCGCCGACGTCATGCCCGAACAGGCGGCCATGCTCAGGAATGCGCCATTGAGCCCGGGCCGGTTCGGCAGGCCGAAGCCGATGTTGGAGGCGCCGCAGGTGCTGTTGACGCCCAGTTCGTCGCGCAGCCGGTTCAGGATATAGAAAACCTGCCGGCCGGCCCGGTTGATCGCACCGATCGGCATGACCAGCGGATCGACCACGATGTCCTCCTTCGGAATGCCGTAGTCGGCCGCGCGCTGGACGATCTTCTTCGCGACCTGGAAGCGGACGTCCGGGTCTTCCGAAATACCGGCTTCGTCGTTGGAAATGGCGACAACGGCGCAGCCGTATTTCTTGACCAGCGGCAGGACCGCCTCCAGCCTTTCCTCCTCGCCGGTCACCGAGTTCAGCAGCGGTTTGCCCACATAGGCCTCGAGCCCGGCTTCGAGCGCCGCGACGATCGACGAGTCGATCGAGAGCGGCACATCGACCAGCGACTGCACCAGCCTGATGCAATCGGCCAGGATCTTCGGCTCGTCGGCCAGCGGCACGCCGGCGTTGACGTCCAGCATATGGGCGCCGGCTTCGACCTGGGCGACGGCGTCGGCCTCGACCCGGCTGTAGTCGCCGGCGCGCATCTGCGCCATCAGCTGCTTGCGCCCCGTCGGGTTGATGCGCTCGCCGATGATGCAGAAGGGCCGGTCGAAACCGATAACGACCTCCCGGGTCGCGGAACTGAGGACGGTTCGGCTCATATCGGGCGCAATTCCTTTGTCGGGCGTTCAGGAGCCCGGATCGTCGAGGCCGTTCGACCGGACGATCCGGTCGACCCGGTCGACGGTATAATCCCGTTCGATGCGGCCGGCGGCCTGTTCCGCCGCCGCTTCCAGATCGTCGCCGCAATCGACCGGCGCGCTGCGGCGCCACTGTTCCAGATAATCGTCGGTACCGTGCAACTTGGCCCGGATGGCCGCCCGGTCAATCGCTTTTTCGAACCGTACATCCAGTTGCCGACGCGCCTTCTTCCGGCCGGCCGACACGATAATCTGGGCCGGGATATCGCGCCAGTAAATGATCTGCAGCTTCGCCACGCTTCAGACCCCGCTATCCGGCCCGGAGGCGGTGGCATCGCGCAGGAATCCTTCCAGTTCGCCAAAGCCGACATAGCGGTAGGCGTAGCCCAGCCCCAGCCTTGCCGCCGCCGACCGCGCCTTGACCTGGAGTGCGGCGTCGCGGGTCTGGGCGATGTAGAGGCAGCGTGTGTAGTGGCGGAAATAATCGTCCCGCAGCTCGGGATGGCGGTCGAGGCCGAGGCCCTCGACGATCAGCCGGTCGAAATGCCGGACCATGTAATCGGTCAGGTAGAAGGTCCCGGTTTCCGCTTCGGCGAGATCGGCGAATTCCGCCTGTCCGGTGTAGAAGGCGTAGCAGTGCGGGCCGTCTATCCGCTCGGCGCCCTCCTCCTCCAGCACCCTGTCGAGCAGGCCGCCGGTGCCGCAATCGGCGTAGGCGACGAGAATCCGGTCGTAGGCGGCGCGGTGTTCGCGGATTTTCGCGCGGACCCGGTCGGGAATCAGCTGCGGCGCGTTGTGGAGCCACGCCGGAACGCACGCGACGTCGAAGGCGGGAACCTCGTTCATGTCGCGGAAATGCACGATTTCCCGCGCGAGCGCGCCGCAGGCGATCACCATGGTGCCGGCCTTGCGACGCCCGGCGAGGACAGGCGCGCCGTCGGGCGCGACGTCCAGAGTTCCGTCCGTCAAGCCGGCGGCGACAGGCGGAGCCGTAACGCTTCGGGGTCGGCCGGTCCTGCCGGTTCTTGCGGTCGGGCGACGCGCCAGCGCAGCCTCCATGGGTCAGGCGATCACCGCGCCGCCAAGCTGGTTGTGCTTGCGCTTCATGAAATCCTTGGCGATTTCCACGGCGACCGCGGCGTCGGGGCAATAGGCATCCGCCCCGACTGCCTGGGCGAACTCCTCGTTCAGCGGCGCGCCGCCGACGAGGACGGTATAGTCGTCGCGAATGCCCCTTTCCTTCAAGGTCTCTATCACGACTTTCATATACGGCATCGTCGTCGTGAGCAGCGCCGACATTCCGAGAATATCGGGCTCGTGCTCCTCGATCGCGTTCAGATAGTTCTCGACCGGGTTGTCGATTCCGATGTCGACCACCTCGAAGCCGGCGCCTTCCATCATCATCGACACGAGATTCTTGCCGATGTCGTGGATATCGCCCTTGACGGTGCCGATCACCATCTTGCCGACCCGCGGCGCGCCGGTTTCGGCCAGCAGGGGCCGCAGAATGAACATGCCGCCCTTCATCGCATTGGCCGACTGCAGCACCTCCGGCACGAACAGGATGCCGTCGCGGAAATCGATCCCGACGATGCGCATGCCTTCGACCAGCGCTTCGGTCAGGATGTCGTAGGGCACCCACTTTCGTTCGAGCAGGATATTGACGCCCTCTTCGATCTCTTCCTTGAGACCGTCGTAGAGGTCGTCGTGCATCTGCTCGACCAGTTCCTCGTCGTTCAGCTCGCTGAGTACGAGATCGTCGTCGTCGGACATGGCGGTACCATCCCTGAAGGTGCGCTATGGCGCAACACCGGCCGCCGGCCCCGACGGTTATGGTTCCGCGGAGCGCAGCGGCGCGGGAACATGCACATAACCGCCTGCCGCGTCACGCAAATTCGGCCGCTCCGAAATGACAATTTCGTGCGTCGCGCTGTCGCTGGCCCCCGGCAGGCTTCCGCCCGGCCCTTTGCCGGCTTTTCAGCGCCGGCGCTGCGATGCTACAGCCGGGGCCTCAGCCCCCTGCCGGAAAGGAGAAAATCATGTCCGGAAACCGCTACAACGCCTACGAACGCCTGAAGTTCGACTGGCCGGCCGATGGCGTGCTGCGGGTCACGATGCACAATCCGGACAATCCGCTGAATTCCGTAGACGCGAAGATGCACGAGGAACTGGTCGCCGTCTGGCGCGACATCGACGCCGACCGGGATGTCGGCGCGGTGATCCTGCGCGGCGCCGGGCGGGCCTATTCGGCGGGCGGCGACTTCGGCATGATCGAAGCGCTGATGAACAACCACGACTACCGCATGCGCGGGCTGAAAGAGGCGCGCGAGATCGTCTACAACGTCATCGGCTGTTCCCGGCCGACGATCGCCGCAATGCACGGTGTCGCCGTCGGCGCGGGCCTGGCGGCCGGCATGGTCTGCGACATCACCATCGCCACGAAAAGCTGCCGCATCATCGACGGCCACACCGCCCTCGGCGTCGCGGCAGGCGATCATTCGGTCATCGGCTGGCCCCTGCTGTGCGGCATGGCCAAGGCCAAATACTACCTGATGACCTGCTACACGCTCACCGGCGAGGAAGCCGAGCGGATCGGCTTGATTTCGCTGACGGTCGAGGACGATGCCCTGGAGGCCGAATCCCTGCGCGTCGCCACGCGGCTCGCCAATGGCGCCCGCACCGCGATCAGCCACACCAAGATGGCCCTCAACAACTGGTACCGCATGAACGGCCCGAGCTTCGACGCGTCGCTGGGCTACGAATTCCTCGCCTGGGACGGCCCGGAAGCGAAGGAAGGCCTCGCCGCGCTCAAGGAAAAGCGCAAGCCGAACTTCGGCAAGATGCCGGTATAGCCGGCGCGGGTCCGGCGCCGCCAGCCGAACCGGGACACGACCGGATAGCCATCCTTCGTTCTTGCCCTGTATTTTTTAGCGGTCGTTCAATATCCGATTCCGGCAAACGGGCCGGA
>FZLR01000206.1 GCA_900197615.1 Rhodospirillaceae bacterium Spongia-Bin9
ACCCCACGCCCCAAGTGGGAACTTTTCGATTGCAACAAATGGGAACTTTTCGGTCGCAATTGACAGACGGCAATTCCAAGTTCCCCGCGGCCGGCCGCTGCGCTGGAGCGGGTGGCGGGAATCGAACCCGCATAACCAGCTTGGAAGGCTGGGGCTCTACCATTGAGCTACACCCGCAACGGCGTCTCGGCACGGTGCGATCCGGACAGCGTTGGTGGAGGGGGTTGGATTCGAACCAACGTAGGCTAAGCCAACGGGTTTACAGCCCGTCCCCTTTAACCACTCGGGCACCCCTCCGCGACAAGCCCGGCCCGGCTCGCGGTTCCCGACAGAACCGGTTTCCCGGGCAACGCCATGTGGATACTGCTTGTCGGATGTCAACGCATCCAAATGCAAACCGAGCCGCAGAAGCCGCCGCCATCGCCACTCGGCCGCCGTCCCCGCAGCTTGTTTGCGTTTCGGTCGCCGCTACTATGCGATTCCATGGCGAAAAGCAAGCACCCGCGCCGGCGAAAAAGCCGGCCGCAACACGCCGTCGCACTGCCGCAGCGCGAAGGGCCGCGCCCGGCCTCTCCCGAAAGTCTGTCCCAGGCTCTCTCGCAGCGTCCGTTAATATTGTGGGGGATACACGCGGTCCGGGCGGCGCTCGCCAATCCGGCCCGCTTCATCGCCGCCGGCTGGGCCACCCGCTCGGCGCAGGCGGAGCTGGCCGACTCCGGGCCCGGTGCTCCGGATCGTTCCTGGACAACTGTAACGACAGCGCAGCTGGCCGCACATCTGCCCGCCGGCGCCGTTCACCAGGGCGTGGCGATCGAAGTAGACCCTCTACCCCGGGTTTCCCTCGACTCCATTCTTTCATCATCCGCGAAGCCCGGCCCGCTGGTCATACTCGACCGGGTGACGGACCCGCACAATGTCGGCGCCATCCTGCGCTCCTGCGCAGTGTTCGGCACAGCGGCCCTGGTCACTACAGACCGTCACGCCCCGCCGGAATCGGGCGCGCTGGCCAAGGCTGCCGCCGGCGCGCTGGATGTCGTGCCCTGGGTGCGGGTGGGCAATCTGGCCCAGGCCCTGGCGGCAACGCGGGAGGCCGGCCGGTGGGTCGCCGGACTGGACGGCAGCGCAGAAGCGACGATTGCCGAGGCCGGTCTTGCCGGAAGCAATTCAAAAACTGCACTTGTACTCGGCGCGGAAGGAAAGGGACTTCGGCGGCTGACCAAAGAAAACTGCGATATTCTCGTCCGTATTCCCATACAGTATGCAAATAATGATAAATGCGCTAACCTGATCGACAGCCTGAACGTCTCAAACGCCGCGGCGATTGCTCTTTACGAACTTAGCCGCGACTGAACGGATATTTTGCCGCAGTCGAAGGTCTGCGATCCTTCGCACCGACGACTGCGCAGTCGGCTTGGCCCATGCGCAAATTCCTTCTCATTCTGGCGATCTCGGTGGCGATCGCCGTCCTGTACGGCGCCGACGGGCGTGCTGCGCCGTGGAATTCCGGCGGCGGCTTTTTTCTGACGGACCTCAATCGTTGAAAGGGCTCCAGACCGACACCGCCACGATCGTCGACTGGCACGTCCACTGGCTCCCACCCGCACTGGCGGACGCGCTCAGGGCGCGCACGCAGCCGCCGCGCATCGTCCGCGGTCCGGAAGGCGAGCGGATGGACGTCTATCGCGAGGCGCTGCCGGTCGCGCCCGCCCTGATCGAGACCGGCCTTCGCCTCGCCTTCATGAAGGAACTCGGCGTGTCGCGGCAGGTTTTGTCGCTGCCTGGCCTGTTCGGGGTGGACAGCCTGCCGGCGGAGGAGTCCGCGCCGCTGGTGCGTCTTTTCAACGATTCCCTGGCCGGACTGATGGCGGACCGCCCGTCGCAATTCTCCGGACTGGCCGCCTTGCCGCTTGCCGACCGGGCGGCGGCGACCGAGGAATTGGCACGGGCGATGGCGCAGCCCGGCTTCGTCGGCGCGATCCTGCCGGCCGACGGCTTCCTGACCCGCCGCGACGCCGCGGCCTGGGCGCCGCTGATCGAGGCGGCGAACGCGCACCGCGCCCACATCTTCATCCATCCCGGCCCGGCGCCGGGAGGAGCCGTCGCCGAACCGCCGGACGATGGCGACAACGCCAACCTGCGCCACATCGTATTGGACGTGCAGGCCCGGCTGAGCGCGGTGACGGTCACCCTGACGCTGACCGATTTTCTCGACAGTTTCCCGGACATCACCGTTCAGGTCGCCAATCTGGGCGGGTCTGTGCCGATGCTGGCCGAGCGCATGGACCATGTCTCGGCGCGGCGCACGCCGGAAGCGCCGCTGCCGTCGAGCCGGCTGGGCCGGATCTTCGTCGATACCTCCAGCTTCGGGCCGCGGGCGATTGCGCTGGCCGCCGAAACTTTCGGGGCCGGCCGCGTGCTGCTCGGCACCGACCATCCGATATTCGATACCGCCCACACCCTCGGCGCGATCCGCGCATCGGAGCTGCCGGAGGCGGATATCGCCGGCATTCTCGGCGGCAACGGCCGCGCTTTGCTCGGGCACTGAGACCGCCCCAGTATCCCTTGCCCCGGCAGGCCCGTCTCGGCTAGCCATTCGCGATACCCTATCGACAGGAAGAACCATGCCATGAGCGGGAAATTGCAGGACCGGGTCGTCATCGTCGTCGGCGCCGGATCGGTCGGGCCGGGCTGGGGCAACGGCAAGGCGGCGGCGGCACTCTACGCCCGTGCCGGGGCGAAGGTGCTGGCCGTCGATATCGACCCCGAAGCGGCTGCCGAGACAGCGGGCATCATCGCCGGGGAAGGCGGCACGGCCGAGACCTTCACAGCGGATGTCACCAGGACCGACCGGGTCCGGGCGATGGTCGATGCCTGCCTCGACCGGTTCGGCCGGATCGATGTGCTGCACAACAATGTCGGGATCGTCGCGCACATACCGACCGTCGAACTCAGCGATGCCGAATGGGACCGCTTCCACGACATCAACCTGAAAAGCATGTTCCTGACCTGCCGCGCCGTGCTGCCGGCGATGGAACGCAACGAGTTCCGCACGGACGCCGACGGCCGCAAGCTCGGCCGGGGCGCTATTGTCAATATCGCCTCGATCGCCGGCATCCGCTGGCTCGGCGTGCCCTACATCGCCTACGCGGTGACCAAAGGCGGGATCCTGCCGCTGACCCGGACGATCGCCGTGGAATATGCCGGCCGCGGCATCCGCGCCAACGCCATCCTGCCCGGCCTGATGGATACGCCCATGGTCGTCGAGCCGCTCAAGGAGACCTACGGCGGCGGCGATCTCGCCAAAATGGCCGAAGCCCGCGATGCCCTGTGTCCGACCGGCTATATGGGCGACGGTTGGGACGTCGGCCACGCCGCCGTCTTCCTCGCCAGCGACGACGCCCGATACATCACCGGCGCCGAGCTGGTGGTCGACGGCGGATTCACCGCCAGAGCGGCGTGACCGGCCGAACCGGATCGGCAGGCCCCATGCACATTTGTTCTTTTTTTGTTCGACATCGGGACCGGTCTTTCCTATAGTCCCGCCCCGGCTGCGCGCCGGGTGTACGAGTACAGGAGCCGGGCGGGCAGCGGCGCATGGGACGACTGAAGGACCGATCGATCCGGAGATCGGAGGAGAACCGGCCGGCGGCGCGGCTGGGCGATATCGCCGACGCCGGCCTGGCGATCTTCTGCTGGTGCAACCGCTGCGGCCACAACAGTTCGGTCGACAGCCGGATGCTCGCTGCGAAGGTCGGGCCGGCCCTGCCGGTGCCGGAGGTCGGCGCCCGCATGCGCTGCACCAACTGCCAGTCCAAGGACATCGCCACCCGGCCCGCCTGGCCTTCCCTCGGCCAGGTCGCCCGGCATGAAGGGCTGTGACGGTGAGACGGAGATACCGCGTCGGCGTCTACTCCCACTCGATGGTTCCCGGCGGCTTCGACGTGACGTCGTAGACGACGCGGCCGATGCCGGGGACTTCGTTGACGATGCGTGTTGCGGTGCGGCTGAGAAAGTCGTGGGAGAAGGCGTAGCTGTCCGCCGTCATGCCGTCGGTCGAGGTCACGGCGCGCAGGGCGCAGACCCAGTCGTAGGTCCGCTCGTCGCCCATCACACCGACGGCGCGCACCGGCAGCAGTGCCGCGAAGGCCTGCCAGATTTCGTCGTAGAGCCCCGCCTCGCGGATTTCTTCCAGATAGATCGCGTCGGCGCGGCGCAGTAGGTCGGCCTTATCGCGCGTCACCGGGCCGGGGATGCGGATGGCGAGGCCGGGGCCGGGAAAGGGATGGCGCCGGATGAAGGCTTCGGACAGGCCGAGATCGCGGCCGAGCGCCCTGACCTCGTCCTTGAACAGATCGCGCACCGGCTCGACCAGGCCCATGTTCATGCGTTCCGGCAGGCCGCCGACATTGTGGTGCGACTTGATGGTGACGCTCGGCCCGCCGGTCGCCGAGACCGATTCGATGACGTCGGGATATAGCGTGCCCTGGGCCAGGAATTTGGCGCCGCCGATGGCCTTCGCCTCGTCCTCGAACACGTCGATGAACAGGCCGCCGATAATCTTGCGCTTGGCCTCCGGATCGTCGACGCCGTCCAGCGCGTCGAAGAACAGGGCCGATGCCTCGCGATGGACCAGGGGGATGTTGTAGTGGTTGCGGAACAGCTCGACGACCTGTTCGGCCTCGCCTTCGCGCAGCAGGCCGTGATCGACGAAGATGCAGGTGAGCCGCTCGCCGATCGCCTCGTGAAGCAGCACCGCGACGACCGATGAATCGACTCCGCCGGACAGGCCGCAGATGACCCGGCCGCGGCCGACCTGCGCTCGGATCCGCCCGATCGCCTGCTCCCGAAACGCGGCCATCGACCAGTCGCCGGCGCAGCCGGCGATTTCGTGTGTGAAATTCTTCAGGAGCCGTGCACCCGAAGGCGGGGGGGAGGACATCCCCGGGGGGAGGGGGAGGTGCAGGGAG
>FZLR01000205.1 GCA_900197615.1 Rhodospirillaceae bacterium Spongia-Bin9
TCACCGGACCGTCGACCGGCAGAAGATTTTCACCCTCGACCGCGAGCCGGCCGCTGTGGACCTTTTCGACGATCGCCGCTGGGCCGGGCGCCAGGCGCACCATCTCGCCGTTGGTCGCGACGATCGCCTGGGGCGTCTGGCACCGGCGGGCCAACCGGCGGTGCTCGTGCAGATGGCGGCGCTCGCCATGGACCGGCACGGCGATCTGCGGCCGGATCCACTGATACATGTCGACCAGCTCGTCGCGGGCCGGATGGCCGCTGACATGGACGAAATGATCCGACTCTGTAACGACCTCGACGCCCCGATGGATCAGCATGTCCTGCAACCGCGCGATGGCCCGCTCGTTGCCGGGAATCTTGCGCGAGGAAAAGACGACGGCGTCGCCCTCGTCGAGGCCGATTTTGGGGTGGCTGCCGGCGGCGATGCGGGCAAGCGCGGCGCGCGGTTCGCCCTGGCTGCCGGTACAGGCGATCAACACCTTGTCGCGTGGCAGTTTCGCTGCGTCCTCCTCGCCGAGGAAACGCGGAAAGTCACGCAAATAACCGTTTTCGCGGGCGGCGTCGTTCATGCGCCAGAGCGACCGGCCGCACAGCGCCGCATGCCGCCCGGTCGCCTTAGCGACCGCGGCGATAGTTTCGAGCCGCGCGACATTCGAAGCGAAGGCGGCGATCGCAACCCGCCGGTCGAACCTGCCGACCAGATCGATCAGGCTCTTCCGCACATCGGACTCGGACCCGGATCTGCCGTCCTCGAAGACGTTGGTCGAATCGCCGATCAGGGCCAGGACGCCCTCGTCGCCGATCCGGCGCAGCGCGGCTTCGTCGACCGGCGCGCCGATGAGCGGTTCCGGATCCAGCTTCCAGTCGCCGGTGTGGAAGACGGCGCCCAGCGGTGTTCGGATCAGGAGGGCGTTCGGCTCGGGAATCGAGTGGGTCAGCCTGACGAGCTCGATGCTGAAGGGCCCGACATCGAAGGGCGCGCCGGCCTCGATCGGGGTTATCCGGGCTTCGTCCTCGAGATCGGCCTCGGCCAGCTTGCGCCTGAGCACCGAGGCGGTAAAGCCGGTCGCATAGATCGGGCATTTCAGCCGCCGCCAGAGATGCGGCACGGCGCCGATATGGTCCTCATGGGCATGGGTCAGCACCAGGCCTGCCAGACGATCCTTCCGTTCCGCGATGAATTTCGGGTCCGGCGTAATCACGTCGATACCGGGGATCGAGGGATCGCCGAAGGTGACGCCGAGATCGACCATCAGCCAGCGGCCGCGATAGCCGAACAGGTTGAGGTTCATGCCGATTTCGCCGGCGCCGCCGAGCGGCAGGAAGTGGAGTGCGTCTCCGCTCATGCGCGGTTGCGTGCGTGAATTTCGCGCAAGCCTCGCAGAGTCACATCGCGGTCCTGGACATCGATAGCGTCGGTCGCTTCGCAGAAAGTCTCGGCCAGGCCGCCGGTCGCCACCACCTTCATCGGCGCGCCACGCTCTTCCCGGATCCGGCGGACCAGCCCTTCGATCAGGCCGACATAGCCCCAGTAAACCCCGGATTGCATCGCCGGCACCGTCGCCGTGCCGACGACGGCAGGCGGGCGGCGTACATCGATCCGCGGCAGTTGTTCGGCAGCCCGGTGCAGCGCATCGACGGAATGGGCAGCCGAAGGCGCGATGGCGCCGCCGCAATAGTTACCGGCCTCGTCGATCACATCCAGGGTCGTCGCCGTGCCGAAATCGATCACGATCAGCGGCCCGCCATGCTCGGCGAAGGCGCCGATGGCGTTGGCGATCCGGTCGGCGCCGACCTCTTCCGGCGCGTCGGTCAGCAGCTCGATACCCAGCGCGACGCCGGCGTCGCCGACCACCAGCGGTTCGACGCCGAAATGGTCCCGGCACAGGGAGCGAAGGCTGAAATCGTTGCTCGGCACAACATTGGCGATCACGGCGGCGTCGACCGCCCGGCGCTCCAGCCCCTTCATGTCGAAGAGCTGCATCATCCAGACGGCGAGCTCGTCGGCCGTCCGGTCGCCCTTTGTGGCGCTGCGCCAGATGGCGCGCCAGTCGGCGCCGTCGTGGACGCCGAAGACGATGTTCGTGTTGCCCGAATCGATGGCGAGCAGCATCAGCGCCCCCCGGCGGCGAAGACTTCGCCGCTGTGAATCTTCTCCTGCCCGCCCTCCGTGTCGAGGATCAGGGCGCCGTCCGGGTCGAGGCCGCCGAAGCTGCCCCCGATGCTGCGGTCCGGCAGGATGACGCGGATCTCACCGCCCAGCGGCCCTGCCCGGTCGAGCCAAGCCTGGCGCACGCTGCCGAATCCGTCGCCCAGCCATTGCAACATCCACCCATCGAGCGCCCGGCCGAGGGCGGCCAGCACCGTCCCGGTATCGGCCCCCGCGCCGCCCTGCGCCGAAAGGCTGGTCGCGGGCCGCACCGCGTCTGCCGGCGCACTGACGATGTTGATCCCGATGCCGAGGACGATCCATTCGAGCGCGCCATCGGCGCCGATCGAGGATTCGGGCAGGATTCCGGCGATTTTCGCCCCGCCGACCAGGACGTCGTTGGGCCATTTGCAGGTCACCGCCGCTGGCCGGCCGGTCAACGCCGCGACCGTATCGTACACCGCTACGGCAGCGACATAACCGATCTGCGCGGCGTGGCGGGGCGGCAAGGGCGGCCGGAACACGAAAGAGGCGTAAAGATTGCCGCGCGGCGATTCCCATTGCCGGCTGTACCGCCCGCGGCCGGCTGTCTGCCTCTCGGCGAGGATTACCGTGCGGTCCGGGGCGCCCTGCTGCGCCAGTCGGCGGGCTTCGTCATTCGTGCTGGCGACGGACCCGAGACGGTGCAGACGATAGCCGGCAGGCAGGATCGCTTTCTCGCAAGGGCCGTCCCCGGAGCGCGGAATTTCCTGCGTCAGCGGTTTCACACGCCTAGCCGCCGGTCAGGCTGAACACCGCTGTATCGGCGGCGCCGACCAGAAGGCTGGGGAACAGGAAAAACAGCAGCGTCGCCATGCCGGCGACGAACTGGATGGCGCCGAGGTCGCGGCCGGGGCGCGGGTCGAGCGCGTCCTCCGGCTCGTCGAAATACATCACCTTGACGATGCGCAGGTAATAGTAGGCGCCGACCACGCTGGTCACCATGCCGATCACGGCGAGGAAATAGAGGCCGGCTTCGACCGCCGCCAGGAAGACATAGAGCTTGGCATAGAACCCGGCGAGCGGCGGGATGCCGGCCATGGAGAACATGAAGATCAGCATCATGCCCGCCATCATCGGATTGGTGCGCGACAGGCCGGTCAGGTCGCCGATTTCCTCGACCATGCGGCCGCTGCGCTGCATGGCCAGGATCGCGGCGAAGGTGCCGAGCGTCATCACCAGATAGATCGCCATATAGATCAGCACCGCGCTGTAGCCGTCCTTGGTGCCGGCGGACAGACCGACCAGGGCGTAGCCGACATGGCCGATCGAGCTGTAGGCCATCAGCCGTTTGATATTGGTCTGGGCGATCGCGGCGAACGCGCCGAGCACCATCGAAGCGATGGCGAGAACGATGACGATCTGGCTCCACTGCTTGACGAGGCCGCCGAACGGGCCCGCCAGCACGCTCAATAGCAGGCCCATCGCGGCGAGCTTGGGCGCGGCGGCGAAGAATGCCGTCACGGGGGTCGGTGCGCCTTCGTAGACATCGGGCGTCCACATATGGAAAGGCACGGCGGAAACCTTGAAAGCCAGGCCGACCATGACGAAGACCAGCCCGACGACCAACCCCACCGACGGCGCGGACGCGCCGGTCAATTGGGCGGCCAGGCCAGCGAAAGCGGTGGTGCCGCTGAAGCCGTAGACCAGCGAGGCGCCGAACAGCAGCATCCCGGAGGCCAGTGCGCCGAGCACGAAATATTTGAGCCCGGCTTCGCTCGACTTCACCGAATCGCGCCGGATTGCGGCGACGACGTAGAGGGACAGGCTCTGCAGTTCCAGGCCGATATAAAGGGACAGCAGGTCGCTGGCCGAGACCATGACCATCATGCCGAGCGCCGCCAGCACGATCAGCACCGGATATTCGAACCGGTCGATCCCCTCGCGCGCATTGTAGCCGATCGACAGGACGATCCCGACGGCTGCGGCGGACAGAACGCCGACCTTCAGGAAGGTCGTGTACCCGTTGCTCACGAACATGCCGGCAAAGGCGGACCGGGTATCGCCCGGCGACATCCAGACCGTAATGACGGCTGCGGCCACCAGTACCAGGACCGACAGCGCCGAAACCAGCCGGGCCGAGCTTTCGCCGCGGAACACGCCGATCATGAGAAGGACCATCGCGGCCACGGCGACGAACATTTCCGACGTGGCATATTCGATATTCGGCAGGATCATGGCGCCGCTCCCCTAGCGCGCCGCGAAGCAGGCTTCGTTGACCCGGCAGGCGCCGGCCTTGAAGCTTGTCAGCAGGTTTTTCACCGAGGCGTCGAACACGTCGAGGAACGGCTCCGGCCATATGCCCATCCACAGCACCAGGATGACCAGCGGCGCGAATATCGCGATCTCGCGCGGGTGGAGGTCTTTCATGCGCATCAGGTCCGGCTTGACCAGTTCGCCGAAGACGATCCTGCGGTAGAGCCACAGCATGTAGGCCGCGCCGAGGATCACGCCGGTCGCCGCCAGGGCGGCAGCCCAGACATTGACCTGGAAGACGCCGAACAGCACCAGGAACTCGCCGACGAAGCCACTCGTGCCCGGCAGGCCGACCGAGGCCAGCGTGAACACCATGAACACCGCGGCGTAGCGCGGCATGCGGTGGACCAGCCCGCCGTAGCGGTCGATCCGCCGTGTGTGAAGCCGGTCGTAGACCACGCCGACGCACAGGAACAGCGCGGCCGAGACGATGCCGTGGGACAACATCTGGAACATGGCGCCGGTCACCGCCTGCTCGCCGAGCAGGTTGCCGGCGCTGAGTTGCGCGGTCGCCGCGAAGATCCCCAGGGTCACGAAGCCCATATGGGCGACCGACGAATAGGCGATCAGCTTCTTCATATCCTCCTGGGCCAGCGCGACCAGGGAGGTGTAGACGATCGCGACGATGCTCAGCGTGTAGACCAGCGG
>FZLR01000204.1 GCA_900197615.1 Rhodospirillaceae bacterium Spongia-Bin9
GTTGTGTCCCGGTCCGCCTCCAGCGCCTTGAGGCCGAGCTTGTCGATCTTGCCGGGGCCGGTCTTGGGCAGGGCCTCGACGATGCGGATAACCCTGGGCCGCTTGTATTTCGCCAGGTTGGCTTCGGCGTGGCGGTGCAACTCCTCGACGTTTGTCTCCGCGTCCGGTTGCAGGGCGACGTAGAGGCACACGGCCTCGCCCAGGAAATCGTCGGGCACGGCGATGGCGGCGGCTTCGGCGACGGCCGGGTGGCTCGTCATCGCCTCGTCGACCTCGCGCGGATAGACGTTGAAGCCGCCGACCAGGATCATCTCTTTCTTGCGGTCGACCAGGAACAGGAACCCGTCCTCGTCCAGATAGCCGATGTCGCCGGTATGGAGCCAGCCGTCGCGGATTGCCTCCGCGGTCTCTTCCGGCCGGTTGCGGTAGCCGATGGTGAACTGCGGGCCGCGCAGCCGGACCTCGCCGCGCTCGCCGACCGGCATGACCTTCGTGCCGGTTTCCAGGTCGACGATCTCAATGAACGTCTCGGGCGGCACCGGGCCGACCGACAGGCGTTTCCCGGTCCCGTGGGTCGGGTTGAGGCAGATCGGCGCGCCCTCCGACATGCCGTAGCCTTCCAGGATTTCGTTGCCGGTGCGGGCCTTCCAGCGCTCCAGCAGGTCGGCGGGCAGGGGCGAGCCGCCGCCCATGCTGTGGCGGAGTGCGCCGAGGTCGGCATTGTCGATGGCGTCGGATCCCAGCAGGCCGAGGAAGATCGCCGCCGGGCCGCCGGCAAAGACGGTGACGCGATGCCGGGCCAGTTGCTCGACCACGATATCCGGCCGGTATTGCGGCACGATCACCATGGTCGCCCGGATGTAGAGCGGGAAGATCAGGGTGAAATCGTGGCCCCAGATGTGGAACATCGGCGCGACGTTCAGGACGGTCTCGCCGCCGAACTCCAAATTCCACATGGCGCGGGTCTGGCGGCAGAAAAAGTCGAGCGAGCTGTGGATATGCTCGGCGCCCTTGGGCAGGCCGGTCGTGCCGCCGGTGAAGAACATCAGGCAGCGGTCCTCGGGGCGCGGCCGCTCGGCCGGCAGCGACAGGCTCTCGTCCGCCGCCCACGGCCAGATGTCGATACCGCCGTCGCCGACGGTCAGGACATCCGGCCCCTTGTCGCCGGCCAGCGAACGGACCCGTTCCACGAAAGGCGGCGAGCAGGCGATCGCCGCCGGCTCGACATCGTCGAGCAGCCGGCCGAGCTCGCGGTCCGTGTATCCCGGATTGAGCGGCGCGGTCTGCATCAGCGCCGCGTAGGCGCCCATCAGGGCGACCCCCGTCTCGATCCCGTTGCCCATGACGACGGCGAGGCGGTCGCCCGGTGCGTAGCGCCCGGCCAGATGCCGCGCCATGCCGGCGACGGCGCGGCGGTATTCGGCGAAGGTGAGCTGCCGGTCCTCGCAGATCAGCGCGACGCGGTCCGGCTGCAACTCGGCAGCGGCGTCCAGCGCATCGACGATGGTGCGATAGCGCGGATCGCCTTCGACATAGTCCCTGGACGGATGGCCGGGCTTCATCGCGGTTGCCTCCCCTTTATGCAGCCTGCCTGCCGTGCGACGGCACAGGCGATTCTGAAAACCCCGGCGCGCGGGTCAAGACGGCAGATGCGCTAAAGGCCCAGATACGCTTCGCGGACGCGGTCGTCCTCCAGCAACTCCTCGCCTTTGCCGCTCAGCACGATGCGGCCGTTTTCCAGCACATAGGCGCGGTTCGCCATCTTGAGCGAGACGGCGACATTCTGTTCGACCAGCACGATCGGCGTGCCGTCGGCATTGAGCCGTTCGACGATGCCGAACACTTCCTGGACGATTGTCGGCGCGAGGCCGAGCGAGGGCTCGTCGAACATGATCAACTCCGGCTGGCCGAGCAGGCAGCGGCCGATTGCCAGCATCTGCTGCTCGCCGCCGGAAAGCGTGCCGGCCTGCTGCTCCGCGCGTTCCTGCAAGATCGGGAACATGGCAAAGACCCGTTCCATGGTCTCCGCGCTCTTGCCCCTGCCGCGTTCCAGATAGGCGCCGACCTCCAGATTCTCGCGCACGGTCAGCCCGGCGAATATCTGGCGGCCCTCGGCGACCTGGCCGATGCCGAGGTTGCAGACCCGGTGGCTGGGCCATCCGGTAATGTCGGTGTCCTTGTAGACGATCCGTCCGGAGCGCGGCTTCTCGATGCCGGCGATGGTCCGGATCAGCGAACTCTTGCCCGCGCCGTTCGAGCCGACCACGGCAACGATGTCGCCGGCGTCGACCTCCAGCGACACCTCGTCGAGCGCCTGGGCGTCGCCGTAGAACAGGTTCAGGCCGCTGACGCTGAGGATCACCGGTCCTGGTCCCCGAGATAACATTCCAGCACCGCCGGATCGCGGACGATCCGCTCCGGCGGACCCTCGCTGATCTTTTCGCCGTGGTGCAGCACTGTGATGTGCTCGGACAGCGCCATCACGGCGCGCATGACATGTTCGATCAACAGGATCGTGAGCCCGGTTTCGTCGCGCAGCCCGCGCAAGGTCGCGACCATGCGGTCGGTCTCCGAGGGGCGCAGGCCGGCCATCACCTCGTCGAGCAGCAGCAGGCGCGGGCCGGTCGCCAGCGCCCGGGCGACCTCCAGGCGCTTGCGGTCCGGCAGGGTCAGGTTGGCGGCATGTTGGGCGGTCTTGGTGTCCAGTTCGAGCATTTCGAGGAAACCGCGGGCCGCCGCCCGCGCCGAAGCGACGGTGCCGGCGCCGTGCAATGCCGCGACCGTCACATTCTCCAGCACGGTCATCTGGGCGAACGGCTTGACGATCTGGAAGGTGCGGCCGATGCCGGCGTGGCAGATTTCGTCGGGCCGCCGCCCGGTGATCTCCGCGCCGCCCAGATGAACCGCGCCGTTGTCCGGCTGAAAGACTCCGGCGATCACGTTGAACAGGGTCGTCTTGCCGGCGCCGTTCGGCCCGATCAGGGCGGCGATGCCGCGCTCGACGACGTCGAACGAGACATCGTTCAGCGCCAGCAGGCCGCGAAAGCTCTTGCTCACACCCTCGACCCGGAGCAGCGCAGCCATGGCGTTCAGCCCTCCGCCTCGGGCCGGGTCAGGCGCAGCCGGCTGCACACCCATGGCCACAGGCCTTTCGGCTTGAACAGGACGATGAGGACGACGATGAAGCTCCAGATCAGCAGCTTCAGCCCGTCCAGCTTGATCTGCGGATCGATCACGCCCCAGTGCTTCAGCAGGTCGATCGCCTCGGTCACGATCTCGCCCAGCGGCGTCAGGATGAAGGTGCCGAAGATCGGGCCGAACAGGGTGCCGACGCCGCCGACGATGGAGCCGAGCGTCGCTTCGATCGACCGTTCGATGTTGAACACGATCTCCGGGAACAGGCTGTTCTGGTAGAAGGCGTAGAAGACGCCGGCGACGCCCGCCATGCCGGAGGAGAAAATCACGGCGTACATCTTGTAGCGCAGCACGTTGACGCCCAGCGCCTCGGCGGCCTCGGCATCGTCGCGGATCGCCTGCCAGTAGTAGCCGAGCCGGCTGCGCAGCAGGAAGCGGCACAGGACGAGGGCGCCCAGGGCGAGCGCCATGATCAGGTAGTAATACATCTCCGGCGCGCCGCGGAGATTGACCAGATCGATGCCGTGCCGGTCTGCGGACGAGACCTTCAGGAAGAAGCCCTCGGTGGCGCCGAGCCACGACACATGATCGATGACGATGCGCACGAATTCGGCAAACGCGATGGTCAGCAGCGCGAAATAGCCCCCGCCGATGGCAAAGCGGAACCCCAGATAGCCGATCAAGACCCCCATCAGGACCGCCAGGGCGATGGCCGGCAGGACGCCGACGACCGGCGGCAGGCCGACGGCGGCGAACAGGTAGGCCGCGGTATAGGCGCCGATGCCGACGAACAGGGCATGGCCGATCGAGAGCAGCCCGGCAAAGCCGAGCATCAGGTTCCAGGACTGGCCGATCAGCGCCAGGTAAAACACGGTCGTGGCGACCGTCATGACATAGGAGCCGGCCCACAGGGGCAGCAGCAGGAGCACCGCCAGAAAAGCCGCGCCGAGCCACAGGCCGGCGGGCGACAGCGGGCGGAAGAACCGGGCGAGCGAATTCAACGGACGGCCTTGCCCAGCAGGCCTTGCGGCCGCAGCAGCAGAACGAGGATCAGCAGGCCGAAGCTGAATGCGCTTTTCATCGACGGCTGGAACAGCAGGGCCGCCATCGCTTCCGACACGCCGATCAGGATGCCGCCGACCAGCGCGCCGAACAGGCTGCCGAGGCCGCCGATGATGACGATGACGAAGGCGAGCAGGGTGTAGCCCGGCGCCAGATAGGGATGGACCTCGAACAGCAGCAGGATGATCGCGCCGGCCGCGCCGAGGCAGGCCGCGCCGATGCCGAAGGTGAGCGCATAGAGCCGGCTGACGTTGAGGCCGACGACCTGGGCGCCCATGCGGTTGTCGGCGCAGGCGCGGATCGCCTTGCCGGTCGATGTATATTTGAAGAAGGCGAGCAGCAGGGAGGCGACGATGACGGCTGCGATCGCGGCGAACATCTTCGGATAGTCGATCAGGATTTCACCGAAGGCGAAGGAATCCCAAGCGTAGTCGACCTGCACGCCCTGGGCGTCCGGCCCGAAGATCAGCAGCAGGGCGCTGACGATCATGATCGCGATGGCGGCCAGCAGCAGGAACTGCATATGCTCGGGCAGGTGGGAGACCCGGCTGACCACGACCAACTGCAGTATATAGCCGAAGCAGAACATCAGCGCGGCCGCCAGCGGCACCGAGAGCAGCGGGTCCAGCCCGAGCCAGCGGAACATCAGCAGCGCGAAGAACATGCCCATGACCATGAGCTCGCCATGGGCGAAATTCACGATCCGGATGACGCCGAAAATGACCGACAGGCCGAGCGCGCTGAGGCCGTAGACCAGCCCGATCAGCAGGCCGCTGACCGCGGCGTTGGCCAGAGTCCAGAAGTCCAAGCCTGTTTCCCCCGACCCGACCTAGGGATTCCCCGGCGAAAAGCCGTAAATCGGGCCCGACAGGCAAAGCAACCCATCCCCCCTCCCCTTGGGGGAGGGGGTTAGGGG
>FZLR01000203.1 GCA_900197615.1 Rhodospirillaceae bacterium Spongia-Bin9
CGCCGCCGCCTGGGCGATCCCGCCGGTCTTCCGCTGGTTGCAGAGCGTCGGCCGGATCGACGCTGCCGAAATGGCGGCGACGTTCAATTGCGGCCTCGGCATGGTTGCCATTGCGTCGCCGGACGCCGCAGGAGCGGTCGAGGGGACGCTGCGCGAACACGGCGAGACGGTTGCGACAGTCGGCGCGGTCGTGGAGCGCGAGCGCGGCGGGCAGACGGTGCGGATCGCCGACTGGGACCGGCAATGGCGCGCCTGAAGGTCGGCGTGCCGATCTCCGGCCGCGGCTCCAACATGGCGGCGCTGGCCGAAGCCTGCGCCGATCCTGCCTTCCCGGCTGAAATCGTCCTCGTTCTGTCCAACGAACAGGGCGCGGCCGGCCTCGAGCGGGCGCGGGCGTTCGGCATCGAAACGGCGACGATCGACCATCGCGGCTTTCCGGACCGTGCCGCGTTCGACGCCGCTGTCACGGCCCGGCTTGAGGCCGCCGGGGTCGAGCTGGTCTGCCTGGCCGGCTTCATGCGCCTGTTCACCGCCGGATTCGTCGAGCACTGGCGCGACCGGCTGCTCAACATCCATCCCTCGCTGCTGCCCGCCTTCCGGGGACTGAACACCCACGAACGCGCGCTGGCGGCGGGAGTCCGGCTGCACGGATGCACGGTCCATTTCGTGCGGCCCGAACTGGACGACGGCCCGATTGTCATGCAGTCGGCCGTGCCGGTACAGCCGGGCGATACAGCGGAACGCCTTGCCACCCGCGTGCTGGCGCAGGAGCACCGCATCTATCCGGCCGCTCTGCGGATGGTGGCGGAAGGCGCCGTACGGGTCGAGGGCGAGCGGGTGGTCTATCGGAACGACTGGAATAACGACGGATTATTAGTCGATCCGCCCCTTGCCTGAATCCGCTGCCCGATCCTGTATCGCGCCGGATACAGCGAGGGGTTGGCAGACCGGCTGCCGCTTGTGTATAGAACGCTTCCGAAGGGAATTCCCGGTTTGCCGGGACATGCGGGGAGGCATGCAGCATGGCTGACAACTTCGGCGAAGGCACGGCATTCTACGAAGAGCACCGCAAGGCGTGGGGCTATTTCACGAAATGGGGCCTGCGCATCGCCATCGTGAGCGCCATCGCCATCGCTCTCGCCTTCTGGCTGGAGAGCTGAATGGCGCCTGAGCGCTGTGTGGCCGGCTGCGAACCGGTCTCGCCGATGGAAAAGGCCGCGGGGTTGCGCGGCTATTTTTGCGTTACGGCGCAATTGGTTACCTGAACATTCCGAGTAACCGAAATCCATCGATTCGATTGGATCGATCCGGATTTTCCCCTCCCCGTCATTTTGACCGGAGCGCCGTCAGGCGCGAAGCGGAGAAATCCGTACCGCGCGCCATCGGTGCCGAAGTGCAGCGCGTGGGCCGGGCACAACAGCGGGCAGATTTCTCCACTCGCTTTGCTCAGTCGAAATAATGAAATGTGTAGCTTCGCTCAGCTTTTTCGACAGATAGGGTTTGCCGGCGCAGGCCGTCCCGGCGTCTATCCCTCTTCCGTCCCGGCGGCGGAGGCCGGTCCGGGCGGTTTGGCCGTTGCGCCGCCGACGGCGAGCGCACCGGCCATGATCAGCGCCAGTCCGGCGAAGGCCTCGACCGGCAGCCGTTCGCCGAGCACCGCCGCGCCCAGGAACACGGCAACCGGGGGAAAGAACAGCGGCACGAGGGAGCTGCGTGTGGCGCCGATGCGCCGGACGACGACGAAATACAGGCTCATCGGGATCGCGGTGCAGGCGACGCCGGTGACGAGGATCGCGCCGACCGCCCCCATGCCCGGCGCGAGGCCGAGCGGCGCTTCCAGGGCCAGGGCCGGCGGCGTCAGGATCATGGCGCCGAAGATCATCTGCCCGGTCGCCATAGTGGGCGGCGCGAGGCCGGGCTGCCGGCGGGCGTAGATCGCGCCCAGGGGGTGGCTCAAGGGGGCGGGGGAGGGGATGAAAAGGGGAAGCGCCCGATCGCCGGCATTCGCCAGCACCGACGGGCCCATCACCAGCACGACGCCGGCCAGCCCGACCGCGGCGCCGACCAGGCGCCGGCGGGTGAAAATTTCCTCGGCCAGGAACAGTGGCGCGAGAACGACCGCCAGGACCGGCATGGTGCCGAACAGGATGCCGGCCATGCCGCTTTCGATATGCTGCTGGCCCCAGGAGAGCGCCCCGAAGGGGATCGCCCCCGTGAGCAACCCCAGCCAGAACAGCGCGATCCACTCCTGCCGGGTCCGCGGCAGGCGCGCGCCGAAGGCGCGCATCATGGCCCAGCAGATCGGCGCCGCGATCAGCGTCCGCAATGCCGCGACGGTCAAAGGCGGCACTTCGGCGACGGCGATGTTGAGGAAGAGAAAGGTGCTGCCCAGAAGCACTGCCGTCGTCAGCAGAAGGCCCCAGTCGGCCGCATTCATCGGGCGGTTCATGGTGTCGCTTTCATCGAAGGTGGCATCCTATCGCTTGCATTTTGCAAGTGATTAACACAATCACTTGCTCTTTGCAAGGAATTCCTCAGCCGTTATGTTGGGCAGATGATTTACGAGCCAAATCAATGCCCGTTCCGGTTCGGGCTGGGCGTATTCGGGGATCGCTGGACGCTGTTGATTATCCGCGACATGTTGTTTCGCAGCTTCACCCGGTTCCAGGACTTCCTGAATGCCGGCGAAGGCATTTCGACGAACGTGCTGTCCGACCGTCTGCGCCGGCTCGAAGCGCAGCAGATCGTCAGCCGAAAAAAAGATCCGGCCGACGGGCGCCAGGTCATATACGAACTGACCGATAAGGGAAAAGATCTGCGCCCGATGATGCTGGCGGTAATGTCCTGGGCCAGGAAGTACGATCCGGAAACGAACGTATCCGGTGAAATCGGCCGAACGGCAAACGAGGGATCGAGCCGGTAGCGTCAATCCTTCGGTTCTCTACGGAAATTTTCTGACCGGTCTCGGGACGGTGCGTGCGGCCTGCCCGATCCCGCCGTGCTGGCTTCCGCGTTCCGACATCCGGCGGCGACGAGGCCGCCCTATCCGACGATTTCCACGTCGCTGAAGAAGAAGCCGATCTCGGTCGCCGCGGTCTCGGCCGCGTCGGAGCCGTGGACCGAGTTGCGCTCGATAGTCTCGGCGAACAACTTGCGGATCGTGCCGTCGGCGGCTTCGGCCGGGTTGGTCGCGCCCATGACCTCGCGGTAGCGCGCGATCGCGTTCTCGCCCTCCAGCACCTGGACGACGACCGGCCCGGAGGTCATGAAGGCGACCAGGTCGTTGTAGAACGGCCGTTCGGCATGGACGGCGTAGAATCCCTTTGCCTGCCCTTCAGTCATGCGGATGCGGCGCTGGGCGACGATGCGCAGGCCGGCGTCCTCGATCGTGGCGTTGACGGCGCCGGTCAGGTTGCGCGCCGTGGCGTCGGGCTTGACGATCGAAAAGGTCCGTTCGAGGGCCATGGCGCGGCTGCTCCGTCGGTGAGGGGGCGATGAAGGGAGATAGCGTTCGGGAAAGTGCAGCCGGGTATAGGAATCGCCCGCCCCGCCGTCCATGCGACGGGATGGCGGACGAGCCTACCCCTTCTTCTCCCAGCCGCGGTCGCCCTGCTGCCAGTAGGTGAGGCTGTGGCCGGCGTCCTTCCAGGACTTCCACTGCGTGCGGGCGTGCGCTACGGCGGCTTCGTCGCGGCCGTCGAACAGGGTGAAGCAGCGGGCGTAATCGCCGAGCGCGTCCGAGGTCGCGCCGTCGGTCAGGAACAGGAAGGAAGCGCCGTTCGGATTGTCGTCGCCGGCGGTGAGCCAGACCGGCTGCTTCTCGGCGTTGCCGTCGGCCGCCGCGCCGTGGGGCAGGAAGCTGTCGTTGCGGTTCGACGGGCCCCAGCGCCACAGGGCGTCGTCGAGCTGCCTGACCCGCTCCTCCGAGCCGGCCTTGACGACCGCCCGTTCGCCGCGCTCCAACGTCTTGGCCAACAGTTGCGGCAGCGCGGCTTCGAGCGGCGTTCGCAGCAGATGGTAGAAGCCGATCTCGGTCATGTCCGGCGGCGCTCCCCTGTCCGGCACTTATAGGGGGAGGTCAAACCCTCCTCTACGCTCCGCCGACGCCCTACCCCTCGTAATACTCCGCGACCAGCCGGTTGAGCATCTGGACGCCGAAGCCGGTGCCGCCCTTGGGCACGGTCGGCTTGTCTTTCTTGCTCCAGGTGACGCCGGCGATGTCGAGATGGGCCCAGGGCACGTCGTTGACAAAGCGCTGCAGCAACTGCGCCGCGGTGATGCTGCCGGCGCTGCGCCCGCCGATATTCTTCATGTCCGCGGCGTCGCTGTCGATCTGCTTGTCGTAGGCGCTGCCCAGCGGCATGCGCCAGGCGGGCTCGTCGACCGCCTTGCCGGCCGCCGCGAGCCGTTCGGCCAGCTCGTCGTTGTTGGAGAACAGGCCGCAATTCTCGTTGCCCAGCGCGATGATGATGGCGCCGGTAAGCGTCGCCAGGTCGACCATGAATTTCGGCTTGAAGCGGTCCTGGGTGTACCAGAGCGCGTCGGCCAGGACGAGCCGGCCCTCGGCGTCGGTGTTGAGCACCTCGATGGTCTGGCCGGACATGGAGGTCACGATATCGCCGGGCCGCTGGGCCGCGCCGGACGGCATATTCTCGACCAGGCCGGCGACGCCGACGACATTGCATTTCGCCTTGCGCCCGGCCAACGCCTTCATCAGGCCGATCACCACGCCGGAGCCGCCCATGTCCCACTTCATGTCTTCCATGCCGCCGGCCGGCTTGATCGAGATGCCGCCGGTGTCGAAGGTCACGCCCTTGCCGACGAAGGCGACGGGCTGGTCCTTCTCGCTGCCGCCGCGCCACTGCATGACAAGCAGCTTCGATTCGCGCGTGCTGCCCTGGCCGACGCCGAGCAGCGAGCCCATGCCCAGTTCGCGCATTTCCTTCTCGCCGAGTACCTCGACCTCGACGCCGAGGTCGCGCAATGTCTCGCCCTCGGCCGCCAGGGTTTCGGGATAGATGACGTTGGCCGGTTCCGAGACCAGGTCGCGGGTCATGCAGACGCCATCGGCCAGTTTATCCAGCGGTGCGAAGGCCTTGCGCGCCGCTTTGGCGTCGGCGGTTCCGATCGCCAGTCCGGTCAGGGTCGGCTTCCGGTCCGCCGTTTCCCTGGTGCGGTACTTGTCGAAGCGGTAGCTGCGC
>FZLR01000247.1 GCA_900197615.1 Rhodospirillaceae bacterium Spongia-Bin9
GATAGGGTGTGTCAACGCGACCGGGCGACGATCTGGTATCGACCGGGCAACGACCGGGCAACGACCATCGGGGCGAACGGGCGCGCGGCCCCGGCCCCGCGAAGTTGCGCAAGAGACCTGCGGAGAATAGGCCGAGGCGGCAATGGGCGGTGGCACGATCCGGAATGCCTGGTATGTGGCGGCGTGGCATCACGAGCTTCCGGGAGGCGCCGAACGGGCGCCGCTCGCCCGCACGCTGCTCGGCGAGCCGGTCGTCCTGTTCCGGCAGGAAGACGGAACGCCGGCGGCGCTCGAAGACCGCTGCCCGCACCGGCGCCTGCCGCTCTCCATGGGGACGGTGGTCGGCGACCGTCTGCAATGCGGCTACCACGGCTTCACCCTCGACGGGACCGGGCGCTGCGTGCGCATTCCGGGACAGGACAGCATTCCCGAGGCCGCCCGGGTGCGCGCCTATCCGGTGGTCGAGAAATGGCGCTGGATCTGGGTCTGGATGGGCGATCCGGCGCTGGCCGACGAGCGCGCGATCCCGGACGTATCCCTGAACGACTGTCCGGACTGGGCCGTCACGGAGGGCGACCCCCTGCTAGTCGCCGGCCATTACCAGCTTGTCGTGGATAATCTGATGGACGGCTCGCACGTCTCCTTCGTGCACAAATCGACCCTCGGAACCGACGACGTCGCCGATATCCCGGTGCGGGCGGAACGCGTCGGCGAGAGTGTGCGCATGGTTCGGTGGATTCTCGACAGGCCGCCGGCCCCGCTCTACGCCGCACTCGGCGGCTTCGAGGGCAATGTCGATCGCTGGCAGATCATTACCTTCACGCCGCCGTCGACGGTCGTCGTCGATATGGGCAGCGCCGCCGCCGGGACCGGCGCGCCGGAGGGCGACCGTAGCCGGGGCGTGGAATTGCGCTCCTTCAATCTGATCACGCCGGAGACCGACCGGAGCTGCTTCTATTTCTACACCCATGTGCGCAACTTCGCACTGACCGACGAGCAAGTGGACAAGCGGGTCAAGAGCCTGTTCCGCGAGGCGTTCCTGGAGGACAAGACCGTCATCGAAGGGGTGCAACGGGGCAACGAGCGTTTTCCCGACAGCCCGCGCGTCGACGCCGCCTTCGACCGGGCGCCGATGATGGTGCGCCGTATCGTCGATCGGATCGCCGGACGGGAAGCGGCGGCGCCGTCGCGCGCCCTAGCCGCCGAATAGCCGGAAGGGAACGAGGCGTATGACCGAATCGGATCGGGTGATCGTGGCCGGCGCGGGGCCGGTGGGCATGACCGCCGCCTCTTATCTGGCGATGCACGACATCCCGGTTCTGGTGCTGGAAGCCGGCGACGACCTGGCGACCGACCTGCGCGCCTCGACCTGGCATCCGCCGACCCTCGACCTGCTCGATTTCTTCGACGGTATCGTCGGGGAGCTTGCGGACTGGGGCTTGATCGCGCCGACCTGGCAGTATCGCGACCGGGAAACCGGGCCGGTCGTGACCTGGGACATGAGCCTGCTCGGTGACGACACAAACCATCCCTACCGGATCCAGACCGAACAGTGGAAGCTGACCCGCCTGCTGCACCGGCGCATGGCAGGCGTGCCGCATTTCGACCTGCGCTTCGGCCATGAGGTGACCGGCGCCGGGCAGGATGGCGGCCGCGCCTGGGTCACGGCGGACACCGAGGACGGTATCGAGAAATTCGACGGCCGTTGGGTCATTGGCGGCGACGGCGCCAACAGCGCGGTGCGCCGGTCGCTCGGCATCGCCTACGAGGGGCTGACCTTTCCCGAACTGTTCCTGACGCTTTCGACGAACTTCGAATTCCGCGGGCCGATGCCGGACCTGACTCCGGTCAACTATTTTTCCGATCCGGAGGAATGGCTCGTGCTGCTGCGCGTCGTCGATGCCTGGCGCGTGCTGTTTCCGACCGGGCCGGACGAGGACATCGAGAAGGCGCTGACCGACGAGCGGGTGCAGGAACGGCTGGAGGGCGTTGCGCCGGGCCACGGACCGTTCGACGTGGTGCACAAGACCCACTACCGGGTCCATCAGCGGGTCGCCGACAAATACCGGATCGGCCGTATCCTGCTGGCCGGCGACGCCGCGCATATCAACAATCCGCTCGGCGGCATGGGCATGAACGGCGGCATCCAGGACGCTTTCAGCCTGTGCAAAAAGCTGGTCGCCGTCTGGCGCGGCGAAACGGAGGAATCCGTCCTCGACCGCTATGAAAGGCAGCGCCGGAAGATGGCGCTGGATTTCGTCCAGCAATCCACGATCCGCAATCGCGAAACCCTGATGGAAACCGATCCGGCGCTGCGGCAGCAGCGCCACGACGAAA
>FZLR01000243.1 GCA_900197615.1 Rhodospirillaceae bacterium Spongia-Bin9
CGAAAAAGCACGCCAAAACCGGAAATCCTCACCCTTCATGAAATATCCGGGCTAGCATCGCGCTCACCACCTCGCCGCCGAGCGAAAGCCCGCCGTCGCGCCCGTCGAACCCCGACACCGTCCCCCGGCCCCACAGCGAGACCAGACCGCCCGCCTTCGCCTCGCCCGTCACCGCAAACGATGACCCGGCCAGAAGCCCGCGCCGTCTTCCGTGCCCTGCAGCCAGTTCGTCATCGCCGCCACCCTGCGACTATCACGACAGATTTCGCGCACGGCCCCTCCATGGACTACGCGGACAAGCTACCGCCCTGCGAGTGGTACATTGTTGCGCCGCCGCGTTGGGACATAATCCCGCCGCCGTTGACACTACTCGGTTGACAGACCGTTGGACACCGCGTCGTCCGAGGACGTGTATGGGTCTGGGCAACCGACCCTTATCTCGGCATCGAATCCCGACCCCTCAGTTTGGGGTTTGAAGCAGATATCGAGATCGTCGGTATTGGCCACCGTTTGCGTGGTGTATTTGCTGGGCGAGAACGCGGTGTCGGTGCCGTCGATGCTGACGGTGATGGAGCAGGTAATGGTCAGGACGCAGCTGCCCGTGCCGGTGCCCGCTACGACATTCTCCACTCTCGCGGTGCAGTGGTCGGCAGCGTCCGAATCGTCCCAAGCATCGCTGCATGCGTCGGCATGAACAGTGGAGCTTGCAAACAGCGACGCGGCAAGCATCGTGCCTGCGAGCAGCAAAATTCCCTTCGTTCCCATTAGATGCCGCCTCAGAATGTATGTTTACCAGCGGTTATTATATGCCGAATAGGCAGAAATGTGCTTCCAAATACGGTGCGCTTTTGTCCGAAATTCGGAGTATCTTTCCAAACAGGTATTTTTTTGAAATGTACTTCCATAATACCCGGAATCGGCAAGGCGGGCCGGCTGCAGGACCCATGCCGGGGGCGTTCATCGTCCCACCTGCTCGATTTCGATGCCCCACCGGTCGAGCGTCGTGCCGAGCGTGCGGCTGAGCGAATCGAGTGCGCCGCGGTAGCCCACCACCGCGTTCAGCTCCTGCCTCTGCGCGTTCACGAGGTCGTCCTCGAACCGCCCGATCTGGAAGGAGGAGGAGAGGCCCTGCTGCAGCTTGAGCCGCTCGACCTCCAGCGTCCGCTCCGCCAGGTCCCGCGCGTCGCCGGCCAGGTCGATCCGGCGCAGCGCCACGGACACGTTGTACACTGCCCGGCGCACCTGAATGCGTATCGACTGGCGCCGTTCGGCAAGCGCCATCTTCGCGCGTCGCACGTCGTTCCTCGCCTTCGCGCGCGCGCGCCGCTGGCCTTTGTCCCACAGCGGCACGACCAGGTTCACGTTGGCGCTATAGACGGGGTCGGTGTCGCCGCCGCGCTGGGCCGTGATGTTCAGCGACAGGTCCGGAAGCAGGTTGTCTTCCGCGATGCGCAGGCCCATCCGGGCCATCTCGAGCCCGATTTCCGCGCTCAGCCAGTCCGTGCGCCGCGCGAAGGCCGTCTCCATGCTCTCCTCCAGGTCGGGCGTCTCCGGCTCTACCGGCGGCTCCTCGGACGGCACCACGCGCACCCCTTCCTCGAGGTCGAGCGTGTTGATCAGGCCCGCACTGGCGTTGTTGAGCGCGACCTCGGCGTCGGTCAGCGAATATTGCCGGTTCGCCACGGAGGATTCCGCCTGCACGAGTTCCCGCGGCGCCATCCGGCCGGCCTCCACCAACGCCCGGTTGATCTCCAGCTGCCGCTCAGCCCGTTGCAGCGCCTCGCGAGCGATCGTCAGCCGCCGCTCCGCGCTGAGCACGCCCCTGTAGGCCCCGATGACCGACCCGACGATGCCGGAGACCCTGTCGCGGAAGGCCCGCACATTGATGCGTTCCGCCAGGCGAGCACTGCGCAGCGTCCAGGTGTCGATTTCGGGCCCGAACCCCTTGAGCAGCGGCTGGGAGAAGGTAAGGCTCGTCGTTCCGGACCGGTCGCCCGGCCCCGCCACCGGCTTGCGCCAGCTTAGGCGGAAATTGCCCCCCGTCGGTACGCGCAGGCTCGGCCCTAGCGAAACGCTCGCCGTCTTCTCGCTGCCGCTGCGCCCGCTGATCGAGAGGCCGAAATCGCCGGCCTTCGGGTCGTAGCGCTCTTCCGCCTCCTCCAGGGCGAAGGCCTGCTCGTCGCGCCCGAGCCGGGCCGCAATCGCCGTGCGGCTGTTCTTCAGCGCGAGGAAGACCGCCTCCTCGATCGTGAGGGAAAGCGCCTTGCCACCCTGCGCCGCAGCCATGCAGGGCGCGAGGCCCGCCAGCAGGCAGGCGGCGGCGAGCGCCCGCATGAACGCCCCCGCCGAACCGCATCCCGTTCCCACCTGCCTGCCGGACGGATCGTGCGCTACCTGCGGCTGTTGTCGCTGTCGCTGTCGCACTCTTCGGTCTGAAGCGTGCCGGCGCAATTGTTGAGATCCTCCATGTCCGAAACCTCGGCGCTCAGGCCGTTCTCTATGTATTGCCATTCGTCGTCCTCGAGAACCGACTTGCAACTCGTCGCGAGCGTGCAGGTCTGGCTGCTGCCGTCCGACGCGCTGATAGTCATCGAAAAGTAGTCTCCGTAACCTATAATTTGATCACGGGTCCCGCACTTCCCAAGTTGGCAC
>FZLR01000202.1 GCA_900197615.1 Rhodospirillaceae bacterium Spongia-Bin9
CCCCAGGCCTGCCTGCCGCCGCGGGTGCTGAGCCCCGTGCAGATGATGATCTCCGTGCGGTCGGGACGCATCGCCTCGGCCTGCTTACGCGAGACGACCGTGTGCTTCGCCTTGCGCCGGCCCTTCGCCCGGGGAGCCTCGGCGGGGGCGGGAACGATGTCGCCGTCCGCGCGGGCCCGGAACCGCTCTACCACGTAGCGGTCGTCGGCCAGGCCGGTGCCGAAGAAATGAACCAGGAACGTGTCCGCCGTGTTGCCGGGCATCGCCATCGCTGCCGTCATGATGCCGTCTCCTTCGTGCCGATGAGGGAAATCGCCGGCCGGATGCCCTCCCCGGACGCCCGGTCGCCGCCCGGCTGAAGGCCAACACTCTCCTCTTGGCGGGAAAGGGCGCGGCGGTGGCGCCACGACGGACGGCCATTGTCGTAGAATGCGCCGGACCGGCGGCGCCGAAGGCCGACGGCTTGACCAGTGCGCGACCAAAATCGAGCCGGCGGCGAATGCCGGAAGGGTAGTCTCACTGGGTGTTGATTTCGAAGCGCTCGCGCTTCAAGAGGGTATCGCGAACCGGGTTGGACCAACCGTCGGTGACAATGCCTGACGTTGCGCAAGGACCAGTGACCATGACCGGTGAAAACGAAAGGTTTCGTCTGATCGAGACCGCTCCGGAATGGAGCCATGAGGTCTTCGATACCTGTGCGGAGCTGGCCGAGCTTCTGGAAAGGCATTCGTACCGCTTCGCCAGGACAATGCCCGGCGCGCCCCATTCCTACACGCTCAAGAGGACGTGGGATGGCGAGGACGAGTTCGTCGAGGCGCTACGCAAGATGAGGTCCGTGGAGCGTATCGAGGAGTTCTTCAGGGGCTATTGGTATCGCCGGTTCAACGCCAACGGCTACAAGTACTGGACGATGGGGGCGAGTCTCGACCACATCCTCATCAACCGGGCGATCCATGCGCCCCCTGTCGATCCCTATGCGGCCGTTTGCGATTCCTACGACCTCGCGATCCACGAGCGCGATACCGACGTGGAGCGGAGCAGGCGGGTATACGAATCACTCAAGATCGAGCCAGGAAGCGAAATACTCGACATCGGCTGCGGCACCGGGTCACTCGTCGACTTCCGCTTCAGGGATATCGATCCGGAGCGCTATTTCGGCATCGATCCCAGCCGAGGGATGCTGGGCGTCTTTGGAGACAAGCATCCTGAATTCCGCAGCCGTCTGATCCGGACCCCATTCGAGGACTACTGGCCGAGACCAGGACAGAAGTTCGACCTTGTCGTGGCCCTGTTCGGCGTACCCTCCCATATCGGCGATCCCGACCTTCTTTCCCGGAAAGTTCAGTGGCTTCTCAACCCCGGCGGAACCGCGATCCTCATGCACAACGGGAGGAAGCCCGAGGACATGGACTTCTACCGAAATCTGGAAACCAAGGTGTACGGGTCGGATGGCGCAGCGGTGAGCGATGAATTCTGGACCGAACGACATGACGACGACCCGGACTGGCTCACGGTCGCCGGCAGCAAGCCGTGAGGAATTTCCCGATGATGCCCGAGCCTGCAGCGGCGATTGCCGAATGGCTCGAAATATGGGCTCATTCGAGCGGTGAGGGCGATCATTTTCATGGCTTCACACCAAAGCTTGATCGAGCACTCGCTTGCTGACATGAATTCGGGGCACGCCCCGTCCGGAGCGACGCCTCACCGATACGCACCAGTTCTCGTTGTGTGAACTTGCCACCCACCGTCCCGACAGGCCAACGCGGCTGTCGGAACACCGGACGACCGACCAAGGAGACGATAGCGCGATGGAATACATCCCGATACGGGTCAGCGACATTGTGAGACAGGTGAACCGTGACTGGTATCTTCCGGCAATTCAGCGTGAACTCGAATGGAATACGGTCAGAATAGAACGTCTTTTCGATTCCATCCTGTCCGATTTTCCCATAGGTTCATTCCTATTTTGGAACTTGGAGGAGAAGAACAAGAGCGAATGGCCCATTTATGAATTCATTCGCGACTACGACGAAGACAAGCCTCACAACGTCTTGGCTAGCATGCATGGGATTCAGAAGGATCTTACGCTGGTTCTCGATGGACAACAAAGAATTACGTCACTGTATATCGGCCTGAAGGGGTCTTATCGCTATTTCTATTATCGTTGGCGTACGACGCGGTTATACTTCAATTTGCTCAAACTGCCAGTCCCGAATGAAGAAAATCCGGAGGAACTTGCCCACGAGTTTTCGTTTCGTGAGAATGGCCACGCAACCAACGACCTAGAGAAGTTGTGGTATCCAGTGGGTCGAATACTCGATTTTGACGACGCTGAAGATGCCAAGGCGGATATGAAGCAAACTCTGTCCGGCTTTCCTGAAGACGCACAGGAAAACGCCAATAAGCTTATTGGACGACTGCACAATCGTATCCATACCACGTTGGTCGGAAATTATTACCTTGAAAAATCCCAGGATTACGACAAGGTCCTACAGATCTTCGTTCGCGCCAATTCTGCCGGGCAGCCATTGGCGTACTCCGACCTTCTGCTTGCAACGGCTACGGCGAAGTGGGACACCCTTGACGCTCGCAGTGAGATTCACAACTTTACCGATTTGCTCAACGAAACCGGCACCGGCTACAAGTTCGGCAAAGATTTTGTGCTAAAGGCCTGCCTATATCTGTGCGAAACTCTGCCCATACAGTACAAGGTCAAGAATTTTTCGAAGCCCAACCTCCTGATCATCGAATCCAACTGGGAGTCCATCAAGGATACGCTCGCTGTCACCGTGCGCTTGATTTCCCGTTTCGGTTTCCAAGCGAAAAACGTCGTGGCGCCACTGGCCCTGCTTCCGATTGCCTTTTACCTGCAGAAGCGGGGCAATCCGAACTTCGATAAGTCATCGAGCGTCGAAGACGCGGAAGCTCAGATCGCCATTCGAAAATGGTTTGTGTTTGCGACCCTCAAGAATGCATTTGGCGGGTCCTCGGATACGACGTTGACACGTCTTCGCCAGATACTGATGAAAGCTGGATCGGCGTTCCCTGCGGAAGAAATGTACAGATCTCTTGAGATCGAGCCGTCGTTGAGCGACGCGGAAGTGGATCGGATGTTGGAATATCAATACCAGGGCCGTTACACTAATTTGATTCTGTCGTTGTTGTATCCCGACAGAGACTGGAAGGATGCGGTGTTTCATGAGGACCATATATTCCCGCAATCTGAATTCAAGGGAACGTTGCTGAGGAGACGAGGTTATGACGATGCCAAAGTCCAGTCGTATATGTCGCGGTTCAACACGCTGTCGAACCTTCAGCTTCTGACCGATTCCGAGAATACGTCGAAGAATGCTACACCTTTCGACAAATGGCTAAAGACCAGAGACGCGACGTACCGATCTCGCCATCTAGTCCCGGATTTGGCAGATTATTCGTTCGACAACTTCGAAGAGTTTTTCGACGCCAGACGGCAATTGATAGTCGCGGCACTCAAGGCACTCTCCTGACGCCTCGGTGGCGGCGCGTTCGCCGAGCAGGGTGGATTCGTGAGGCCGCCGCCCTGCTCTGGGCTAGCGCTCTCCTCTCGGCAGTGGGGAGCGGGCGGCAACCATCCGGAAGAAATAGCACGATGCGCGTTGGGGCGAAAGCAAATGCGTTTCACTGAGATGAGACGAGAATGCCTCAAGATGGCCGGTCGGATGCGGCTCGCCGGACGCGGAAGATCGAATGGACAGGAGCGATCCGAGGCGTGGATACACGTACCCGGCGACCTCGGTGGTGGAAATAGATGTCAACCCGGATTGGGAACTTTGGGGCAAGGTTGCATTCCCGCGCATCGAAGTCGAGCCGAAATAGTGCAATGGAGAGGATCGTGAAAACAAGCCGGGCACCCGTCCGCGCCCCGGCCCGCCGGTCGCCCGGCCGGCCGAGAAACCGACAACGCCTCCGCAGTGGATATGGCCCCGCCGGTGACGTTGCTGAGAGGAGCCCCACATTCGGATCGGAGAGGGACCGTCGAACATGAGTTCGGGCCAGAGCGGGGCCGACAGAATCAGGCGATTTGTTCGGGCCCGATACATCGACGCGGCACGGCGCGACGGCAGGAATACGGTGACTATCCGTGCCGGCGATGTGGCCCGCGATTTGAACTTGGGAAACCGCGTTCCTGCTGTCTGCAGCGCGCTTGGATCGAAACTACTGCTTGAGCAATCCGGGCTGCGGCTGGTGGAACGGAGAGGTCCCCGTCAGAGCACCACGACCGAGTTCTGCTACGCATTTGCCGGCGGACGCGTAGAGAACGGTACGGAAGAGGTCAAGGAGAGAAGCCCCGATCCCCGACCGCGACGGTCTGTGGACGACGCGTCGCGAGAGGCGGCCCCGCCAGCGGCATCAGGAGCTCGACACACGCTCTACCTGGTCTCGTGCGTCAAGACGAAGCGCAACGTTCTTGCACCCGCGAAGGATTTGTACGTGTCGCCGTGGTTCCGGAAGGCGAGGGCTTTCGTCGAGGGGACCGGAGATCCATGGCACATATTGTCGGCGAAATACGGTCTGCTCCATCCGGACGAAGAAGTCCGGCCCTATGAACGAACGCTGAACGCGATGGGTGTCCAAGAACGAGGTGCGTGGGCGGAAGACGTCTTGGCGCACATCGAGACCCGCCTCGACGGCATCGATACGGTCGTATTCCTGGCGGGTCAGCGATATCGAGAGTTTCTCGAACCGGCGTTGCGCAACAGGGGTCTTGCGGTGAGCGTTCCCATGATCGGGCTGAGCCAGGGGCGACAGATGCAATGGCTCGACGCACGCCTCCATGGCTGACCGGTTCTCCGACACGCGGCGGTTCTACGAGCTTATGGAGCGGCTGGAGGGAGGAATCGGCGGAACCCGTCTCCTCGTCGAATGCACCGGCGGGATGGGCTGGCCCGGGCGAGGGCTGTATTTCTTCTTTGAACCGGGGGAGACGCGGTCCGGCTCGGGTGCCGGCCTCCGGGTCGTTCGTGTGGGTACACACGCCCTGAGAGAAGGAAGCAAGAGCACTCTGTGGGGCCGGCTCTCGCAGCACCGCGGCACGGCGCGCACCGGCGGCGGGAACCATCGGGGCTCGATATTCCGTCTGCTGATGGGCATCGCTCTGGCGAGCCGGTCTGGCATTCCCCTTCCGCCATCTTGGGGCTTGTGTCAATTGCGACCGAAAAGTTCCCATTTGTTGCAATCGAAAAGTTCCCACTTGG
>FZLR01000199.1 GCA_900197615.1 Rhodospirillaceae bacterium Spongia-Bin9
ACTTTACTGAGAATCGGTGGCTACGTTGGGTGAGAATCACCGGCTACATTGGTGAGAATCGGCAGGCGGTTTCCGTCGCGTCGCAGGAGCTCGGAAAGGGCGTCCGCGACAGCAGATGGAACGACCGCAATATCTCCGCTTCCCAGACCGTATCGCCCAGCTCGATGGACCTCGTCAGGCATAGCCGCCCGATTTCCCGCCGGGTTCGAACCATGTCGCGGAACTCTTCGATGTCTATCCCGGCCACACGGGCGCTGCGATGACTCTCCCAGGAGACGAGACCCTCGCTCGTCAAACGCATCAGCGCTTCGCGGATCGGCGTCAGCCCGAGCCGGTATCGATCGTTCAGGTCCGCCACGCGAAGCCGGTCGCCCGGCATCAGTGTGCCGTGCAACAGTTCTTGACGAAGCCTATCGTAGGCGTCCGCACCCATAAGATTCTCCAAGGCAGGAATTACAATTTTTTAATTGATTTAACCATTTCATATAATATAAACACTATTTTATTGCACCAACCGGGCACCGGTGCGTTCTGGATGCCAATTTCGCCTACCATAGAGACCGACCGGGCGCGCGCCAATGCAGTGCACTCAGGCAGAATCGCGCCCCGCGTCGAGATCGGCGGCAAAAGTCCCGGTCCGGCGGCGTCTACCGGGCATCGGTTCGAGAATTGGGAAAAGGCTTGCCTACCGGTCGGCACGCCGGCCTGTGCCGGTGCGCCACCGAATGAAATTCTGAAAGCCGGAGACAGGATCGAAGCCGTATCCTCGACATCGGCGGGCCGTCCTCGGCCACAAAGCCACGCATTGCCGAATGACAACAGGAGAGTCCCACTACTTGTCGGGCCAGGTGGAGGAAACCATGCTCACAATACATCATTACCCGAAATCGGGAATCCGAATTTCCATGCCGGAAACCGCCGTCGCGGCTTTGTCGCCAGCGCTTCGTGCGATCCATGAGGGTGCAGGTCGACCTGCGGGCCTTGCCGCCGGTCCTGCGCACGAAAATGCTCTTGCTGTCGAAGAATCCTTTCGATTCGCTTCCCGACAGTTCAACCCCGGGAAAGCTTGACATATCCACCCTTGCCTGCGGCCTGCCGCTCGGGCGGGGCGCGTTGGTCCGAGTCGTCCGACCCCGGCGGCGCAAACCGGCAAGGAGCGTGAAGTATAATTAAGGAGATTCATTATGTTGATTCGTTTGGATTCATCGCAACGCGTGCCGCTGACCGAGCAAATCGTTAAAGGCATCGGGCGCCTGGTGGAAGAGCGCGCGCTTCGCCCCGGCACCCGCCTTCCCTCTATCCGCCAGTTCGCCGCCGACCACAGCGTGAGCAAGTTCACGGTGGTCCATGCCTACGACCAGCTCGTCGTGTCCGGCCACCTCCAGTCGAGGCAAGGCGCCGGCTTCTTCGTCGGCAGCCCCTGTCAGCATGCCGAACCGGACCGAGCGGACCCGCAACCCGGGCGGGCCAGGGACGCGCTCTGGCTCATGAGGCACCAGGCCAGGCAAAAATGCTTCGACCACCGGCCCGGCAGCGGATGGCTGCCGCAGATGTGGCTCGACGAATGCGGGCTCGACCGGGCCATGCGCGAACTGGCCCGCAGTAAATCCAACGGTTCCGAATGCGGCTATGGCGATCCGCTGGGATATGCTCCGCTGCGCGAGCATGTCAGGCGCCGGCTCGCCGAACATGGCATCGAAGCGTGCCCGAACCAGATCATCCTGACCAACGGCGTCACCGGCGGTATCGACCTGGTGGCCCGTCATCTGATCCGGCCCGGCGACTCGGTTATCGTGGACGATCCCGGATATCATCAATGGTTCGGACATATGCGCGCCCTCGGCGCCACCGTCCATGGGGTGCCGTGGAACGATACCGGTCCCGATCTGGAACGGCTCGAAACCCTCGCCAAGACACACCAGCCCAAGCTTTTCATTACGGCTCCGATCGTCCAGAATCCGACCGGCAGCAGCATCTCTGCGGGGACCGCTTTCCGGCTCGTCCAGCTTGCCGAGCGTTACGACTTCTACATCGTCGAAGACGCGGTCGCCGCAGTGTGCCATCCGGCGGCCCCGCCGCGTCTCGCCGGCCTCGATCAGCTGAACCGGGTCATCTTCGTCAGCAGTTTTTCCAAAACCCTGTCGCCGCGCCTCAGGGTCGGAATGCTGGCCGGCCACAAGGACTTCGTTCGGGACCTGGCCGACCTGAAACTCATATTCCAGTCGGGGAGCTCGGAGTTTACCGAGCGGCTGGCCTGCGAAGTCATCGACCAGGGGCATTACCGGAAGTTTCGCGGAAGGCTCCTCGCGAGGATCCAGAAGGCGAGACTTTCGGCAATCCGCCGTCTGGAAGCCATCGGTTTCGGTCCGGCTGCCGACAACACACACGGGCTGTACGCATGGCTGGACGTTCCAGGGGTCGCCGATACGACCGCCCTGGCGGAGGCGGCGGCAAAGCGAAGCATATTGCTCGCACCGGGCGCGCTGTTCCGGCCCAACATGGAAAAGTCGACAAAAATGCGCTTCAATGTTGCGTTCAGCCAGAACGACGGACTGTATCGCGAACTCGAAGCATTGCTGGAAGTTGCCGCTCGTCCGTGCGCCGGGTAATTCGCGCCCGGCATAGCCGACGCAAGGCATCCGAACCGCACATCGGGCTTCCGGGCGCCAATCCGGCAGCTCGGTATCGCGCGATACCGCCTCTCGACGTTTTCGAGCCGATGGGAGATATTGATGCGCCGGGCCGGCGTCAGGATGCGCGAGCCTTCGGCGCTGGCCGGGGACGGTAGCTCTCGACTATGCAATGCTTCGGACCAGAGCGGCCAAGTTGACGAGAAAACATTCGAATAACAACTAGTTATGTCGAATTCGAAAACCGGCTACCGCCTCGGCGTCGATATCGGCGGCACCTTTACCGACCTCGTGCTCGCCGCGCCGGACGGCGCGCTACACACCCATAAACTCCTCTCGACGCCGGACGATTACGGCGAGGGCATCCGCGACGGCGTCGCTCTACTGCTCGGCGAACTCGGGCTCGAACCGAGCGCTGTCGGCCGGGTGGTGCACGGTACGACGGTGGCGACCAACGCCGTGCTGGAAGGCAAGGGCGCGCTGACCGGCCTGGTCACCACACAGGGTTTCCGCGACGTGCTGGAGATGCGCCGCCTGCGCATCCCGGAAATGTACACGCTGAACTACAGGCGCTCGGAGCCGCTGGTCCCGCGCCGCCTGCGCCTGGAGGCGGACGAGCGGATGGGGCCGGAAGGCCGGGTCTGGAGGCCGCTCGACCGGGCGAGCGTCGAGGCCGCGGCCGAGCGCCTGGCGGCGGCCGGGGTCGAGGCGGTGGCCGTCTGCCTGCTCCACGCCTACGCCAACCCGGATCACGAGCGGCAGGTTGCGGCCATGCTGCGCGAACGGCTGGGCAGCGATGTTTTCCTCACCTGTTCCAGCGACCTCCTGCCGGTTATCCGCGAATACGAGCGGACGAGCACAACGGTCATCAACGCCTATCTCGGCCCGGCGATCCGCGGCTATCTCGGCCGGCTGCGCGAGCATCTGCGCGGTATCGGCGTGACTGCGCCGATCCTGATAATGAAGTCCGACGGCGGCATCATGAGCGCCGCGGCGGCGGCGGAGAAGCCGGCCTACATCGTCGAATCCGGCCCGGCCGCCGGCGTCATCGGCGCGGCCCACACCGGCGCGCGCGACGGCATGGCCGACTGCATCACCCTCGATATGGGCGGCACCACGGCCAAAGCCTCCATGGTCGAGGCCGGCACCGTCGCCCGGACAGGCGACTACGAGGTCGGCGCGGGGATCAACCTGTCGAGCAAGCTGGTCATGGGCGGCGGTCATGCGCTGAAGCTGCCGGTCGTCGACATTTCGGAGATCGGCGCCGGCGGCGGCAGCTTGGTACGGGTCGATGCCGGCGGGCTGGTCCGCGTCGGGCCCGAGAGCGCAGGCGCGGCGCCCGGGCCGGTCGCCTACGGCCAGGGCGGCACAGAGCCGACCTTCTGCGACGCGGTGCTCACCCTGGGCTGGCTCAATCCGGAATACCTGGTCGGCGGCGGCCTCGCGATCGACGCCGAGGCTGCCGCACAGGCGGTCGGCGCGCAAATCGCCGTCGTCCTGGGCCGGGACGTGCTGGACGCCGCCCACGGCATCCTGGAGGTCGCCTGCGGGACCATGATGCGCGCCGTCAAGGCGGTCTCGACCTACCGCGGCCGCGACCCGCGCGAATTCGCCCTGTTCGCCTTCGGCGGCAACGGCCCGGTCGTGGCGGCGGCGATTGCCGACTTGCTGGAGATGACGACCGTTGTCGTCCCGCCCAATCCCGGCGTATTCAGCGCCTACGGCCTGTTGCTTTCCGACATCGAGCTGGAGGCGGCGCGCAGCCATCTTGCGCTTCTGTCCGATACCGGGCCCGTGGCATTGGACGCCCTGTTCCGGGAGCTCGAATCCGGGCTTGCATCGGATATGGCGGCCGAGGGCTACGGCGCCGGCGACTATGCCATCCGCCGGCTCGCCGAACTGCGCTACGAGGGCCAGGCCCACGAGCTGGCCGTCCCGGTCGCGAACGGGCCGGATGGGCTGCCCGATCCCGAAGCCATGGCCGCCGCCTTCGGCGACGAGCACGAACGCACCTACGGCCACCGGGCCGATGCCGAAGCGGTCGAGAGCGTTACCCTGCGCGCCGTCGCGACCGTCGCGGTGGAGAAGCCGGCGCCGCAGCCGAGGCCCAGCGCAGCAGTTTCCGCCGCAATGCGGCCGGCCTTTTTCGGCGCCCCGGCCGGGCGGCAGACCGTTCCCGTGGTCGCGCGCGAGGGCCTGACTGCCGAACGGCGCAACGGCCCGCTGATCGTCGAGGAATACGATGCCACCTGCGTCGTGCCGCCCGGCTGGACGGCGCGCCTGGATGCGGCGCAGAATATCGTGCTGGAGAAGGGAAGCGCCGCATGACCCGGCCCGGCCGCAATGCCGACCCGATCGCCCTGGAAGTGGTGCGCAACGCCCTGTCGTCGATCGCCGACGAGATGGCGCTGGTCGTGCTGCGCACGGCCTATTCTTCCATCGTGCGCGATTCGATGGATTATTCGACCGGCCTGTGCGACCGGCACGGCGCCGCTGTCGCCCACGGCCTGACCATGGCGCTGCACCTCGGCTCCTTCCCGGACGCCATGGCGGCGCTGGTCGCGGAATACGGCGACGACACGAAGCCCGGCGACATCTTCGTCTTCAACGATCCCTACACCGCCGGCGGCATGCATCTGCCGGATGTCTATATCGTCAAGCCGCTTTTCTACGGCGGCGCGCTGGAGGGCTATGCCGCGACCCTGGTGCACCAGATCGATATGGGCGGCATCGCGCCGGGCAGCACGGCGGTTTACGCCACGGAAATATTCCAGGAAGGCCTGCGCATCCCGGTCCTGAAAATGTACGAGGAAGGCCGGCCGAACGAGACCTTCTTCCGGCTGATGCACCAGAACAGCCG
>FZLR01000095.1 GCA_900197615.1 Rhodospirillaceae bacterium Spongia-Bin9
GAGGGGGAAGTGGCCCCGGATGAAATCCGGGGTCGATGGGGGTGAGGGTGCGGCGGGCGCTCATGTCCACCGGACCGTCCGCGCCGTCGGCCGGAAACCCGGCACCGCATAGTCAGGTATATAATTCCCAAAGATACCTCCGCTCCGCCGCCCTTTGAGCGGCTCCGGTCGATAGGACGGTTCGGGTCGGGGGCGCCGTCCCGCAGCCCTACCGCTGCAATATATCGCTCACTTCCTTCAGCTGGGTGCGGGCGCGGAGCAGGAAGAAGCCCTGGGCGGCCAGATGGTTCGGCTGGATCATGCCGTCGGGCGCGCCGTTGCGCACGATGAGCGGCTGCAGCTCCGCGGCCCGGCGCAGGCTCTCCATCATGTTGTCCCACACTTTCTGCGCCTGTTTCTCGGACAGGATGCCGGCGAAATCGGCGCCCAGTTCGCGCAGGATCATGTAGTAGCCATAGACCCGGCCCTTGGTGCGGTAAAACAGGTTGTCGGAGCGCGTATCGAAGACGATGCCGCCGAACTGCTCGACCCGGTCGGCGATGCGCGCGGAGTCCGAGCCGATATCCGCATTCACCCGGTCGATCAGGGTTTGCAGGTTGTCGGCGCGCCGCTCGAAGGTCGCGGCGCCGGCGGCGAGGCGCGCGTTGTAGCGCAGCAGGCTGCGCAGGGCAGCGCGGTACTGGGCTTCGGTCGAGGAGGTCGGCAGCAGGCTGACGCTGATGTCCCAGACCCAGGTGTAGGGCGAGTAGCGCAGCTTGCCCATGGCGTCCTCGAGGTCCTTGTCGACCGCGCTGGAGCCGCGGTTGCGGCCGATCTTGTCGGCCATTTCGATGGCGAAGCGGCCGACCGCATCGCGGATGCCGACCTGGAAATGGGGCAGGTTGTCGAGCGCCCAGGACGGGTAGATGAAGGGATCGTTGGGCGTCCAGGCGTGATCGACCGTCTCGCGCCGGATCAGCGCCGCCGCCATGGCGACGGCCCGGCTGGCGCCCTTTTCCGCCGGCGCTGTCATTGCGGTGTCGTCGCCGATCCGGTGCATGACCGCCATGCCGACCGGGTAATAGAGCAGGACGACGGCGGCCAGCCCGTAGAGCGTCCAGCGCGCGATGCGCCCGCGCAGCCGTCGCGGCTGCGTATCGGCCCCGGCGGCAGACCGCTGGTTCCGGGGTTTGCGCCGGAACAGCCGGGTGAGCCGGCCCGGTTTCCCGTTGCCTTTGGCGTCTACGACGCCGCGGCGCGGCCGGCGGGAATCGTCGTCGAACAGCGGATCTGCTTTGCGGGCCATCGGCAAGAGATGGGGGATGCCGGCCCCTGCAACAAGGCCCCGGCGACAAGGCCCCGGCGACAAGGCCCCGGCAACAAAGCCTTCCGGCCGGCCCGGCCCAATCAGGCTTTCAGGAAACCCACGATCCGGTAGGTTTCCGCCAGAATGGGATCGGCGATCCCGCGCGCCTTGTCCGCGCCGTCGGCGAGCACCCGGTCGATCTCCGCCGGATCGTCGAGCAGCCGGCGCATTTCGGCATTGATCGCGCCGAGTTTATCGATGGCAAGGTCGGCGAGCGCCGGTTTGAACCGGCCGAAGCCCTGGCCTTCGAACTCGCCGAGCACGTCGGCGACCGGCCGGTCGGCCAGCGTGGAGAAAATCCGCACGAGATTGAAAGCCTCGGGCCGCGCCGCCTCGACGTCCGGCCTGACTGCGCCGTCCGGCCCGACGACATCCGGCCCCGGCAGCGGCTCCGGGTCGGTCTTCGCCTTGCGGATTTTGAGCGCGATGGCGTCGGCATCGTCGGTCATGTTAATGCGGCTCATGTCCGACGGATCGGATTTCGACATCTTCTTCGTCGCGTCGCGCAGGCTCATCACCCGGGTCGCACCGCCGAAGATCATCGCCTCCGGCGGCGGGAAGAAATCGACGCCGAAGTCGTGGTTGAACTTGTTCCCGATGTCGCGCATCAGCTCGACATGCTGCTTCTGGTCTTCGCCGACCGGTACATGGGTCGCGCGGTAGAGCAGGACATCGGCCGCCTGGAGGGCCGGATAGGCATAGAGGCCGAGGGAAGCCTTCTCCCGGTCCTTGCCGGCCTTTTCCTTGAACTGGGCCATCCGGTTCATCCAGCCGAGCCGGACGACGCAATTGAAAATCCAGGCGAGCTGGGCGTGGGCGGGCACGGCCGACTGATGGAATACGACCGAAACCTTGGGATCGATGCCCGAGGCCACCAGGGCGGCGGTCACCTGGCGCGTCTGGTCGGCCAGCAGGGCCGGCTCCTGCCACACCGTGACCGCGTGCAGATCGACCATGCAATAGATGCAGTGAAAGCCCTCGTGCTGGAGCCGCGCCCAATTGCGTATCGCGCCGAGATAGTTGCCCAGCGTGACGCCGCCGGAGGGCTGGATTCCGGAAAAAATGCGTTTCATGGCGAGAGCGGTTGACGCGGGTGAGGAAGACCGTCGCAGGACTAACCCCATCTGCGCCGGCGCGGTCAAGGCGGCGGAATGGTCCGGGAAATTCCGCGCCGCCGCTATTTCGAACCGGACCGGCGCAGCATCCCCCTAATCTCGCCGACCGATGCAGCGCGCAGCAGCAGGCAGCAGGCAGCGTAGACCGCCGCGCCGCCGATTACGACGGCCAGCATTGCGAGAACGCGCTGCCAGACAGCGCCGGAAAGCCAGGGCCACAGGGCGTCGGCTGCCGGCCAGAGCAGGCCGGCCATGACCAGCGCGGCGAGGGCGAAGCGCGGCAGTCGCGTCACGAGGCGGCTATCGAGGGTGAGATGGCCGCGCTGCACCAGGAACCAGACGAGCAGCCCGGTATTGATCCAGGCAGCGACCGATGTGGCGATGGGAATACCCAGGTAACCGATGCCGAGCGGCCAGACCAGCAAGGGCGACAGGGCCATATTCGCGATCATCGATATAACCGCATAGATCATCGGGCGGCGCGTGTCCTGCCGGGCGAAAAAGCCGGGCGACAGCACCTTGATCAGCACGAAGGCCGGCAGGCCGGTGGCGAAGACGGCCAGCGCCCAGGCCGTGGCGGCGGCGGCGTCCGGCGTGAATTTGCCGTATTGGAACATCACGGTGACGAGCGGCAGCGCGATGACGATCAGCGCGGCGGTCGCCGGCAGGGTCAGCAGCATAGATAGTTCGATGGCGCGGTTCTGGACCCTGTTCGCGCTCGCCTCGTCGCTCTGCAGGGTGCGCGACAACTCCGGCAGCAGCGCCGTGCCGATCGCAATGCCGACCATGCCGAGCGGAAACTGGTACACCCGGTCGGCATAGTGGATGTAGGAAACGACGCCGGTCAGGAAGGTACCGATGATCGTGCCGACCAGGATGTTGATCTGGGTCACGCCGCCGGCGATCAGGCCGGGCGCCATCAGCTTCAACAGCCGTTTGACCGCCGGCGTGATTTGGGGCCAGCGCAGGCGCAGGCCGAGGCCGGCCCTGCGGCAGGCCCAGGCAAGCCAGACATACTGGCCGATGCCGGCGATCGCGACGCCCCAGGCCAGCATATGGGCCGGCGTCTCGAACATGTCCCTGGCAAACAGAAGGCCGAGGATCAGCAGGACGTTAAGCAGGATCGGCGCGGCGGCGGCGGCGGCAAACCGGTAGGACGAATTGAGCATTCCGCTCATCATCGCCACGATGGCCATGCACAGGAGGTAGGGCAGGGTCAGGCGGGTCAGGAGGACAGCGGTATCGAACAGTTCCGGCCGCTCGGCGTGGAAACCGGGCGCAACGACCAGCAGCGCCTGCGGCATGAAGATTTCGACGATAACGGTGAAAATCGCGAGGACGAAAACCAGAACGGAAAATACCCGGTCGGCGAACAGCATCGCCTCTCGTCGGCCGTCCTGCTCCAGCCGTTTCGAGAACAGCGGGACGAAGGCAGCGGCGAAGGCGCCTTCGGCGACAAGGCGCCGGAACATGTTGGGGAAACGGAAGGCGACGATGAACGCCTCGATGACCCCGACAGCGCCGAGATAGTGCGCCAGCAGAATATCGCGCACGAAACCCAGGATGCGGCTGGCGAGGGTCCAGAATGCGACGATAGCCGTGGATCGAAGCAGCTTCACGATGCGCCGGCCCGTACCGTCTCCGGCGTGTAGTAGACCAGCCGGGCGTCGGCCTGCCCGTCGGCCGCCACCTGGTCGATCAGGTCGAAATCGCGCCAGTTTGCCGTGAGCAAGGTCGCGCCCGCAGTGCGGGCGGTAAGGTAGATCGCGGCGTCGGCGAAGAAGCGCCGGCGATCGGCCCGGTTGCCGCCCTGCAGCCGCGCCAGCACGCCCGCGATCAGCCCGGCCGCCACCCAGCCCGATGCCGGGAGCGCGCTGGTTCGCCTTGTTTCGATCTGGCGCAGCATGTCTTCAATCGTCGCCCGGGAGCGATCGGCATGCGCGGCCTCCGGCGCCATGGCGCCCAATCCGAAAGCCAGTTCGCCGAGGCAGACTGTGCAGTGGAAATGGCGGCGGCCCGGCAGCAGCGCGAGCAAGGCCTGCGGCATCCGCCCGGCCAGGGCATCGATATAGGCGCAAGTATCGAGCATGACCGGCCCCGAGAGGCCCGCCGCCGGAAAGAACGGAAGCGCCGAACGATCCCTGAAACCGAGGGGCGTTCGGCGCTTCTCCGGCCGGATGCGGCGCTGCCAGCGCGCCAGGTCGGCGGTCAGGCTCACAGATCGATCGTGAAGTCCCGCGGCAGCGAACCGCGCCGCGCCGCGAGCCACGAACCGAACCCGTCGGGATCGGCCAGCGCCTCCAGCCCGGCCCGCACCAGATCGGAATCCCGGGCAAAGCCGGTGGCCGCCCGGGCCCGCTCATAGAGGACATCGTCGATCCGCGCCGCGATCCGACGATCCTTGGAAACCGATTCGGCAACGTATGCCACGCCTTCGTCGGCCATCCCCATGCCGTATACGGCCCCGGGAGCGGTATCGTCGGAAACCGCAACGCCGACCGCGGCCAGCAAGTCCCGCAACTGGGCCATTGTCATCGTGATCGTTTCAGCCATGACGACCTCCCTTTCGGCGGCACTTGTTACACAAATATATAGTTTTGTCAAACAAATTACGCCGCCGCATATTCCGGCGCCACCCTGAGGGAGGCCAGGACGGCCTTGCGCACCTCTTCCTGTTTCTGTGCGTTGGCGATCTTCATGCCGAACACATCCTTGACATAGAAAACGTCGACGACGCGTTCGCCATAGGTCGAAATCTTGGCGGTGCCGATCTGCATGCCGGTTTCGGTGAGGGCGCGGGTCACGTCATGGAGCAGGCCGGGCCGGTCGCGGCCATTGACCTCGATGACGGTGAAGAAGTTGCTCGCGGTGTTGTCGATCAGGACGCGCGGCGGCACTTCGAACACGTCGCGCGCCCGCCGGGGCAGGGATTCCCTGCCGGCCAGTTCCCGCCAGGGCCGCAATTTGCCGGTCAGACTGCCGGCGATGCGGGTCTTCAGCCGGTCCAGATCGGCCGGATCGGCGATAGCCTTGCCGGCCGCATTCTGGACCGTAAAGATATCCAGCGCATGGCCGTTCGCCAGGGTGAAGATGCGTGCCTCGACGATCGACGCGCCGAACAGCGCCATGGCGCCGGCAATCTGCGAGAACAGGCCGGGATGGTCCGGCGTATAGACCGTAACCTCGGAGATCGAGCGTTTTTCGTCGATCCCGACATCGATCGAAATTTCCGCCTCGCCGCGATGCGCTTTCCGGGTCAGCACGGCGTGGCGGGCATGGGTCGCGCTGTCGAGCGAGAGCCAATAGGCGGTGTAGCCGAGTGCCAGATAGGCGTCGACGTCTTCGGCCGGCCAGTCCGCCAGCCGTGCCCTAACCGCATCCTTGGCCCGCGCCACCCGCGCCGCGACGCCATCGGCCCCGACGTTGCCGCTGAGCAGTTCCTCGGTCCGGTAATAGAGGTCGCGCAGCAGCGCCGCCTTCCAGCCGTTCCACACCGACGGCCCGGTCGCCCGCATGTCGGCAACGGTCAGGACCAACAAGAGGCGGAGCCGCTCGGGAGACTGGCAGTGATCCGCGAAATCCCGGATCGTCTTCGGATCGTCGATATCGCGTTTCTGCGCCGTGTTGCTCATCGTCAGATGGTACCGGACGAGCCAGGACACGGTCTCCGTCTCCTCGTCGTCCAAACCGAACCGGGGGCACAGGTCCAGCGCCAACTCGGCGCCCAGTATGGAGTGGTCGCCGCCGCGGCCCTTGGCGATATCGTGCAGCAGCACGGCGACATAGAGCGCGCGGCGCGAGGCGACCTTGTGGACGATCCCGGTCGCCAGCGGGTGATCCTCGGCGAGATCGCCGGCCTCGATCCGGTGCAACAGGCCGATCGCCCGGATCGAATGCTCGTCGACCGTAAAGACATGGTACATGTCGTGCTGCATCTGGGCGACGACCCGGCCGAAGTCCGGGATGAAGCGGCCGAGCACCCCGGCTTCGTTGAGCCGTCGCAGCGTCGCTGCCGGATCGTTCCTCGATGTCAGCATGGCGAGGAAACTGGCGTTGGCCGCCGGGTTCTGGCGGACCGCCTGGTCGATCGATTTCAGCGACTGCGTGACCTGCCGAAGCGCGGCCGGATGAACGTCGATCCGTTGCTTCTGAGCAGTTTCGAACAGCCGCAGCATGTTCACCGGGTCCTGCCGGAAAACCTTGTCGTGCTTAATGTTCAGCCGGCCGGACCGGGCTACGAAATCCCCGAACTCGCGCTCGCCGCCCAGCCGCCCCGGCAGCCGGACCCAGGGCCGCCGCTTGGTCTCGTCCTCCAGGGCGGCGCAAAAGATCCGGGTCAGATCGCCGACATCTTTGGCAACCAGGTAGTAATGGCGCATGAAGCGCTCGACGCCGCGTTGCGATTTCCGGTCGCCATAACCCATCAGCCGGGCGATCTCCGGCTGGACATCGAAGGTGAGGCGTTCTTCGGGCCTGCCCGTCAGATAGTGCAGATGGCAGCGGACCGTGGTCAGGAAGGCGTGCGCCTTACGGAACAGCCCGGACTCCTGGTCGGTAAAAACGTTACGTTCGACCAGATCGCCGATCGCGTCGACCCGATAGAGATTCTTGGCGATCCAGAAAAGCGTGTGGAGATCGCGCAATCCTCCCTTGCCGTCCTTGATATTGGGCTCCAGGACATAGCGGCTGTTGCCCATCTTCTCGTGCCGCACATCCCGTTCTGCGAGCTTTTTCGTGACAAAATCGTTCGGCCCCTCGGCGGATGTGAAATCGCGGAATTTCTGGCGCAAGCTGCGGTAGAGGCCGGCATCGCCCCACAGGTAACGGGCTTCCAGCAACGAGGTCCGGATCGTCAGATCGGACTTCGCCAGCCGGATACACTCGTCGACCGACCGGGTGGCGTGCCCGACCTTGAGGCCGAGATCCCACAATGTATAAAGCAGGAATTCGACGATCTGCTCCGCATGGGGCGTGAGCTTCCAGTTCGACAGGAACAGGAGATCGATATCGGACTGGGGCGCGAGTTCGCCCCGGCCGTAGCCGCCGACGGCGACGATCGCCTGTTTCTCGCCCTCCGTCGGGTTGGCGACCGGATAGACCTTTTCGTAGGCGAAGTCATAGATGACGCGGACGATCTGATCGACAAGGAAGCAGTGGGCCTGGACGCATCGATGACCGCGCAGGGCGGTATCGGCCTCGCGGTCGAAACGCCGCCGGATTTCGACGCGTCCCGCCTCCAGCGCCGATTTCAGAACACCCAGTACCGCCGCCCGGAGCGCCGACGGATCGCCGATCTTCTCCGCGACGGCATCGAGCTGTTCGACAAGTTCGCGCCTGTCGACAATCCGGCGTTGGTTCGCGATCGGGGCGGCACTCGAAAAATCCATGGCTCAATCGATCCGATGAGGCTGCCGGGCGGTTCCGCGGGCACCCGGCGATGCGCCGCCGGCAGGGCGCCTCGACTTCGTATAACCTATTATCGGGCATAGTGCAGGCCAGCCACTGCGCGGAAGACGGCGCGGTTGGGCGTCCGGTCGTGTCAGGCAGGCCGGCAGCGCCCCCGTAACCGCGACGTTCCGGCACAGGCTGGAGGATGCCGGTACAGGCCCTGCGCGGCCATATCCTGAAGACCCGAGCGGCTGCCCGCCGGGTATCGACAACCGGAGATCGACCCACCAGCCATGATGAGCCTGTCCCGCGTTGGAATCGCCGGCGTTCTCGCCGCCGTCGCTGCCGCCGTTATCTATCTCGTCGCGATATCGGGCGGCCCCGGCGGGCCGGCAGGCGGCGATTCGGTCACCGGCCAAACCCGCGCCGAGAAACTGTTCGCAGGACTGACAAATTCAGAGCGTTTCAAAGCGGCGGGCGGCTCCGTTGCCTGGGAAAGCGCCGAGGCGCTGGGCAAAGAAGGCGTTCTGATCCGCAACCTCAGCATCGAGAGCAAGGATTGGGACGGACGGCCCGCGGCGGTCGCCGCCACAGAATTGCGGGTCCGACGGATCGACTGGAACAATGTCGCAGTGTCGCCCTTTGGCGATATCGAGATCATCGGACTCACCACCGACAACGAGAGGGCCGCAACATTCATGGCGGCCACCGGGGTAACCGCGCTCGTCGTCGATCTGAAGGCGCGCTGGGATTACAACGCGGAGAGCCGGATCGTCGACCTCCAGACCTTCGACTTCGCGGTCCGGAAATGGGGGACGATCCGCCTTCGGGCACAACTCCACGGTCTGGAGATCGCTGCGCTGCAGGACATGCAAGACGGCGGCGCGATCGATCCGGTCTATGTCATGGGTCTCATGGCAGGCGCAAAAATCGGCGGCCTCAGCGTTTCTTTCAAGGACAGCGGCGCGATCGACAAGCTGGCCGAAAAGCGCGCCGAAGAGACCGGCTCGGACAAGAAACAGGTCATCGAACAGGCGTTGAGAGGGCTGGAGCTTCAAAAGGACGCCCAGCCTCACGCAATTGTCCGGCAAGCCTTAGACGCGCTGATCCAATTCGTCAGGAAACGGGGCACGATCGTCCTGAAGGCGACGCCGGAGCGCCCGGTCCCGTTTCTGCGCCTGATGCTGAACCGTCCGACCACCCGGGCCGGAATCGACCGGCTGGCCAGGGAGCTGGGACTCTCTGTCGAAGCGCAATAGAGCCGGTAGCGTGCCGGCGCCGTTCAATCTCGCACAACCGATTTCAACCGGTAGAGGAATTCCAGCGCCGCGCGCGGCGTCAGCTCGTCCGGATTGAGAGTCTCCAGGAGCCGTTCCGCTTCGGTCGGCCCGGCAGGCCTTGCCGGCTCTGCGACGCCGGCGCTGAAGAGCGGCAGATCGTCTGCAAGGCGGCTGACATTGGCGCCCTGGTCGCCGGCTTCCAGGGTTGCCAGAACGTCTTCGGCCCGGGCAACGACCGCCGCCGGCAGGCCGGCCAGCCGGGCGACATGGATGCCGTAGCTGGCTTCGGCGTCGCCGGGCGCCACCTCGTGCAGGAAGACAATCTCGTCCTGCCATTCCCGGACCCGCATGGTGTGCCGGGACAGCCGGTCGAGCCGGGCCGAAAGCGCGGTCAGTTCGTGATAGTGCGTGGCGAACAGCGCGCGGCATTGAAGATTGTCGTGCAGGTGCTCGACGGTAGCCCAGGCGATGGATAGACCGTCGAAGGTCGCGGTGCCCCGGCCGATCTCGTCCAGAATGACCAGCGAGCGCGGCGTCGCCCGGTTCAGGATGGCGGCGGTCTCGACCATCTCGACCATGAACGTCGAGCGGCCGCGCGCCAGATCGTCGGCCGCGCCGACCCGCGAAAACAGCCGGTCGACAATGCCGATCGTCGCCTGCTGCGCCGGCACGAAGCTGCCGGCCTGAGCCAGGATGGCGATCAGCGCGTTCTGGCGCAGGAACGTGCTCTTGCCGGCCATGTTCGGCCCGGTCAACAGCCACAAATTCCGCTCGGAGCCGAGGTCGCAGTCGTTCGGAACGAAGGGCGTACCGGGCTGCATCGCCTCGACGACCGGGTGCCGGCCACCGATAACGGCAAAAGCGGTATCCGGCGTCACGGCGGGCCGGCGCCAGCCGCTTCCGGCGGCCAGGTCGGCCAGCGCGGCGCTGACATCGATTGCCGCCATGGCCTGGGCTGCGCGGGCGATCGGTTCCGCCTGGCCCAGCACTTCGGCGACCAGGTCGTCGAACAGCGCCAGTTCGATCGCGAGCGCCCGGTCGGCCGCCCGGACGATATCGGTTTCCAGTTCGGACAGGGCGACGGTGGTGTAGCGGGTGGCGCTCGCCATGGTCTGCCGGTGAATGAAGGGGCTGTCCGGGCCGGTCGGCATCTTGGCGGACTGGGCGGTCGACACCTCGATGAAATAGCCGAGCACATTGTTATGCCGGATCTTGAGCGACGGAATTCCGGTCGTCTCGCGCAAGCCCGCTTCCATCTGTGCAATCAGGCCGCGGCCGTCCTTCTTCAACGCCGTCTGCTCGTCCAGCGCGTCGGAATATCCCGGCGCGATGAATCCGCCGTCGCGACTTTGCAGCGGCAGATCGTCGGCCAGGGCCCGGCTCAGCCGGTCGACCAGCGGATCGTGACGGCCCAGCCGGCGAGCCAGATCGGTCAATTCCTCAAGATCGGCGAGGCCCGCGGCGCCGAGGGCTTCGGCCAGCGGGCCGGTCTGTACCAACGCATCGCGGACCGCCGCGAGATCGCGCGGACCGCCGCGTCCGAGGGTCAGCCGCGACAGCGCGCGCTCGGCATCCGGTGTCTGTTTCAACAGGTCGCGCACCCGGCCCCGAACGCCCGAATCGTCCGCGAAAAAGCCGACCGGCCGGAGCCGGGATTCGATGGCGGCGACATCGGTGAGCGGCGCGGCGAGCCGTACGGTCAGCAACCGCGCACCGGGGCCGGTGACGGTGCGGTCGATCGTGGAAAGCAGGCTGCCCTTGCGGTCGCCGGACAAGGTCCGGGTCAATTCCAGATTGCGGCGCGTCGGCGCGTCGATTTCCATCGTCCCGCCGCCGCTGTGGCGGACCGGCCGGGAGAGGCGCGGCGCCCGGCCCCGCTGGGTCAGATCGACGTAATCGAGCAACGCGCCCGCAGCGGCGGTCTCCGACCGTGTGAAGGCGCCGAAAGCATCGAGCGACGCAACCGCGAAATGCGCCGTCAGACGGGCGGCGGCATTGAGGCTGTCGAAACGGCTCGCCGGCTGAACCGTCAGCCGGTCGCGCCACTCGGCGAAGGTTTCGTAGAGCGCCGGCCGCTCGATCAGCGTGTCCGACGCCAGTATCTCCGAAGGCTCGAGCCGCGCCAGCGCCGCGCCCAGATCGCCGGGCGCGACCGGCTGGGCGGCAAAATCGCCGGTCGTCATGTCGAGCCAGGCCAGCCCCAGCTCGCCGCCCGCCTCGGCGAGCGCCGCCAGGTAGCTGTGGGCCCGGGCATCGAGCAGCGTATCCTCGGTCAGCGTGCCCGGAGTGACGACCCGGATGACGTCGCGCTTGACCAGCGCCTTCGATCCGCCGCGTTTCTTTGCCGCGGCGGGATCTTCCATCTGCTCGCACACGGCGACCTTGAACCCGGCACGGATCAGCCGGGCCAGATAGGTCTCCGCCGCATGAACCGGCACGCCGCACATCGGCACATCCTGGCCGGCCTGCTTGCCGCGCCTGGTCAGCGTGATGTCCAGCGCACCGGCCGCCGCCACGGCATCGTCGAAGAACAGTTCGTAGAAATCGCCCATCCGGTAGAACACCAGACAGTCCGGGTGCGCCGCCTTCACCTCCCGGTAGTGCACCAGCATCGGCGTGAGGCCCGGCTTTCCGGGCGGCTGGACGGGGACGTTCATGGGCGGGGACAGGCGGCGTCTTCACGCAACGGTTCAACGGTCATTGACGCTATCCTCGCCAAGCTTGCGCCGCTTGTCGATATCGGTTCTCGGTCCTTGCCTGCCGGGACGCCCTTGGGGGGTGTGACGGTGGCGGCGATGGGCAGGCGCGGTGCAGCGCCGTATAACCGCGGTTGACCGCCACTTCGTCCGCCAGCGCCGCCATGTCCGACTCCGAACACGTCACCGACCGGGAAGCCCTGCTGATGCACGCCTCCGGGCGGCCGGGCAAGATCGAGATCACGCCGACCAAACCGCTGACGACCCAGCGGGACCTGGCGCTGGCCTATTCGCCCGGCGTCGCCGCGCCGGTGCGGCGCATCTCGGAAGACGCGGGCGCCGCCTACGACTACACGGCGCGCGGCAACCTGGTGGGCGTCATCTCCAACGGCACGGCCATTCTCGGCCTCGGCGACCTGGGCGCGCTGGCGTCGAAGCCGGTGATGGAGGGCAAGGCCGTCCTGTTCAAGCGCTTTGCCGATGTCGATGCGATCGACCTGGAAGTCGACACCGACGATGTCGACGCCTTCGTCAACTGCGTCCGCTATCTCGGGCCGAGTTTTGGCGGGATAAATCTCGAAGACATCAAGGCGCCGGACTGTTTCATTATCGAACAGCAGTTGCGCGAACTCCTCGACATCCCGGTTTTTCACGACGATCAGCACGGCACCGCGATCATCATGTCGGCCGGACTGATAAACGCGCTCGACCTGACCGGCCGCTCGATCCGCAAGGCGAAGGTCGTGATCAACGGCGCCGGGGCCTCGGGCATCGCCTGCGCCGAACTGATCAAGGCGATGGGCGTGCCGGAAGACCATGTCATCATGTGCGACACCCGCGGCGTCATCTACCAGGGCCGCGAGCAGGGCATGAACCAGTGGAAATCCGCCCATGCCGCGGCGACCGATGCGCGCACGCTCGAAGACGCGGTCGCCGGCGCCGATGTGGTCGTCGGCCTGTCGGTCAAGGGCGCGTTCACCCGGACCATGATCGAGACGATGGCCGCCAGGCCGATTGTCTTTGCCCTGGCCAACCCCGACCCGGAAATCGCGCCCGAGGACGTCCAGGCGGTCCGCGCCGACGCCATCGTCGCGACCGGCCGGTCGGATTATCGGAACCAGATCAACAACGTTCTGGGATTTCCCTATATTTTCCGGGGCGCCCTCGATGTCCGGGCGTCGACGATCAACGACGCGATGAAGATCGCCGCCGCCGAGGCGCTGGCCAAGCTGGCGCGCGAGGATGTGCCGGACGAGGTCGATGCGGCCTATTCCGGCCGCCGCCTGCGCTATGGCCCGGACTATATCATTCCCGTGCCGTTCGATCCGCGCCTGATCGAGGCGGTGCCCTACGCCGTCGCCACGGCCGCGATGGAAAGCGGAGTCGCCCGCAAATTCATTGTCGACGAGGACGGCTATCGCCAGGAGTTGCGCAGTCGCCTCGACCCGGCCGCGTCCTCTTTGCAGCGGGTGTTCGACCAGGTGCGCGCCAACCCCAGGAAGATGGTCTTTGCCGAAGGCGAGGAAGAACGGGCCATCCGGGCGGCTATCGCCTATGTCACCTCGGGCTACGGGACGGCGGTCCTGGTCGGCCGCGAACAGTTGATCCAGGCGGCGCTGGACGAAGCGGGCATGGAGCTACCCGCCGGCGTCGAGGTTCACAACGCCCGCAAGTCGACGTCCCACAAGCAGTTCGCCGACCTGCTCTATCGGCGCAAGCAGCGCGAGGGCTGGCTGTTCCGCGATTGCCAGCGGATCGTGAACCAGGACCGCAACGTCTATGCGGCCTGCCTGGTCGCCAGCGGCGAGGCGGACGCCATGCTCACCGGACTGACCCGGCGCTTCGCCGTCAGCTACGAACAGATCCGCTATGTCATCGACAACCGCCAGGGCGCACGGGTCTTCGGCATGACGATGATCGTCGCGCGCGGCCGGACCGTGTTCATCGTCGATTCCAGCGTCAATGAAGAACCGACCTCGGTCATGCTTGCCGATATCGCAGAACAGGCCGCCGCCAAGGCGCGCGATCTGGGGCACGAGCCGCGGGTCGCCTTCCTGTCCCACTCCAATTTCGGCAACCCGTTGACGGACCGGGGCGACCGGATTCGCAATGCGGTGGCATTGCTCGATTCGCGCCGGACCGATTTCGAATACGATGGCGACCTCTCGGCCGACGTTGCCCTCGATCCGGCCCTGATGGAACTTTACCCGTTTTGCCGATTGTCGGAGCCGGCGAATGTCCTCGTCATGCCGACCCTGGACGCCGCCAACATCTCGGCCAAGCTGATGCAGAAAATCGGCGGCGGCACGGCCATCGGACCGATCATGCTGGGCCTCGACAAGCCGGTGCAGATCGCCCAGATGGGCTCGACCGTGAACGACCTGCTGAACCTGGCCGCCTTCGCCGCCGCGGATGCCGTCTGAGGGGGTGGGGCGTTCGGACAAGTTCCAAAAATATTACCTATTTTTTCACTTTTTTCCTTGACATTCCGATTTTTGTCTCCTATATCGGTCCCTGTCAACGCCCGAAATGCGCCCGGCATACTCTCCAGGGT
>FZLR01000093.1 GCA_900197615.1 Rhodospirillaceae bacterium Spongia-Bin9
GCCCTGCAGCGGCGCGCGGATAATCGAGCTGGCCCAGGTCGAGGCCGCTCGGTTCGGCGCCGGCCGCACCATGATCGTCGGCAGGCGCAGGGCCCGGCCGTCGATATGGCCCTTGCGGGTGTAGTCGTGGATCAGCTGCTCGCCGACCAGCTTCTGGATGCCGTAGGAGGTCTGCGGCAGGGGCGGGGTATCGTCCTCGATAACGTCCGGCAGGTCGCCGCCATAGACCGCGATGGAGGAGGCGAACACCAGGCGCGGCGGGCGGGCGAGCGCGCGGCAGGCCTCCAGCACATGGCGCGTGCCGTCCAGGTTGACCCGGTAGCCGAGCGCAAAATCCTCCTCCGCCCCGGCGCTGACGATGGCCGCGAGATGGAAGACGCTGGCCGCATCGGCGCCGATCAGGCGGCGTACCGCCGCGCCGTCGCCGATGTCCCCGGCAACCGCCTCGGCCCGTCCGCCGAAGTCGTCCGGCGGGACGTTGTCGAACAACACGAGACCGGTAACCGGCGTCTCAGGCCCCTCCGGGCCGGCAAGCGTCCCGCGCTCCAGGATCGCCTTCGCCAGCTTCCGCCCGAGAAACCCGGACCCCCCGGTGATGATAACGCGCATGTGTGCCGCCCGGTCCTGATCTTCCTTGCGCGGGTTTCTCCGATAACGGCGCTATTCGGTCAACCGGGCTAGGGGTTGGCGTTTGCCCGCCCCCTCCTGTAGGGAAGCGGCAACCGAAATTTCGACCCGAATGCCATGACCCTACCCGCCGACCGCCTCCTCACCACCCATGTCGGCAGCCTGCCGCGGCCGGACGACCTAATCGACCTGCTCGTCGCGAAGGACCGGGACCGGCCCTACGATCCGGCCCTGCTGGAGCGCCGCGTCGCCGAATCCGTGCTGGAGATCGTGCAGAAGCAGGTCGATTGCGGCGTCGACATCGTCAGCGACGGCGAGATGTCGAAAATCTCCTACACCAACTATGTCAAGCACCGGCTCAAGGGCTTCGGCGATCCGGAGCCGCTGCGCTGGATGCCGACGGACCTGAAGGCCCATCCGGACTACGCCGCCAGCATGCGCGCCAACGCCAGGCTGCCGAACCTCGACCCGCCGGCCTGCCGGACGCCGATCGGGCCGGGCGATGCCGGGCCGCTGGAGGCCGATCTCGCCAACTACCGTGCGGCGGTGGACAGGGCAGCCCCGGCCGGCGCGTTCATGAACGCCGCCTCGCCCGGCGTCGTCGCCCATTTCATGCCCAACGCTTGGTACGAGACCCGCGACGCCTATGTGCTGGCGCTCGGCGAGGCGCTGACCGAAGAATACGAGGCGATCCACAATGCCGGTTTCCTGCTCCAGATCGATTGCCCGGACCTCGCCATGATCCGCCACATGGAATTCGCCGACCGGACGCTCGACGAATTCCGGCGCATCGCCGAGGTCGGCGTCGAGGCGCTCAACCGCGCGACCCGCAACATTCCGCCCGAAGCGATGCGCATGCACATCTGCTGGGGCAACTATCCCGGCCCGCACACCCACGACGTGCCCTTCGCCGCCATGGCCGACATCGTCTTCCGGGCGAAGCCGTCGGTCGTGCTGTTCGAGGGCGCCAATCCCCAGCACGGCCACCAGCACGAAGATCTGGCGGACCTCGCGATTCCCGACGGCAAGATCCTCGCGCCCGGCGTGATCGACACCAACACCAACCATGTCGAGCACCCGAAGCTGGTCGCCCAGCGCCTGTGCGCCTATGCCGATATCGTTGGGCGCGAGCGGGTCCAGGCCGGCACCGATTGCGGCTTCTCCACGCTGGCCAGCCTGCCGCGGGTCTGGCCGAGCATCGTGTGGGAAAAGCTGCGCGCCCTGGCCGAAGGCGCGGCAATCGCGACCGACCGGCTGTGGGGCCGCAAGGCGGCGTAGCGCGGTCAGCGAATACAGACAAGCGGCGGCAGGAGAACGGGCGATGACGACCGGCCTGGTCTGGGACGAGCGTTTCATGTGGCACGATACCGGCACGCGCTTCGGGCCGATCGGCGCGCTCGACTGGATGGAGCCGATCGAGCCGCCGGAAAGCGCGCCGGGCAAGCGGCGGATCAAGAACCTGCTCGACGCCAGCGGTCTTTCCCGGTCGCTGGTCATGCTCGCGCCGGCGCCGGCAGGCGACGTCGACCTGTTGCGCGTGCATACGCAGGCCCATCTCGACCATGTCGCGGCAGTGAGCGCGGCCGGCGGCGGCAATGTCGCCCGCCGATTCGCGACCACGCGGGTCGGCGCGGACGGCGAAGGAATCGCCCGCCTCGCCGCCGGCGCGGGGATCGCGGCGGTCGACGGCGTGCTCGCCGGCCGGGTCGACAACGCCTATTGCCTGCACCGCCCGCCCGGCCATCACGCCGAGACGGACGAAGCCATGGGCTTCTGCATCTACGGCAACGCAGCGATTGCCGGCGCCTATGCGCTCGATGCCGCCGGGCTCGGCCGCATCGCCTTCGTCGATTGGGACGCCCATCATGGCAACGGCACCCAGGCGGCCTTCTGGACCGATCCCCGGGCGCTCACGGTCTCGCTCCACCAGGATCAAAGTTTTCCCCCCGGCAGCGGCACGGTGGAGGAACTCGGCGCCGGCGACGCCGTCGGGACCAACATCAACATCCCCCTGCCGCCGGGTTCGGGCGAGGGCGCCTATCTGGCGGCGTTCGAACGCATCGTCCTGCCGGCATTGCACGCCTTCCGGCCGGAATTGATCTTCGTGCCCAGCGGCTTCGATTCCGGCGGCCACGACCCGCTCGCCCGCATGATGCTGACCTCCGAGAGCTTCCGGCGGATGACAGAACTGCTGATGGCGGCGGCCGGCGACCTGTGCGGCGGGCACATCGTCATGCTGCACGAGGGCGGCTATGCCCCGCATATCGTGCCCTTCATGGCCCTCGCGGTGTTCGAGGCGCTCAGCGGCGAAAAGACCGAAGTATCCGATCCGTTCCTGCCGGCGCTGGCCGGCAACCCCTGGCAGGCCCTCCAGCCCCACCAGGACCGCGCCATCGCCGAAGCCGAACAGGCCGGGCTGGCGGCGCTGCTGGCGCGGTGAGCGGCAGGCGCCATGACCTTCGCCGTCATTCCGACCGGAGCCGCCCGGCGGGCGGCGGAGTGGAGGAATCCCGGCGCCGAACCCGGGTTCTTGTCCGATAGGCCGAACCGAGCTCCCTTCACTCGCTCCGCTCGGTCGAAATGACGGCTTGAGGAAATCGCCCCGCATATCCGCCCATTGCGCTCCGGGGCAAAAATCGACACTCTCCGGGCGATTGCGATACCCGATGGACGAGGACGACATGAGCGACGACAAGACCAACGATTCGATGCGTGCGGCGCGCGCTTCCGGCGGCATCGGGCCGCGCTACCAGCCGCGTTCCCTGATCGACCGGGGGCACGACAGGCCCGGCGGTCCGCCGGCCGGCGGACCGCCGCTGGCCGCCCCGGCGCGGCCGGCGGCGGCTTCGGGCGGCGGCAAGAAGGACATCCTGTGCGCCATCGGCGTCGATGTCGATGCGGTCGCCGGCTGGCTCGGCTCCTACGGCGGCGAGGATTCGCCCTGCGATATCTCGCGCGGCCTGTTTTCCGGCGAGATCGGCTCGCCGCGCATGGTCCGGCTGTTCGACAAGTTCGGCATCCGGACGACCTGGTTCATCCCCGGCCATTCGATCGAGACCTTCCCGAAGCAGATGCAGATGGTGGTCGACGCGGGCCACGAGATCGGCATGCACGGCTATTCCCACGAGAACCCCATCGCCATGACGCCGGAGCAGGAAGAAGCGGTCCTGGACAAGTGCATCGAACTGATCGAGCGCATCGCCGGCCGCCGGCCGACGGGCTATGTCGCGCCGTGGTGGGAGTTCAGCCCGGTCACCAACGAACTGCTGCTCAAAAAGGGCATCAAGTACGACCACAGCCTGATGAACAACGACTTCCACCCCTTCTACGCAAGGGTCGGCGACAGCTGGACCAAGATCGACTATTCGAAGAAGGCGGAGGAATGGATGAAGCCGCTGGTCCGCGGCGTCGAGACCGACCTGGTCGATATTCCCGGCAGCTGGTATCTCGACGACCTGCCGCCGATGATGTTCATCAAGTCGGCGCCGAACAGCTTCGGCTTCGTCAATCCGCGGGATATCGAGGACCTGTGGATCCAGCAGTTCGAATGGGTCTACCGGGAATACGATTACGCGGTCTACGCGCTGACGATCCATCCGGACGTTGCCGGCCGGCCGCAGGTCCTGCTGATGCTGGAGCGGGTGTTCGACTATATCAGCCAGCATGCCGGCGTGCGCTGGTGCACCTTCGACGAGATCGCCGACGATTTCATCCAGCGCTATCCGCGCGAGGGCGCGGCGCGGCCGGAATCGGTGCTCGTCTGAGCCGGCACCCGGCCCGGTACGGCGGCTGACCCCGGAACGGCCGGTCCGCCATGTGCAGCCTGTGCGGTGTGCTCGGCGGGCGCGGCCACTGGACCGAAAGCAGCAGTTCGCCCGAGGCCTTCGCCAGCCGGCAGGAAGAAGTGACCCGGCGGCGCGAGCGCCAGGCGCGCATCCGCCTCGCTAACCGCATCCTCGGGCACTACGGCCTGAAGCTGACGGATTTCGGCGGCGGCGCCTATGTCCTGTCGACCCGCACCGGCCGCTCGAAAATCGTCGACAACATTACCGAGGTCTGGATCGCCGCCGAGGATATGACCGGGCGCGGCTGCGATCCGCTCGACCCGGCGTTGCTGGCCGGCCTGGCGGCACGATGACGCTGGCGCGATGACGGCCTACGACACACTGATCCCGATCAATATCGTCACCGGCTTCCTCGGGAGCGGCAAGACGACCCTGCTGGCCCGGCTGCTGAAATCGCCCGCCCTGCGCGACACCGCCGTGCTGATCAACGAGTTCGGCGAGGTCGGCCTCGACCATCACCTGATCGAGCACGCCGAGGAAAGCGTCCTGCTGATGGACAGCGGCTGCCTGTGCTGCGCCATCCGCGGCGACCTGCAAGGCGCGCTGAGGACCCTGTTCTCCCAACGCGAGCGCGGCGAAATCCCGGCCTTTCGCCGCGTCGCCATCGAGACCTCGGGCCTCGCCGACCCAACGCCCATCGCTTACACGATCCTCGCCGAGCCGGTGCTCCAGCACCACTTTCGGCTCGGCAACGTCGTCACCGTCGTCGATGCGGTCAACGGCGCGGCTCAGCTCGAACGCCATCCGGAATCGGTCAAGCAGGCGGCGATCGCCGATCGCTTGGTCCTGACCAAGACAGCGCTGGCCGACGACGGCGGCCGGGCGACGCGCGCTGCGGTGCGCGAAATCAACGCGGCGGCGGCCGTCGTCGACCTGGACGTCGATCCGCTCGACCCGGATGCCCTGTTGACCGGCGATCTGTACACGCCGGATGGCAAGCGGCGCGAGATCTCCGGCTGGCTGGACGGTTTCGCCGGACCCGCCGGCGGGGTCGGCCACGATCACAGCCATGGGGTCGGCTCCTTCTGCCTGCGGTTCGACGGGCCGATGGACTGGACCGCGTTCGGCCTGTGGATGAGCATGCTGCTGAACCGCCACGGCGAGCGGGTGTTGCGCGTCAAGGGCATGTTGAACGTCGCCGGGGTCGCCGATCCGGTCCTGATCAACGGCGTGCAGCATATCGTCCATCCGCCGACCCACATGACCGGCTGGCCCGACGGCGACCGCCGCTCGCGCGTCGTCTTCATCGTTCAGGGGATGGACCGCGCGGAAATCGAAGGTTCGCTGACCGCCTTCAACGCGCTGGCCGAGGCGTAGGCCCCGCGCGGCCTATGCGCTGCTGCCGCGCCGAGGCGGGGTGCGGCCGGGGCGCCGGCCGAGGCGGAACGCGCGCACCATGCGGTGCAGCAAGTAGAAGCCGATCGCCAGGATCACCATGACGATCATGGCCAGCAGCTTGCGGCCGAAGAGCGGATCGAGCACCGTGCCCTTGTCGATCAGGTGCAGGCTGAGCATCTCGATCGTTTGAAGGATGCCGCCTGCGCACAGGATCAGCGCGACCAGCAGGGCCACCTGCAGGGTATCGAAGACCAGCCCTTCGGCATCGAGATCGTTGACCCGGCGGAAGAAATGCTGGCGGAAAGACTGCCAGTGCGCGATGACATAGGCGATGACGCCGACGAAGGCCGCGAACCAGAAAACGATGGTCGACGAGGCCAGCCCGCGGATGCTGTCGCTGACCAGTTTCTCGAACGGCGGATAGAAATAGACGAAGACCGCCAGGATCAGGAGGCCGACGACTACGATCCAGTATCGAAGGGAACGCACGCCTTCGGTTTCCTGCGCCATGGCTCGAACGGGGTCCGGTTGCTGAAACGGCGGGCAGTACAGCATACAAGGTTTCGGAAAAAAAGCCCCGACACAGAGGCCAAAGAGCCGCCCCGCGACCGGCTCTGCATCGGTTGACGGCGTGCGCCGGGTTGGGAATTATCCGCGAGCGCCCGCATGAACGGTTCGCGCAGGAGGATTGACGGAAACCCCATGCCCCACCGCCTGGGTATCGATATCGGGAAGACTTTCACGGATCTGTTGTTGCTCGACGATTCCGGGGCGGCGCACGCGCTCAAACTGCCGAACCGGCCCGAAGATCCGGCAGCGGCCATAGCAGCGGGTATCGGCCAGCTGGCGGACAAAGCCGGCGCAGCGCCGGGCGATATCGGCACGGTGGTCCACGGCGCGCCGGGCCTGGACCCGGCAGCGGCCGGCGGACCGGCCGTCGGCCTGCTGGTCACCGCCGGCTTCGAACATGTGCTCCATTTGGCGCGCGGGCAGGGTCCGAGCCCGCTGGCCGGCCGGGTCGTGGCGACGCTGGGCATCGCCGAGCGCATGAACGCCCGGGGCCAGGTGCAGCAGCCGATCGACGAGGCCGGGGCGAAGGCCGCGATTCGGACTCTGCGCGACCTGGGTGCGGAATCGATCGCGATTTCTCTGCTCCACGCGGCGGCGAACCCGGCGCATGAGCAGGCGCTGAAGGCGACGATCGGCGATATCGCCGGCGACTTGCCTGTGACCCTGTCCAGCGATGTCGTCCGGGAAGCCGCCGACTACGAGCGTACGGTCGCAGCTGTCGCGACTGCCGTCCTGCGCCCGCAGCTGGCCGGCTATTTAGACAGTCTCGCAGACACGCTGCGGTCCCGGGAATTCTCCGCCGAAATCCGGATCGCCCGCGCCGATGGCGGTTCCATGTCGGTCGGCCATGCCGGCGAGGCGCCGGTCGATGCGCTGAACGCCGGGCCGGCCGCGGGTGTGGCCGCTGCCGCCGTCGCAGCGGCGCGCGCCGGAAGCCGGGATGCGCTCGCCCTGGATATGGGCGGCGGCGCGACGACGATCGGGATCGTTCTGGACGGCGCGCCCGTGGTGACACGCAAGACGCCGGTCGCCGGCGCAAACCTTACGCTGCCTTCCATCGCCATTGCGCACGCGGGCGCCGGCGGCGGCGCGGCCGTGCGGATAACCGGCCACGGCGCCTTGCGCGTCGGGCCGGAGGCTGCAGCCGGCGGCCCTGCCTGTTTCGGCGGCGACGGGCCGACCCTGACCGACGCCAATCTCATGCTCGGCCTTATTCCGGCAGCATCCGGCGACGGACCGGCGCCGGACCGCGCTGCAGCCGAAACCGCCATCGGCCGGCTTGCCGACCGGCTGGGCGTCGGCCCCCATCACGCCGCGCAGGGCATTCGCGATCTGGCCAACGAGAAACTGTACGGCGCGCTGCGGCAGACCGCAGCGGCGCATGACGTCGATATCGCCGGAATGCCGCTGGTCGCCTATGGCGGCGCCGGGCCGCTGCACGGCAATGCGCTCGCCATCCTGTGCGGCGACGGTCCGGTCATCGTCCCGGCTCGGCCCGGCACGATGTCGGCCCGCGGCTATGTCGAGGCCGTGCCGCGCCAGGAATTCGGGCATAGCTGCCGGTTCCTTATCGACGATTCGAACGCAGCGGCCGTCGGAGAGCATCTGGATGGACTGGCTGCCAGAGCGAACGCCTGGCTGGATGAGGAAAACGCGCCCGAAACCGCCCGCCAGCTTCGCTTCGAGGCCGATGTCCGCTATCGCGGCGGCGGCGGCGATTTCGCGCTCGAGATCGATCCGGCCAACCTGCCGAACTGGGGATTGCGCGACCTGACGGACCGTTTCCACTCGGCTTTCGAGCAACGCCATGGCCTCCGGCTGGCCGGGCCGGTCGAACTGGTCCGTCTGCGCGCCATTGCCGGCGGCAGGCCGGCGGCACGGCGTAACGGTGCATCGCGAAACGGGGGTGTGCGGCGGACGGCCGGCATGGGCGACGCCTCCGGCGCGCGGATTGACGAACAACGCATATATCTCGACGGCAATTTCTTCAGCGCGCCGGTCTACGCAGCTGGAAAGCTGGAAGCCGGCAGCCGGATTGCCGGCCCGGCCCTGGTTGTCGGCGGCGGCTGGACGGCGGCGATCCATCCCGGCTATGCGGGTGCCGCAGAAGCCGACGGTGCCCTCGTCATCGCGCCGGATCGCAGCGAAAAGGCTGCCGCATGACAAGCTCCCGCCCCCCGGTAACGTCGCTCGACGACCTGCTGCAATCGACCCGGGAGCAGTTCGACCGGACGTTTGCAGACCGCCAGCGCCAGGCCGATGCCGCCGGCCTGCGCAACCGGCAGAACCGGCCGGCGGCTTCGGCGGCGCAGGCGGCCCAGCCGCACGCAGAAGCGGCGCCCGATATCGACCCCGATATCGATAAGATATTGAACCGGCGCTTCGGCCCGGACTGGTCCGCTGAACTTGTCGAGACGCAGGTTACCGGCGGTACGCTCTCGGCGCTTTACAGGCTGACGGCGGATGGCCGTTCGGCCCTCGAATTCGGCGATGCGCCGGCCGGCGAAGACCGGGACGCGGCGTTGGAAGCGGCCCGGCAGTCGGCGCTTGCAAAGGCGGCCGATGCCCTGGCCCATGGCGCCCGGCCTTCGGCCTCCGCTGCCGGGCGAACCCTGCCGGTCGCACAACCGGCCTCGCCGCGGGCTGCCCCGGCCTCCAGCGGCGCGCTGGACGCGCTGGCGCTGGACCGGATCGAGGCCGCCTGGCGCCAGATCCGCAAGGAAAACGGGATCGTTCTGGCGCAGGGCGCCATGGCCGATTCGGTGCGCCACAAATCCGGCGAAGCCTCGACATTGACCGACGCCCGCGGCGCGACGCTGATCGGAAGGCCGTCGCCGGCCGTCGCCGCGCTTCTTCGCGAGCGGTCGCGCGATTTCCGGCCTGGCGACGTTTTCCTGCTCAGCGATCCCTATGCCGGCGGATCGGCGGGGATGTGGACCGCCGTCGTCCCGGTATTCGGCCCCGATACAGGCGGCGAGCTTGTCGGTTTCAGCGTTGCCGCAGCGCCCGTGGCCGATGGCGCCGGCGCGGCGCCGGGCAGCAGCCCGAACGGGGCGACAACTGTCTATGGCGAAGGCATGCGCATCCCGCCGGTCCGCATTTTCGAGCATGGCGGCGAAAACCGGGCCGCGCTGGATGTGATCCTGAACAACATGCCCGATTCCGATGCCGCCCATGGCGAACTTCGGGCGCTAGTGGCGGCGGCGCAAACCGGCGAGCAGGGGATTGCCGATCTGTGCCATCGCTTCGGAACCGAAAGCTACCGGCAGGCCTGCAAGGCCACGCTGGAGCGGACCGAGCGCGCTATGCGCAAGATCGTTGCCGAGCGTCTGCCGGAAGAGCCGAAATCCTTCGAGGACACGCTCGACGACGACGGCTGCGGCAACGGCCCGTTCACCCTCAAGCTGGCGGTCTGGCGCGAGGGCGAGCAGGCGTTTTTCGATTGGACCGGCACCGCGGCCCAGGCCGAAGGCCCGGTCAACCTGCTCCTCGACGATGCCGCCTTCGCCCATATCGCGGGCAGCCTGCTGATCCGGACGTTCGATCCGGAAATCGCGGTCAACGACGGGCTTTTGGCGCCCTTCCGGATCAGCATCCCGGCGGGCAGCCTGCTGCAGCCGCACTTTCCGGCGCCGCTGGGCAGCGGGGCGCAGACCCTGGCCCGTGTCTACGATGTGCTGAACGGCGCGCTCGGCCAGTGCGCGGCGGAGGCCGCAACGGCAGCTGGCTACGGCTCCAGCCCGTTCGTCGCCTTCAACGGCCGCGACGCACGGGGCCGGGCCGTCCGCTTCGGCGACCGGCTGTTCGGGGGCGGTCCGGCGCGTGCGGGACGGGACGGGCAGGACGGCCGTTCGCTCTCGTCGGGCGCCAGGACCCGGCCGGTCGAGCAGCTCGAGACCGACCGTCCGGTCACGATTGAGAGCGTCGGGGCGATTGCCGACAGCGGCGGCGCCGGGGCGCAGCGCGGCGGTTGCGGCGTCGAGAAGGTCTACCGCTTCCGGGCCGCCGGCGAGGTGAGCTGGCGCGACGAGCGCGAACATTCGCGGCCCTGGGGCCGCAACGGCGGCGAAGCGGGAGCTTCATCCGCCGCGATCGTCGTCCGGACCGACGGCGCCCGCGAACAGCCGGGATCGAAGGTCGACCGCGTGAAGGTGGCGGCCGGCGACCGGCTGATTTTCCGCACGGCCGGCGGCGGCGGATGGGGCAATCCGCTGGACCGGGAGCCGGAACGGGTTCAAAAAGACGTCCGGCGCGGACTGATCTCGACGGCGGCGGCCAAGGATCGGTATGGTGTTGTCGTTACGGGCAGCACGCCGGCCTGCGCGGTGGACGAGAAGGCGACGCAGGACATGCGCGCCATGCTCGACCGGTCCCGCGGCAGGGGCGCCCGGTGACGTCGGGCGCCACCGATCTGCCCGGCCGCCGCTGCCGGCCTGGAACGAACGAGAACGAGCGGCTATCGGGCCGCCGCAGAAGGATGCGCGACGCAGAGGGGCGGAAGCATGGTTGAGAATATCATCGTCGGCATTGTGCTGGCGGTCATCGTCATCGCGATCATCTACATCCTGTCGATCTGGGTGTATAAGCGCGCGCCGTCGAACATGGGCTTCATCCGCACCGGCTTCCTCGGCACCAAGGTGTGCCTGGGCCGCGGCGCGATCGTCCTGCCGGTGTTCCACGAGGTGACCTGGGTCTCGCTGGAGACGATCAAGCTGATCGTCAGCCGTTCGCGGGACCAGGCGGTGCTGACCCACGACAATGTCCGCGTCGACGTTGCGACGGAACTCTACACCCATGTCGGCCGCACGGAGCAGGAGCTGCTGACCGCCGGCCGCAGCCTGGGCGAAAAGACCTTCGATCCGGAGAAGGTCCGCAGCCTGCTGGAAGCCAAGGTCATCGGCGCTCTGCGCAGCTATGCCGCCACCAAATCGCTGCAGGAACTGCACGAAAACCGCGAAGCGATGGCCGAAGCGATCAAGGCCAACGTGACCGAGAGTTTCAGTGCCAACGGCCTGACCCTGGAGGAAGTCACGATCGTCGTCCTGGAACAGACCGGCAAGGAGCATTTCAAGACCGATAACGTGTTCGACGCCGAAGGCCTGAAGATCATCACCGAGATCACCAGCGACGCGCGGCGCAAGGTTCACGACACAGAAAAACGCACCACTGTCGCGATCCGCCAGAAGGACCTGGATACGCAGCTCGAACTGCTGGAGATCGAACGCCAGGAAGCGACCGCCCGGGCCAGCCAGGACAAGGCGGTCTCCAACGAAGAAGCGCTCCAGATGCGCGAGAAACAGGTGTTCATCCTGAACCAGCGCAAAGCGGTGGAAGAGCGCGAGATCGAGAACGAAGTCGAACTCGAGAAGATGCGCACCGAGCGCGAACTGGCGATCACGCAAGAGGCCGAAAAGCGCGAGGCGTCGGAGATTCAGAAGGCCCTGAAGCTGGAGCAGGAACGCCGCGACAAGGAAATCGCCATCATCGCCAAGGCCAAGGAAGAGGAACTGGCCGAAATCGACCGGGCCCTGGCGCGCGAGAAGGCCGAGAAGGACAAGCAAATCGACCTGATCCAGAAGGAAGTCCAGCGCCAGAAAGCCGATATCTCCCAGGCCACCGCCATCTCCGCCGAGGAGGAGGCCGCCCGGATCGAGCGCCACAAGGCCGCCGAAAAGGCCGCGATCGAGACCCGCAGGCTGAGTCTGGCGACCAGGCTGAACCTGCTGGACCTGGACAAGCAGGAGGCCTTCGCCGCGGCCAACCAGGAGCGCGAAGTCTCCAACGAAAAGGCCAAGGCAATGAGCGAGACCCAGCGCTTCGTCATCGAGCAGCGCTGGACCGTGCAGCAGGAGGAGATCGAGAAGGAGCGCGCCCTGGAAGCGGCGCGGATCGAGAAAGAAGCGGCGATCATCGACGAGGGCACGAAGCGGGAAGCCGCCGAGATCAAACGCCAGCTTGCCATCGAGCTGGAGGAACGGGAGCGCGAGATCGCCCTGATCGGCAAGGAGCAGGAACGCGAGATCGTCGATATCCGGCGCTATCTGGCGCGCGAGAAGGAAGAGCGGGACCGCGAGATCGCACTGGAGGAAAAGACGCGGGAGTTGGAGGCGGTCGAAGCCAGCCGCCTCGCCACGACTGCCGACAAGATCCGTGCATCGCACGCGGCCGAGGCCGCGGGCCATCTCGCCACGGCCGAGCGCGACAAGGAAATCCGCAGGATCGAGGCCGAGAAGCAGGCCGAGGCCGAGCGGATCGCCGAGGAGGCCAAGGCGCAGATCGCCAGCATGCACATGGTGACCCAGTCCGAGGCGCGCCAGCAGGCGGCTGAGAAAGAGGCTGCGGCGACGCTCACACGGGCCAACGCCGGCAGCGAGGCTCAGAAGATCACCGCAGAGGGTGTCGAGCGGGAGGCCGGCGCCCGGGGCCGGGCCGAGATGGAAGTGGAGGCGTTGCGCGTCCAGCGGGTCGAAGAGAAGCTGAAGGCCGAGGCCGCCGGCCTCGAAGCCAAGGCCGACGCGCTGAAGAAATACAACGAAGCCGCGATGTTCCTGGAGCTGTCCAGGCTGTTCATCGAGGCCGAGCGCGACGTCCATATCGACCAGGCCAAGGCCATGGGCAACGCCCTGGAAGGCGCGCATATCCGCATGTACGGAGGCAGCAACGACGGCACGATGGATACCATCCGCGGCCTGTTCAACTCCGGCTTCGGCCTGGGCGAGGCGATGGAGGGCCTGGCCCATTCCATGCCGGACGGCCTGCGCGAGCGCTTCAACGCCAACGGGCTGCGCGGCCTGTTCGGCCGGCCGGCGGACAGCGGCCTGCTGTTACAGACCCACGGGCAGCTCAAGGTGCTGGTCGAGCGCGAACTCGGCAGCCGGGACGCCCGGCAGGCGCCGCTCGGCGAGGCGATTGCGACGCTTGAGGAAGCCGCGGGCAACGACCCGGCGCAGCAGCGCGCTGTCGGCATGCTCAGCCGGATGGCGTCGCAGGGCGATTTCGCCGACGTGCCGTTCGACACGATCTGGTCATTGCTGAGCGCGCTGACCGAAAGAACGGACTGACCGGGCGGCCGGTTCGGCCGGAAGGATCGCCGGCGATAACCGGGCCGGAGCGCAGGACAGCCCATGAGCGAACTCGACGTCGTCCTGGAAGGCGTCAACAAGACCTTTGCGGGCGGCGTTCGCGCGGTGATCGATTTCAACGCCGAAATCCGGCATGGCGAGTTCGTCGCGCTGCTGGGGCCGAGCGGCTGCGGCAAGACGACGACACTGCGCATGATCGGCGGCCTCGAAGAAGTCACCAGCGGCAAGATCTGGCTCGCCGGCACCGATGTGACGGACCTGCCGCCGTCCCAGCGTAATACCTCCATGATGTTCCAGAGCTTCGCGCTGTTCCCGCACCGCAACGTGCACCAGAATGTCGAGTTCAGCCTCAAGATGCAGGGCGTGCCCAGGGAAGAGCGCGCGCGCCGGGCCCGGGAGATGGTGGACATGGTGGGCCTCGGGCCGCTCGCCGACCGCCGGCCGCACGATCTCTCCGGCGGCCAGCAGCAGCGCGTGGCGCTGGCCCGGGCGCTGATCAGCGAACCGACGGTGCTTCTGCTCGACGAACCGCTCGGCGCGCTGGACTACAACCTGCGGCATTCGATGATCATCGAGCTGAAGAAGATTCAGCGCGAAACCGGCATCACCTTCATCATGGTGACCCATTCCCAGGAGGAAGCCATGTCGATGGCCGACAAGGTCATCGTGATGAGCGATGCGCTGATCCAGCAGACCGGCACCTCGCGGGAAATCTACGAATCGCCGCGCACCAGCTTCGTCGCTTCCTTTATCGGCAACAACAACCTGGTCCGGGGCACCGTGCGGTCGCGCTCCGGCTCCATCGTTCTGGTCGAGGCCTACGGCAAGATGTTCTACGTCCGGGTCCCGGACTATATCGCGGCCGTCCATGTCGACCGCGAGGCCCATTTCTCGGTGCGCGCCGACCTGATGCACACCGGCGATCATCCGGACATGGCGAACCGGGTCGAGAGCACCTACGTCACGACCGAATTCAAGGGCTCGCTGGAGACCGACGTGTTCGAGATCGCGCCGGAGGTTTATATTTCGGTCGAGCAGCACCGCGGCGTCGCCGACCGGATGTACGACCCCGGCGAGCGCGAAACCATCTGCTGGCCCGCCGACGGCGGCGTGTTGCTGGAACAGACGCCGTAGGGGCGGGGG
>FZLR01000089.1 GCA_900197615.1 Rhodospirillaceae bacterium Spongia-Bin9
GGCCCGGGCATTGGCTTCCGGGTTGTTGAGATAGCCCGGAAAGACGCTGTAGCCGTGCAACTGAAGCTCGCCCTCGGTCCCGGTCGGGACCGCCTCGTCGGTTTCCGGATCGGCGACGCGCACCTCGATACCGGCGGTCTTGCGCCCGGTGCTGGTGTGGCGCACCGCCGGCGGCGCATCGAGCGGCGTCTGCATGATCAGGATCGTCTCGGTCATGCCGAAGAGCTGCCCGGTCCGGCCGTTCGGCATCCGGCGCTCCAGGTCCGCCGCAACTTCCGGCGGGCAGACCGATCCGGCGACGACGACGTCCCGGATCGAGCCGAGATCGGCGTCGTCGAGCAGGCCTTCCTTGATCGTCGCCGCGACATGGGCCGGGGCGGAAAATACCACCGTCGGCCGGCCGCGGATCAGCCGGTCGGCGTATAGCGCCGGCGAGAACAGCGACATCAGCACGTTGGTCGCGCCGTGGCACAGGCCGAGCATGCCGCAGGACAGGCCGAAGACATGGGTAAACGGCGGCGCGACCAGTATCCGGTCGGCGGCGGTCAAGCAGATGGTCTGCGGATAGATGCGCAGGTTCGAGGTGAAGGTCTCGTGGGTCCGCACGACGCCCTTTGGCGAAGCCGACGTGCCCGAAGTGAAACACAGGACGAGCGGATCGTCGGGCGCGGGCGGATCGGCCACCTGATCGTCGGCTGCGCCGTCGATCAGGGCATCGAAATCGAACCCGCCCGACCCGCCTCCACCGACGACGACGATGTGTTCGAGCGTCGGCACCTGCGCCTTCAGCCCCGCCATCGTGGCGGGCGCATCGTATTTTTCGTCAGCGGCGGTGCAGATGACCGCCCGCGCCCGCCCGTGGTTCATCAGCGGCGCCATCTCGCCGGCGCGGTAGGGCATGTGCAGGGTGCACAGCACGCCGCCCATCATGGCGACGCCGAGAAAGGCGATGAGGAATTCGGGACGGTTGGGATACTGGATGGCGACCACATCGCCGCGTTTCAGCCCCAGCCCGAGCAGGGCGTTGGCGAAGCGGCGCGAGGCGGCGCGCCATTCGGCGTAGGTGATGTCCCGGTCCGGCGCGGCGATGGCGACCTTGTCCGGCGTCTCGTCGGCCCAGCGCTCCAGGTAGTCTGCGAGCCTGTCGTCGTTCCAGAAACCGGCGTCGCGATACCGCTGCGCGAGCGCCGGCGCATGACGCGGAAAGTCGGTCAGCCCGGTCACCGGGTCAGCCGGCTTCGGCGGCGGCGGCGCATTGCGCCGCCTCCTCGCGCAGGAGCTTCGCGACCCAGCGCTGCGCCCGGTCGACGCCCTTGTCGACATGCCAGCGCACCGGCCGCGCAGGCTCGGGCGCCCTGTCGAGCATTTCCTGCTGCGCCTCGATCACCGCGACATCCTCGAAGAAGGTATCGCGGTTGGCGGTGAACATGGCGTCGGTCAGCGCCTCGTCCTCAAGCTGGCTGTCGCGCTCCAGCGACCAGAAATAGTGCGTCGAACGGTCGGTCTCCGGCGTCATCGCGTTGAGCACCCGGTTTTCGAAAGCGTGGTCCGGGTTTTCGGTCGAATTGACCCGGACGCTGATGACGATATTGGCCGCCGGCGTGAACTCGACCTGCTGGCGATGGTCGACCTTGCCGTTGAAGCCGCACAGCCGCTTGAAAAAGGGCGACGGTTCTATGCCGCGCATGTCGCGGATCACCCGCAGGCGCTCGCCGTCGAATTCGGTCGTCACCGGCGCATCGACCACCGCGTCGGTCGCCAGCGTGTTCCGGTGCACGAAGTGGGCGTGCGACAGGTCGAGGAGATTGTCGCGCACCAGCTCGTAGTTGACCGCGACGGGCAGGGTCTCGCCCCGGCCGGCCCAGCCCGGATCGTCCTTCCAGTGATAATCGGGTATCGCCGATTCGTCGGCCAGTGCGGGATCGCCCATCCAGAGGAAAATCCAGCCCCAGCGTTCGACGACCGGATAGGCGCGGGTCGAAAGGCCGGCCGGCAGGGTCTCGACGCCGGGCACGGCGGTGCAACTGCCGTCGCCGCAGAAAGACAGCCCGTGATAGCCGCACCTGATGTCGTCGCCGACGATCCGGCCGTTCGACAGCGGCGCCCCGCGGTGGGGGCAGCGGTCGGCAAGCGCGGCGGGCGTGCCGTCGCGCCGGCGCCACATCGCGACGGGTTCGTTGAGCAGCCAGCGCTGCAACGGCTCGCGCCCGACCTCCTCGCTCCACGCCGCGACGTACCAGTAATTACGCAGGAAAATGGCGGGACTCCAATCTTCTTCAAATTCGCGCACAGGCGCTGCCGCGGCAACCGTATCCCAGCCGCCGGGGCCGATCAACGCGGACTCCGGGGAACTGCTTAGTAGCAGCGCGACAGTCAGATACCAAAATTCACGCCAACCGGCTGCAATGACCGCGACTGCATTCCGCGAAACACTATCGCTGCAACCGGCGGAGGGGCCTGCGCAGCAGTTGTGGCGGAATCCGCGCAACAGACTCGATGCCAACTGCCGTCCTGTTTATTGGTGCCGGAGACCATCAAGAACCTGCAGTCGTGAAATGCAATGTCCGATACAAGTCGAAATCACGCATCCAACGCACATTCAACGTATCACACACATCGGGAATCTTCCGATTGGCCCGCCGCGCGCTCGGCTTCGGCATCTCCTTGGTCACGACCGCGCGATCCTCTGCTGCAAGCGCGTAAGCTATCAAGAATGGATCCTGCCCTATCTTTTCCAGGTCGCTATCCGTCAGATGTACACCGTAACCTTCCGTCAAAACCCTTTCAGCCAGGTAGGTGTCGACTTCTTCATCGAGAACCAAAGCTTCTTTTATTTCCTTGCTACAAATCCAATCTTTTAGGGGGCCGGTCGAAACGGCAATTTCATTGTGAATTTCGAATGGCATCTTGATCCGGCCGGCAATTGCTTCCTGCTCAAGCCATATCCAGTACTGCGGGACACGGTCCAGCGGGTAGTAGTCCTCGTGAGCACGAATCAAAACATTGGCGTCGATCAAATAAAGCACGCCAATCCCTTATCCCGCACTTTGGATCATGGCACCGCGGTTTTGTTCGTAGCCCCGGAGCAATGGTTCGACTGCACCCGCCTTCACGCCGAGAAGCTTGGCGGCTTTGGTGTGGGTAAGGGTATTTTCCCGCAGGTTGCGCCGCGCGACATCGAGGAGCGCATGGCCGAGCCTGCTACGAATCACGACATGCCGGTTTGGACCGCTGCCATCATTTCGATTCTGTTCCCGTTGGCGTTGACGGTGGCGCTGCCACCGCACGGCGTAGTCGGCTACAAGCTCTCGATAGATCCGCGTTTCCACAAGACCAGTACGGTTGAGCCGGTAAGCTGCCATGGGTTCGCTGACCGACCACTCGTCCGAGAGAACTCGTATGAACTCGGCCGCGCTTTCTTTGTTCCCGGCAATTGGTTTCTCCGTCCGCGTGCGCAGCGCGACCGCAGGAAGCAGAAATTCGCCTGCAACGTCGTTACAGAACCGCTCAATCCGATCACGAAGCGACGTCGGTGTTTCCGGCGAAGGCGCCCCACTCACGCCGGATGTGTCGAGCCAAACATGCGCCAATTCATGCAGTAACGTGAAGGATCGAGCAGCGCGAGCGTCCTGATTGTTGATGATCACGAAAGGCGCAATTCGATCCGCGATCGCAAAGCCTCGGAAAACTTCAGGACCTAGTGCGGTGTGATAGGAGCCGAGATCGCCGGCGAGAAGAACAAACACTCCGACGGACTCCGCTCGCTCGCGAAGAGTCTCAAACAGTGCGTCGGCGTCCCCTCGCCGCGACGCCCGGTTACGATGAGTGAACTGTAGCGTGGCGGCGATCGATGCGGCTACAGTATCCGCTCCCTGATCGATTTTTGCGGAGCCGACGAATGGCAATTCACGTGTTTCTTCTTCATCTTCAATTAGGCTCCTGACCATCTCCTGACGCGCGTGAATATCTCGCAGTAGCGCATCCAAAAGTGAATTTTCGCGTCGCGGCAGCCGGCTCGCGGTCTGTCGAAAATCTTCGCCACGGTCGCCTCTTGCCGGCGGCTGCTTCATGTAAAATGTCAGCAACGGACGCCGATATACTGTTGCGAACTTCAGGAGTTGATTGCGCGTCGGCTTGCGTTCACCGCTCTCGAACGACAGCAACCGTTGAGCTGCGCTTTCCTCTTCCGTCGCCTTGATGAACCCAAGCCGGCCAACAGCCTCCTCAAGCTCAAGGCCAGCGGTCTCGCGTGCCCACTCAAGAATTGCCGGGTTAATGTTATTCGCCCGCTTCACTCTTCGGCACTCTCCTAAGCCTTGCCCTTCATTGCGATTGAGTGTCTCACTCGGCGATCGCTCCTCGCTGCGGGATTCATTTGTCCCCGGTGCCGCCGACGACCCTGACGCAGGTCGCACACTCTGTCGCCACCACCTGTAGGCTTGGAGCGCCGGATACCCGGTGTATCTATATGCAGTCCGCTTCGTTGCACTCTAGCAGTTCACCAAAAAAGCTGTCGAGACAATGCCCAGCGTATGTCGGCCTGTCGATACGTCCCGAATTCAATTCGGTCGATTCGAGATGAGAACTTTATCAGCCTCCCTCATCTTGAGTAGCCGCGAAGCGGCCTAACGAAGGGCGGCTCCGACCCTGCCGCGCCTGCGGATAATTCTCCGCCAGCCAGTCTTCGTCGAACTTCCCGCTGGTCCGGTCGTCTTCGAGCGCTTCCGCCGTGCGCTCGGCCGGGTCGCCGTAGCCGCCGGCGCCGGGGGTGCGCACGATCACAGCTTCTTCCGGCGCGATCGTCACGCCGATCGGCTTGTTGGCAAGACGGGCCGTTTCGCCATCCGCCGTAACGTGGCGGAACTCGCCGGTCGCCGCCGGCCCACCGCCGAAGACGCCCCAGGGTTGCCGGGCGAAGCGCTCGCCGGCGCCGTTGAAGGTGCAGGCATGGCCGACCGGCGCGACGACGCGCTCCAGACCCATGCCGCCGCGCTGCCGGCCGGGACCGCCCGAATTCGCGATCAGCCCGTAAGAAAGGACGCGCAGGGGATATTCCATCTCGATGGCTTCGACCGGCAGGTTGGAGGTGTTGGTGATGTGCACCTGCACGCCGTCCTTGCCGTCCTTCGCCGCCCGGCCGCCGAAGCCGCCGCCCAGGGTTTCGAGATAGACGTAATCCTCGCCGGTGCGCGGATCGGCGCCGGCGAAGACGGCGGTAGTGTTGGCGCCGTTGGCCGCGCCGACCGCCGCTTCGGGCCGGGCCGGCGCCAGCGCGCCGAGGATGACGTCGATAATGCGCTGGCAGGTGTTGGCCCGGGCCGCCACCGGCGCGGGGAAGGCGGCGTCGAGCAGACTGCCCTTCTCGACCGTCAACCGGGGCAGGTCCAGCACGCCCTGGTTGTTCGGCGCGTCCGGGTCCAGCAGCGCCTTGAGGGCGTAGCAGACCGAGGCCTGGGTGGCGTTGCGGGTGACGTTGATATTGCCCGTGACCTGTTTCGCCGAACCGGAAAAGTCGAAATGGATGTCGCCGCCGTCCACCGCGATCGTCAGCCGGATCGCGATGTCGGTCGCGCCCATGCCGTCGTCGTCCATCGCGTCCTCGAAGCGGTAGACACCGTCCGGCAGGCCGGCGATGGCGGCGCGCATCCGCGCGGCCGTGCGCGTCACGATCTGCCCGAAGCCGTCCCGGACCGCGGCGATTCCGTACTGGCCGAGAATCTCGGTCAGCCGGCTGCGGCCGAGCCGGCAGGACGCGATCTGGGCGAAATAGTCGCCGCGCCGTTCGGCCGGCACACGGACGTTGAGCAGGATCAGGTCCAGGAGGTCCTGCTGGAGGACGCCTTCCCGGAACAGGCGGACCACCGGGATGCGCAGGCCTTCCTGGTAAATCTCCGTCAGACCGCCGGCCATGCTGCCGGGCACGGCGCCGCCGACATCGGCATGGTGGGCGATGTTGCACATGAAGGCGACGAGCTCGCCCTCGAAAAACACCGGCATCGCCATGTTGATATCCGGCAGGTGGGTCCCGCCGGCGACATGGGGATCGTTGGCGACGAACAGGTCGCCGTCGCGCAGGTCGTCGCCGAAGCGGGCGAGCAGGCTCTCCATCAGCCCGCCCATGGAGGCGAGATGGATCGGTAGCGAGGCGTCGGCCTGGACGATCAGCCGGCCCGCCGGGTCCATGATCGCCGTCGAATGGTCGCGCCGTTCCTTGATGTTGGTCGAATAGGCGCTCTTCATCAGGGCGGCGAAGGTCTCGTCCGCGACCGAGCGCAGGCCGTTGGCCATGATCTCCAGCGTGACCGGATCGAGCGGAGTCGAAGGGGCCGTCATGGCGTGCCTCCCGCAACGGCGATGACAAGATTGCCGGCGGTGTCGACCGCTGCCCGGTCGCCGGGAAAGACGACGGTCGTCGAATCGAGCTGCTCGACGATGGCGGGGCCGGCGAAGGCCATGCCGGCCGCCAGCGACTCGCGTCTGTAGACCGGAGTCTCGACAGCGCAGTCGCCGTCGAACCAGACCGGGCGGCGGGCGGCCGGTTCGGGCGCACGATCCGCCATCGGCCCGGCGGCGGATTCTCCGACCGCCGCCATCCGGCCCGTGGCGGCGACGCGGATGTTGACGATCTCGATAGGCTCGCCCGCGCTGTGGAAGCCGTAGTGCCGCTCGTGCTCGGCATGGAAGTCCTGCGCGACGGTATCGGGCTCCGCCGGCCGCGCCAGCACGCCCGGCGTCTCGGCGGCGAAAGCAACCGGCAGTTCGAAATTCTGCCCGACATAGCGAGCATCGAAAGACAGCATCAGGCCGCGATCCTCCGGCGCCACGCCTTCCGTCTCGAACCAGTCGCGGGCCTCGGCCTCCAGAGCGTCCAGCACCGCACCGATGCCCGCCAGCCCGTCGGCGGTCAGCGTAAATCGGCCGCTGCGCACGAATTCCTCCTTCAGGTCGGAGACGATCAGCCCCTGCGCGCACAGGATCCCCGGCGCGCCGGGAACGACGATCTCCCCGATACCGAGGACCCGGGCCACCGCCGCCGCATGGAGCGGCCCGGCCCCGCCGAACGGCATCAGGGCATAGCCGCGCGGATCGAGGCCGCGCTCAACCGAGATCGTCCGCACCGCCCGCACCATGTTGGCGACGACGATGCCGAGGATGCCCTGCGCGGTTTTCTCGACGGAGAAGCCGAGCCGCTGCGCCACCGGCTCGATAGCGCGCCGTGCCGCGCCCTCGTCCAGCGCAAGGTCGCCGCCCGCCAACCCGACCGGCGACAGGCGGCCGAGCGCGAGATTGGCGTCGGTCACCGTCGGTTCCGTGCCGCCACGGCCGTAACAGGCCGGTCCGGGCTCGGCCCCGGCGCTGCGCGGCCCGACCTTGAGCAGCCCGTCTCGGTCGAACCAGGCGATCGAACCGCCGCCGGCGCCGACCGTGTGGATATCGACCGTCGGCTGGCGCACCGGGAAGCCGGCCACCTCCCGGTCCAGGCCGATTCCGGCATCGTACTCGCGGATCAGCGCGACATCGGCGCTGGTGCCGCCCATGTCGAGGGTGATGACGTTCGGCCGCTCTGCGCCCCTGGCGGTGTGGACCGCGCCGACCGCGCCCGCCGCCGGGCCGCTGAGCGCCGTGCGAATCGGGTAGGTCCGGGCGGTCCCGACCGACATCAGCCCGCCGCTCGACTGGTAGATGCGGATCGCGGCGTCCGGCGCCAGCGCCACCGTTTCGGCCTCGAGATAGGCCAGATAACCGGCGATGATCGGCTGGAGATAGGCGTTCAGCACCGTCGTCGAGAACCGCTCGTATTCGCGGAATTCCGGCCGCACGCTGGAGGACAGCGACAGCGACAGGTCCGGCAGCCGCTTCTTCAGCGCCTCGGCGATGCGCCGTTCGTGCGCCGGATCGACGAAGGAGAACAGGCAGCACACGGCGCAGGATTGCGCGCCGCTCGCGGCGACGGCCTCGGCGACTGCGGTCAGCCCCTCCTCGTCCGGTTCGATCAGCACCTCGCCGGCCGGCCCCATCCGTTCGCGGACCTCGAAGCGCCGGCGGCGCGGCACCAGCGGCGCCGGATGATCGACCTGCAGCGAATACATGTGCGGCCGGGTCTGGCGGCCGATTTCCAGCAGGTCGCGGAAGCCCTCGGTCGTCACCAGGGCGACCGTGCCGCCGCGCCGCTGGATCAGCGCGTTGGTCGCGACGGTCGTGCCGTGGCACAGGCGGTCGACAGCCGCCGGATCGACGTCCAGCGCCGCGGCCATTTCCTGCAACCCCCGGACGATCGCCTCGCCCGGATTGTGCGGCGTGGACGGCCGCTTGAAAATCCGTGTGGCGCCGTCTTCGAGCCGGGTGGCGAAGAAGTCGGTAAACGTCCCGCCCACATCGACGCCGACCAGCCAGCCCAACGCGTATCCTCCCCGCCGTTCGGGCGCATATCGTACGAATATTGCCGGCCTGTCCATAGCGCCGGGAAGGGAACGCCGTTGCGCAGCCCTGCCACGGCGGCTATCTCAGGGCGCGCTGCCGCCCCGCGACCTGTCAGGAGCATTATGCCGGACTTTGCGATCCCGGAAGACGTCCGCCCGGAAGACGGCTATGTCGGCCGGCGTATGCCCCGGATCGAGGACCGCTCCCTGCTGCGCGGCGAGGGCGGCTTCGTCGACGACGTGCCGGTGAAGAAGGGCACGCTGCACGCCGCCTTCGTGCGCTCGCCCCACGCCCATGCCGAAGTCGTTGCCATCGACGCCAGCGCGGCGCTCGCCATGCCGGGGGTGTTCGCGGTCGTGACCGGCGCGGACATGGCGGCCGAGACCGATCCGATGATCGTCGGCTTCGAGAACCCGATCGACTATTACGGCCTCGCCGTCGACAAGGTGCGCTATGTCGGAGAGCCTGTGGTCGCCGTGGCGGCAACGGACCGCTACCGGGCCGAGGACGCCGCCGACCTGATCCGGGTGACGTACAATGTGCTGCCGGCGGTCGTCGATCCGGTCACGGCGTGCGAGCCGGACGCGCCGAAGCTGCATCCGCGCAGCGACTCCAACTGCGTTTCGAAACGGCATTTCGTGCACGGCGAGCCTGACAGGGCCTTCGCCGAGGCCGAATGCACGACGGAACTGACGATCCGGTATCCGCGCAACTCCATTACACCGATGGAAACCTATGCCGCGGTGGTCGAGGCCAACAGCGAGACCGGCGGCTTCGACGTGCTGTCCAATTTCCAGGGCCCGTTTTCGGTCCATACGGTGATGGCGCTCGCCCTGCGCCTCCGCACCGCCGCCCTGCGCCACCGCAGCCCGAAGAATTCCGGCGGCAGCTTCGGCTCCAAGCTGGTGATCTTCCCCTATATCGTCGTGCTGTGCGTGCTCGCCCGCAAGGCGCGGCGGCCGGTCAAGTGGATCGAGGACCGGCTGGAGCATTTGTCGGCGTCGAGCGTCGCGCCGAACCGGGTTACGAAGGTCGAGGCCGCCTATACGAAAGACGGCACGGTGACCGGCTTGCGGCTCACCCACTGGGACGACCACGGCGCCTATCTGCGCGCGCCGATGCCGGCGCCGATCTACCGGATGCACGGCGTCTCGACCAACGGCTACGGCATCCGGCATCTCGAAGTCACCAACCATATCGTGTCGACCAACAAATGCCCGACCGGGGCGGTGCGCGGCTTCGGCGGGCCGCAGCTCTATTTCGCGGTCGAGCGCATGATGCAGCGCATCGCCGTGCTGACCGGGCAGGATCCGCTGGACCTGATCCGCAAAAACCTGATTACGGCGGACATGTTTCCCTACAAGGCGGTCGCCGGCTCCCTGCTCGATTCGGGCGACTACCACCGGACCGTGGACGAAACGGTCGAGCAGGGCGATCTGGCGGCGCTCAAGCGCAAGCGCGACGCGGCGCGCGCCGAAGGCCGGCTCTACGGCATCGGTTATGCCGCCTGCGTCGAGCCCAGCCAGTCCAACATGGGCTATATCTCGACGGTCAAGACCGGCCGGGAGCGCGAGCGCGCCGGGCCGAAGGACGGCGCCGTCGCCTCGGTCACCGTGGCGGTCGACGCCCTGGGCTCGGTGAACGTGATCGGCGATTCGGTGCCCCAGGGCCAGGGCCACCAGACCGCACTGGCCCAGATCGTCGCCGACCAACTCGGCCTGACACCCGACGATGTCGTGGTCGCGCTGGATACCGACACGGCCAAGGACGGCTGGTCGATCGCCGCCGGCAACTATTCCTGCCGCTTCGCGCCGGCCTCGGCGAGCGCGGCGCACCAGGCGGCGACGCGGGTGCGCGAGAAGATGGCCCGCATCGCGGCGGCGAACCTGAACGTGCCGGCGGACAATGTCGAATTCACCGACGGCAATATTCACGCCGCCAACAACCCTGACAACGCCATTCCCTTCTACCGCATCGGCGGGCTGGCGCACTGGTCGCCGTCCAGCCTGCCCGACGATGTCGAGCCCGGCATCCGCGAGACCGCCATGTGGAACGCGCCGGAGCTGACGCCGACCACCGCGAAGGACGAGATCAACACCTCGCTCGCCTACGGGTTCGGCTTCGATTTCTGCGGCGTCGAGGTCGATCCGGATACCGGCGTCGTGACGGTCGACCGATATGTCTCGGCCCACGATTGCGGCACGATCCTCAATCCCGGCCTGGCGGAAGGGCAGATCCGCGGCTCCTGGGCCTCGGCCTACGGCGCGACCTTCCTGGAGGAGTTCTGCTACGAGGAGGACGGCACCTTCCGCTCCGGCACCTTCGCCGAATATCTCGTGCCGACGGCCGCGGAACTGCCGGATATCCGGCTGGTCCACCCGACGCCCCATCCGTCGCCCTACACCCGCCTGGGCGCCAAGGGCATCGCCGAGGGCAACCAGTATACGACGCCGGTGTGCATCGCGAACGCGGTGGCGGACGCGCTGGGCATCGCGGATATCCGGCTGCCGCTGCGGCCGGCCCGGGTGCTGGAATGGCTGCAAGGCGAAGAGCCGCCGCCTTCCGCCGCGGTCGCGCCGGACGAAGCTGCGGGGGAGCCGGCCCGCCCGACCATCGACGGATCGGGCGAGATGCAGGTGCCGGCCACGCCGGAGCAGGTCTGGGCCCTGCTGCTCGATCCGGAACGGATGGCGCGGATCGTGCCGGGCTGCGAGCGCCTTGAGGCGGCCGGCGACAACAGCTTCGCCGGCACGGTCGTGCTCGGCGCCGGGCCGGTCAAGGGCCGGTTCGAGGCCCGGATCGACCTGACCGATCTGGAGCGGCCCCATCGCGCCCGGCTGGTCGGCGCGGCCGACGGCCCGCTCGGCTCGTCGCGCGGCAGCGGCGCCTTCGAACTGGCCGCGCAAGATGGCGGCACCCTGGTCCGCTACAGGTACTCCGTCGAACTGTCGGGCAAGGTGGCGGCGGTCGGTGGGCGCATGATCCGCGGTGCGGCCCGGCAACTGATCGACCGGTTCCTGCGCGCGCTGGTCCGCGAAGCCGGCGGCGAAGCAACGGACACTCCGCCACGCGGCCTGGCCGGCCGGCTGCGGCGGCTTGCCGGGGGCCGGACATGAAACCGGCGCCCTTCGACTATGTGCGCCCCGAGAGTATCGAAGAAGCGGTGGCGGCCCTCGCCGAGCACGGCGACGAGGCCCGCGTACTGGCGGGCGGGCAGTCCCTGATGCCGATGCTGAACATGCGCCTCGTCCGGCCGGAAATCCTGGTGGACATCAACCGGATTCCGGGACTCGCCGGTATCGACGACGAAGGCGATTGCATCGCCATCGGCGGGGCGGTCACCCAGGGCGACCTGGCGGACTGGCCAGATCTAGCGGCGACCCTGCCGGTCGTCGCCGATGCCCTGCCCCATGTCGGCCATTTCCAGACCCGCAACCGCGGCACGGTCTGCGGTTCCCTGTGCCACGCCGATCCGTCTTCGGAACTCCCGCTCTGCCTTGCCTTGCTCGACGGCGGGATCGAACTGCGCAGCGCCCGCGGGGTGCGTACGGTTTCGGCCGACGAATTTCAGCAGGGCATTCTGACGACGGCGAAAGCGCCGGACGAACTGGCGGTGCGGGCCCGCCTTCCCAAGGCGCGTCAGGGCGAGCGCTTTGCGTTCCGGGAATTCCATCTGCGCCACGGCGATTTCGCCATCGTCGCAGTGGCGGCGCGACGAGCCGGCGATGCGGTAAGCCTGGCCGTGGGCGGCGTCGCCGACCGGCCGGAAGTCTGCCATTGGGAGAGCCTGCCCGACGACGCCGTGGACGACGCGCTCAACGACCTCGCCTGGGCGCTCGGCGGCAGCGACGACATCCACGCCACGGCGCGCCACCGCCGCCAGCTCGTGCGCCATCTCGGCCGGCAGGCGATCGCGGCGACGGCCGGCAATCGGGCCGCGGCATGAAACGGCTCAATCGCGACGGCCGTTATCCGGTCCGCTTCACCCTGAACGGGATGCCCGAAGAGGGTTTCGCCGAGCCGCGGATGTTGCTGACAGATTTCCTGCGCCAGGAAATCGGCGCCACCGGCACCCATGTCGCCTGCGAGCACGGGGTATGCGGCGCCTGCACGATCCGCGTCGGCGGCAAGGCGGTGCGCGCCTGCCTGATGCTGGCGGTGCAGGCCGACGGCGCCGGGATCGAGACCATTGAGGGCCTGACCGAGCCGGACGGTTCGTTAGGTCCGTTGCAGCAGGCGTTTCACGAGAATTTCGCCCTGCAATGCGGCTTCTGCACACCCGGCTTCCTGATGACGCTGAGCGAGTATCTGGAGAAGAACCCCGACCCGACGGTCGAGGAGATCAAGGTCGCGCTCAGCGGCAACCTCTGCCGCTGCACCGGCTATCACGAAATTATCAACGCCAGCCTGGACGCCGCAAAGGCGCAGCGGGAGCGGCGGCGGCAACAGGATTGAGAGGCACAATGCGCGCGGTTCTGGTCAACGAGTTCGGCCCCATCGACAGCCATACGATTGCAGACCTGCCGGATCCCGATCCCGGCCCCGGCGAGGTCTTGATCGAGAACCGGGCCATCGGGATCAACTTCCCGGACGCGCTGATGTTGCGGGGCCGGTACCAGAAGCGCCCGGCCCGGCCCTTCGTGCCAGGCCGCGATTGCGCCGGCGTCGTGCGGGCGGTCGGCGCCGGGGTGACCCGCTGCAAGCCCGGCGACCGGGTCGTCGCCCAGGTCTTCACCGGCGCCTTCGGCCAGCTCGTACCCGCGCCGCAGGAACGCTGCTTCCGGCTGCCCGACGGCGTGTCCTTCGAGGACGCCGCGGCCATGATCACCGTGTTCAACACGGCCTGGGTCGCCATCGACATGCGCGCCGGCGTGCAGCCGGGCGATACGGTGCTGGTGACCGGCGCGGCCGGCGGCGTCGGCTCGGCCGCGATCCAGCTGTGCAAGGCGCGCGGCGCGACGGTGCTGGCCGCGGTGTCGAGCGCGGAGAAGGCCGATTTCGTGCGCGCTTGCGGCGCCGATGCGGCGATCGACACCAACGCGGCGGATGTCGACGCCCTCAAGACCCACCTGAAAGCCCAGGTCGCGGCGGTCACGGGCGCGGCGGAGGGCCGGGGCTGCGACGTCGCAATCGAGATGGTCGGCGGCGACCTGTTCGAGGCCAGCCTGCGGGTGCTCCGCTTTGCCGGCAAGCTGGTGATCGTGGGATTTGCCGGCGGCACGATCCCGGCGGCCAAGGCGAACTATCTGCTGTTCAACAATCTCACGGTCATGGGCGCGCCGCTCGATATCCAGTTCGACATGGTCTACGCCGAGATGGAAAAGGGCGTGAACGCCTGGCTCGCCCTGCTCGCCGCCGGCAAGCTCGATTCGCTGATTTCCGCGCGCTATCCGCTGGCCGGATTCGTCGAAGCCTTCGGCGAAATCACCGGCCGCAACGTCATGGGCAAGATCGTTCTCGATCCGAGCGTGGCGTAAACCCGCCTACGCCGCCTCGGCATAACAATCCAAAGACTGTCCTCTCTTGCCGCCACGCCTTTCAAAGCTGAACGCCATCGGCAGCGGACCTTCGGACGGGTCGCGCGCACTGATCCTCATGCCCGGAAGCGCATTTTCACCGACCTCAATTCCGGGCGCGCGGGGGCCCAGCAGGTTCAGGACAAGCTGCCGGATGACCTTTTCCGTATAGCCGCCCGGCCGCGTCTTGTCGTTCTCCCACCGGGAAACGACCGTCTTGTCGCTGAGGTCGATTTCGTTGGCGAATTCCGTTCCGGTGAGATCCAGAACATGGCGCAGGAAACGGAGTTCCGCGCCCACCATCTGGACCGGCGCGAGCACGCGCGCCACGGCAACGGTCGCCAGCAGCATGTCGAGATTCGGAATCTCGACATCGCCGTCCGCGGGCTCCTCGACGGTATCGATCAACGTGACCGGAATGCCGAGTTCGAGCGTCGCGTCGTATTGTTTGGTCTTTGTCATGCCTCCTTTCTTCTGGAGCGGCCCGGAAACGATATCATTTCCGGATGCTCCTGCCCTATCCCCCCCTTCTTTTCCTCGGCCGACTACCGCCGCCTAGACCTGTCGTATCGATCACCGTGATAACATCGATCCGGCCACGCTCGCTCTCGATCAGATTGACGACGACCTCCAACATCCTGCCATCCGGATCGCGGCCAACCACCCGGTATTTGTCGAGTCCAGTTCGTATATCCAACTCAACCTGAGAGACCGCTCCGCTCCTCAGTATTGACCGTATCTGCGGCAAATGGATTTTCCACTTCCGCATTCGTTGACGCGAGTGCTGCGTCGACTGAATGCCGAAATCGGGGTATTTCCTAAGAAATGCTTTGAATTTAGCCCTAAACCTACTTGGCGGCATACTCGCTGGCATAGTTGAAACTCCTATGGCCCTGCGGCCTCGATTTCTGTGGGTTCGTCATGCTCAGATTCCTTCGGTGTTTCGGTGTTTCGGTGTTTCGGTGTTTCGGTGTTTCGGTGTTTCGGTG
>FZLR01000074.1 GCA_900197615.1 Rhodospirillaceae bacterium Spongia-Bin9
GGCGGGTCCGGGCCCGGGCGTCGAAGTCGCGCAGGCGGGTCGCCGCGGCGTCGGCGATTTCCCTCTCCGGTACGCGGGCGCCGGCATAGAGGGCCGCCAGTTCGCGATACACCGGGGCGCCTTGCGATGCGGCGCGCTCCAGCGCGCGAATCCGCAGGCTCCGGCCCATTTTCGGATTGGCCGCCAGGGCGATCAGGGCGCCGGTCGGCAGCCGCTTCAGCGTCACGGATTTCACGCCTGCCTTGCTCCGGCGCAGCATGGCGAGCGTGAGCGCGAAGGGTTCGGCAAGGCTCCGGGGCGCTCGCCCGTCCGCCGCCGCCAGGACCGCTCTCTCGAACGGCCGGGGCGGCGGCGCGCCCTGCTCGTGGAGCAGGCGCATCGCAATTTCCGCGCGTTCGCCGTGACCGTTGAGGATATGGCAGGCGATCCGGGCCTGTTCGATGAATGGCGTTGCCCCGCTTTCGATGCCGGCCACCGCGGCGCAGGCCCCTTTGCGGTCGCCGGACAGGAAGCGCGCCCGGATGACCGGGTAGGGCGCCTGCGCCTTTGCCGCGGCGCGCGCCGCCAGGTCGACGGCGTCGCGCAGGGCGCCCATCCTGACCAGCGCCTGCAGGCGCGCCCGGGCGAAGCCGGTCTTCGCCGTGCCGGCCGGCTCCAGGGCCACGGTCAGCAACAGGCGGCGCTGGAGATCGTGCAGCATCGGCGACCGGTTCGCTGCCGGCAGCCGGGCCATCAGGGCCACAACCTCTTTCTGCGATGCGTCGCGCCACAACCCGGTCCCGAGACCGCCGCTGCGGTCTCCGAGGGTGCCGGTCGATCCGGCGCCCGGCGCTCCGAGCTCCTCGACGCGGACCGTCGGTTGCCGTTCGGTTTCACCGTCCGTGCCGGACCGGTCGATCCGGGTCGGCGCGCCGCTCTCTTGCGCCGGCGCCGGCCCGGCCGGGCCGAAGGCGAATCCGAACGAAGCGGCGGCCAGCAACAGCAGTCCCGGCGCGCGCCCGAAGCGCCGGGACCGGGGCGAAACAGGATCGGTTGTCATTTGCGCCATGGGATTGTCCGCCATGGGATCGACCGTCGTCCCGGCGCCGCAGGCCCGAGCCGCCCGGAAAGAGGATGGAACCGGCACTCCCACGGCGCAGCGCAAAGAAAATGCTGGCGCCGAATGAACATCCGACCGAAATATTGCGGCGATATTGCGGCGTCGGCGGCCGCTGCTGCATCTGTCCGGCCGCGGGACGGCCGCACCACGATCTTCTGTCAGCATTGCCGGAATGCCGGACGCGTCATAGTTGCAGTATCGCATAGAGCATGACGACGAATAGCGAAACATCCCGTTTACGCCCCGAAAGGACGATTGTCCTCGTCGGCCTTATGGGCGTTGGCAAGTCTGCGGTCGGCCGGCGGCTGGCCAAGCGGTTCGACCTGCCCTTCGTCGATGCCGACGCAGAAATCGAGGCCGCCGCCGGCAGCACCATCGAGGAATTCTTCGAGCAGCATGGCGAAGCGGCGTTCCGCGCCGGCGAGCGCCGGGTGATCGCCCGCCTGCTGGACGGCGAGACCCACATCCTGGCGACCGGCGGCGGCGCCTTCATGGACCCGGAGACGCGCAGCCTGGTCAAGACCCGCGGAATTTCGGTCTGGCTGAACGCCGATCTCGATACCCTGGTGGAGCGGGTAAGCCGCCGCAACAACCGGCCCCTGCTGAAGAACGGCGACATGAAGCAAATCCTTTCCGACCTGATGGCGGAGCGCAATCCGGTTTATGCCGAGGCGGACATCACTGTTGCCAGTGTCGATCAACCGTTGGGCGAAATGGCGGTCCAGGTGGCCGACGCGCTTCACGACTGGATGGCCGCTCATCCGGGACGGGCGCAGCGCCCGGCGCCGTCGCCATGACCGGTCCCGCCAGTCCGCCGCCCTATAATCCGCAGCCCGAAAATCCGCCGCCCGATAATCCGTCGGGTGGTCCGGCGGCGCGCGTCCGGGTCTCGCTGGAAGAGCGCAGCTACGACATCCTGATCGGCAACGGGCTGCGCCACCGCTTCCCTGCAGACATCGCGCCGGTTCTGACGCGGCCCCGCGCGATCGTCGTGACCGACGAAAACGTCGCCGCGCACTATCTGGCGCCGCTGGAGGCCGGCCTTGCGGCAGCCGGCGTTTCGGTCGATTCGATCGTCCTTCCGCCGGGCGAGGAAACCAAGTCTTTCGCCCATCTGGAACGGCTTGCGGACCGGTGCCTGTCGCTCGGCCTGGAGCGCCGCGACACGCTGATCGCCCTGGGCGGCGGCGTGATCGGCGACCTTGCCGGGTTTGCCGCCGCCATCCTGTTGCGCGGCGTCGACTATATCCAGCTGCCCACGACATTGCTCGCCCAGGTCGATTCGTCGGTCGGCGGCAAGACGGCCATCGACATGCCCGGCGGCAAGAATCTCGTCGGCGCCTTCCATCAGCCGAAACGCGTACTGATCGACCCGGAAACTCTGGACACGCTGGATCGCCGGCAGCGCCTGGCCGGCTATGCCGAGACCGTCAAATACGGACTGATCCGCGACCGTGCCTTCTTCGAATGGCTGGAGGCGAACGGCCGCGAGGTGGTCGACGGGGCGGTCGACGGGGCGCTCGACGGGGCCGGCGGCGCCCGCGTCCGCGCCATTGAGACCGCCTGCGCCGCCAAGGCCGCCATCGTGGCGCGCGACGAGCGCGAAGCCGGCGAGCGCGCCCTGCTGAACCTGGGCCACACCTTCGCCCACGCGCTCGAAACGGCGACCGGTTACAGCGACCGGCTGCTGCACGGCGAAGCCGTCGCCATCGGCATGTGCATGGCCTTCGACCTTTCCGCCGCAATGGGCTGGGCGAGCGGGCAGGAGGCCGGGCGCGTCCGGGCCCATCTCGACGCCGTCGGCCTGCCGACCGCACCGGCCGCCATCGGCCCTCCCGGCCTGACCCCGGACGCGATGATCGGCCTGATGCGCGCAGACAAGAAGGTGGCCGACGGCCGGATCGTCTTCGTGATGGTCCGCGGCATCGGCGACGCCTTCGTCACGGCCGACATCGAAGCCGACGTCCTGAATTCCTATCTGTCGGAAGTACTGGACCGATCGGACGCACAGGCCCGAATCCGCTCTTCCCGGGTCTAACCCTTCCTTCTGCACCCTCTCGGACTCATGGAACTTTTCCTCGATATCCTTCCGATTCTCCTGCTGGTGATGCTCTCGGCCTTCTTCTCGGGCTCGGAGACCGCGATGACGGCGGCCTCGCAGCCCCGGATGCTGGAACTGGAGCGCCAGGAGGTCGCCGCGGCCGGCATCGTGAACCGATTGCGCGCCCGGACCGACCGGCTGATCGGCGCCATCCTGTTCGGCAACAATCTGGTGAACATCCTGGCGTCGGCGCTGGCGACGAGCCTGTTCATCGGCCGGTTCGGCTCGAACGGCGTGTTTTACGCCACCATCGTCATGACCCTGCTGGTGCTGATCTTCGCCGAGGTGATGCCGAAGGCCTATGCCATCAATCACGCCGACAGCACGGCGCTGCGCATCGCGCCGGTATTGCGGACCGTCGTATCCGTTCTGGCGCCGGCCGCCCGGGCGATCCAGCTCATCGTCGAAGGGACGTTCAGAATCTTCGGCATCCGGTTCGAAAGCACGCTCTCGCCCGCCGCCAGCGAGGAGGAATTGCGCGGCGTCATCAGGATGCACGCAACGCCCGAGCCGGACCCCGAGGTCGACGCCGAGCGGGAAATGCTGTCGAGCATCCTCGATCTCGGCGACCTCGAAGTCGACGAGATCATGACCCACCGCTCCAACGTCGCGATGATCGATGCCGACAAGCCGGCGCCCCAGATCGTGAAGGAGGTGCTGGCGAGCCCCTATACGCGCCTGCCGGTGTTCAAGGGCGATCCGGACAACATCGTCGGCGTCCTGCACGCCAAGGACCTGCTGCGCGCCGTACATCGTGCCGGGGGCGAGGTAGAGAACCTGAAAATCCGCAAGATTGCCGCAGCGCCCTGGTTCATCCCGGAGTCGACGGCCCTGCTCGACCAGCTCCACGCCTTCCGCGAGCGGCGCGAGCATTTCGCGACCGTGGTCGACGAGTACGGCGCCTTCATGGGTATCGTCACGCTGGAGGACATCCTGGAGGAAATCGTCGGCGACATTGCCGACGAGCACGACCGGACGGTCGCCGGCGTGCGCGCCGGGCGCGACGGTTCGCTGGTCGTCAACGGCGACGTCACGATCCGCGACCTGAACCGGGAATACGGTTGGGAGCTTCCCGACGAGCACGCCGCGACCATCGCCGGCCTGGTGATGCACGAGGCGCGCCGGATTCCCGAGGTCCGGCAGGTCTTCGCCTTTCACGGTTTCCGCTTCGAGATCCTGCGCCGCCGGGGCCACCGGGTCACCTCGATTCGGGTTGCCCCTCTCGAAGACACCTCGACCGGGGGCCGGCCCGGGCCGGACACCGCCTGACCCCCGGTCGCGACAAACTCTACCGTGACGACCGGTGCGGCGCCGTCGCACATAAGGCCGGCCCGTCCGCCCCGATCGTCTTCCGATTCGTATGAGTCCGCCATGCCGCTATCCGAACCCGCCGCCCGCGAACCGCTCCACACCCGCGCCATCGAGATGCGCGGCTATATCCGCGACGACGGGCTGTGGGATATCGAAGGCCATCTCACTGACCGCAAGAGCTATGGCTACGACGGCGGCTTCCGCGGCTGGGTCGAGCCGGAGACCCCGGTCCACGACATGTGGCTGCGGCTGACGGTCGACGACGATCTCGTGATCCGCGCCTGCGAGGCCGCGACCGACCATCATCCCTATGCGGTCTGCCCGGATATTACCCCGGCCTTCGGCGCGCTCGCCGGCATCCGCATCGGTGTCGGATGGATGCGCGAGGTCCGGCAGCGGGTCGGCGGGCGCAAGGGCTGCACCCACCTCGTCGAGATGCTGGCCCAGCTCGGCACGGTGGCCTACCAGACCCACGTCGCGAAGCGCCGGGTCAAGGGCAAGCCGATGCACGATCCCGACGACCCGAAGCGAAAGCCGCTCGTGATCGACACCTGCCACGCCATGGCGAGCGACGGGCCGGTCGTCAAGGCGCGCTTCCCGGAATACTACACCGGCGAATAGCGCGCGGCCTTTGTCGATCCGCGGCGGGCGATCCGCGGCGGGCGATCCGCCATCGTCCGATTTCCAAGCGTAATTTCCACATTGTTTCGATGGGCGACAAGCGTCGGGGCGCAGCCGCCGAACCTGCGCGCACTGCAGCAAATATTATAGGCAAATAGCGAAACGGTATTGGAAGTGTTTCCCGCCGGTATGTACGTCCGATTTCCGTAATCGACCGAACCGGAAGGAAAGAAAGATGAAGTACTACTATTTTGAGCCAACAAATGTAGCCAACGACCTCATCGGCGGAAGTAAGAATGACTTTATCGACGGCCGCGGCGGATGGGATGTCATCGAAGGCAATGGCGGCAACGACATGCTATACGGCGGCGGCTGGGGTCGCGATATAATACTCGGCGGATCGGGCAACGACATCGTTGTCGGCAGCAACGACAGCGATACCCTTCGCGGAGGGAGCGGCAGCGATTATATCGCTGGCGGAGGGGGGAATGACTACCTAAGCGGCGGCGCCGGCGTCGACTTCATCTTCGGCGTAGGCGGCCACAATATCCTGTCGGGCGGCGAGGGTAACGACTATCTGGCCGGCGGCTGGGGCAACGACGCCCTCGACGGCGGCGAGGGCGACGACTTCATGTACGGCGGCGGGGGAGCGAACCGATTCCTGTTCACGGCAAATTCGGGCGACGACACGATCGGCGACTTCAATGTCTGGAGGGACGTGATCGACCTGCGCCTGCTGCCGGAGGCGATCTCGTATCGCGATCTCACCTTCACCGACAAGGAGAATGGATTCGGCGTCACGATCACCCACGAGGCGCTCAACGGTTCAATCGAACTCATGGGCGTCCGCGCTTCGCAGTTGTCGGCGTCGAATTTCGCCATGCCGGACGGTTCGACGACGGCGATTGACGTGAAAGGCGTCACGTACACCGTGCCGGCCGATCGTTACGAAGGGTCGAACTATGACGATTTCTATCTGGACGGATCGGGCGATACCCACATTTTCGCCCGCGGCGGCAGGGACGAAATCTTCGCAGGCGAGGGAGACGATACCATCGACGGCGGCAGTCACTCCGACGTCCTGTACGGCGAGGAAGGAAACGACACCGTCTACGGCAGGAGCGGTTCTGACCGGCTCTTCGGCGGCGAGGGCGACGACGTGCTCGACGGCGGTATCAATCACGACATGCTTCACGGCGGCACAGGCGATGACCGTCTTATCGGAGGAGACGGAAACGACTTCCTGATCGGCGGTGAGGGAAACGACACGATCGCGGGCGGCCGCGGTGCCGATCACTTCATGTTCAAACACGGTGACGGGAACGACACGATCACCGACTTCACCGACGGCCAAGACGATTTCGACTTCGCGGCGTTCGAGGGCCTCACGGGCTTCGACGGCCTGGACATCGAGGCCGACGGCACCACCGCTGTGATCGATCTGACAAGCTATGGCGGCGGGGTCATCCGTCTGGAGAATACTTCGGTGGACGTTCTCGATGCGTCGGACTTCGTATTCCACGAGTCTGCATCGGACATGGCGCCGATCGACGGGGCCTAGGCCGGCGGGGCGATCGGAGCGACCTCGGCCTACGCCGGGTCGCTCGCCCTGCCGCTACAGGCATTCGAACCGTGACAGACACCGAGAATGGCCGTCGGGAGGTCCGGGCTGCGCTTTCGGAGAGCCGGCGGCTGTTCTTGTCCTGCGGATTCTTCAGCGTCCCCGTGAACCTGCTGATGCTGACCGGGCCGCTCTTCATGCTCCAGGTTTACGACCGGGTGCTGACTTCGCGCTCCGAGGCGACGCTGGTCGCGCTTGTTGTCATCGCGGCCTTCCTGTTCCTGATGATGGGCGTTCTGGATTACGCCCGCGGGCGGGTGGTGGCGCGCGCCGGTGCGCGGCTGCAGGCGCGGCTCGATGCACGGGTGCTCAGAGCGATCCTGATCCGCGCGATCGCGCCGGCCGAACGGGCGCGGCCGGCCACGGGACTGCGCGACCTGGACGCGATCCGGCATTTCGCCGGCGGGACCGGGCCGATCGCCTTCTTCGATGCACCGTGGGCGCCGGTATTCCTGTTCGCGCTGTTCGCGATCCACTGGATGCTGGGAGTACTTGCGGTATTTTCGGGTTGCCTGCTTCTGGCGATCGCACTCCTGAACCAGATGCGCACGGGACGCCTCCAGGGCGAGGTCGGCGAGTCGACCGCCCGATCCGCGCATTTCGTCGAACAGATGCGGGCGGGCAGCGAGACCGTGTGGGGCCTCGGGATGCAGGAGGCGGTTATCGAGCGCTCGAGGGCGCTACGCGACGAAATTCTGGAACGGTCGATGGCGGCCTCGGACCGCAACGGGCTATTCGGCGTCACGACGAAGACATTGCGGCTGTTTTTGCAATCCCTGATGTTGGGGCTGGGCGCCTGGCTGGCGATCCGGGGCCAGGCGAACTTCGGTGCTATCGTTGCGGCGTCGATCCTGCTCGGCCGTGCGCTCGCTCCGATCGATCAGGCAGTGTCGCAATGGCCACTGCTTCAGCGGGTCATGGCGGCCCGGCGGTCGCTGGCGGCGCTGCTGGAGCAGATGCCGCCCGAACGACCCCGGACGGTGCTGCCCGCGCCGCGCGCGATTCTGGCGGTCGAGGGCGCCACGGTCGCCGCACCGGGCGCACGGCAACCGGCAGTGCGCGGCGCGACGCTGCATCTTGAGCCCGGCCGGACGGTTGGAATCGCCGGGCCGTCGGCGTCCGGAAAGTCCACCCTGGCGCGCGCTCTCGCCGGGGTATGGCTGCCGACCGCCGGCTCGGTGCGGCTGGACGGCGCCGATCTCGATCAGTATGGCGCGGCGCTCGGCCGGTATATCGGCTACCTGCCGCAGGAGGTCGTGCTGTTCGACGGCACCGTGGCGGAAAATATCGCGCGCATGGCCCTGGACGCGCAGGACGCAGACATCGTCGCGGCGGCGCGGCGCGCAGGCGCTCACGAGATGATCGTGAAGCTTCCCGGCGGCTACGACTTTCAGGTATCGGTCGGCGGGGCCGCGCTGTCCGGCGGCCAGCGCCAGCGGATCGCGTTGGCCCGGGCCTTTTACGGCGCGCCGCCGGTGGTCGTCCTGGACGAGCCGGATTCCCATCTGGACGTCGAAGGGACGGTCGCGCTGGCGCGTGCGATCGAGGGTCACAGCAATGGCGGCGGCGCAGCGGTTATCGTCGGGCATCGAAGCGGCGCTTTCGCCCTTTGCGATTCGGTCTGTGAAATGCGGGCAGGGCGTCTGGTGCCGGTCGCCCCCGATGGCGGCAAGGCGCTGGAGCGCCAGCCACGGGAAAATGCGGCGGCGGCGCCCGGTCCTTCGCCCCGGTGTGCGCCGGACGAGGGCGGCGTTGCCGCCGGCAGACCCATGGCGGGGCGCGCCGCGCCATGAGGAACCGGTTAGAAGACGGGATTCTTTCGGCGGGCCGCGCGCTGGTGCTCGGGTTCGTCGGAACCGCGGTCCTCATCGGCGGCTTCCTCGGCTGGAGCGTGCTGGCTTCGGTCTCTGGTGCGGTGATCGCGACAGGCAGGATCGAAGTCGAAAACCGAAACCGGATTGTCGAGCATATCGACGGCGGCACGGTGGAAAAGCTCCTGGTTCGCAACGGAGACCGCGTTGCCCGTGGCGATACGTTGCTCCGCTTCGCCGATGCCCGCCTGCGTTCCGAAGCTGCAATCCTCGCGGCGCAGTATGCCGAACTGCTGGCGCGGCGGAGCCGGCTGGTCGCCGAATACCGGGGCGCAACCGCCATTGCCTGGGACGAAGAGCTCGCCATTCTCGCCGCGGCCGATCCGAAGGTCGAGGGGATACGCGTGGGCGAGGAGCGTCTGTTCCGGGCGCGGGCGGCGGTCCGGGCCGGCGAGGCGGCACAACTCCGCAAACGGATCGGACAGGCGCAGGACGAGATAACCGGCCTTGAGGCCCGGGCCGCTTCGCTCGACGAACAGGGCGGGCTGATCGCCCGTGAGCTGAAGGCGCTACGGACGCTGTTCGAGAAAGGCCTGTCCCGGTTGCCGCGGCTTCTTGCGCTTGAGCGGATGGCCAGGAGCCTGGAAGCCGAATCGGGCGCGACCGCCGCCCGGATCGCCCAGGTGCACGGCAGGATATCGGAACTGGAAATCCAGATCCTCCAGATCGATTCGCGCCGGATCGAACAGGCCGAGGATCAGGCCCGCGCGGTCGGCGCACAGGCGAACCTGGCCGGGGAACGCCTGGCCTCGATACGCGAACGCCTCGGCCGGATGGAGGTGCGGGCGCCGGTCGCGGGCGAGGTGTTCGGGACAACGGTGTTCGCACCGGGGGAGGTAGTCCGGCCGGGCGAGGCGATCCTGCAAATCGTGCCGGCGGATTCGCGCTTGACCGTCATGGCCCGGATCAGGCCGACCGATGTCGACCAGGTCTTTTCGGGTCAGGCGGCGGTGCTGAGATTCTCTGCGTTTCCGGCGCGGAAGACGCCGGAATTCGAAGGTCGGGTCGTCCGGGTGTCGGCCGATGCCGCGCGCGACCCGGAGACCGGCCTTTCCTGGTACGAGGTCGAACTTTCGATGGACAGGCCGGCTGCGGACGCCGCCGCTGCGGCGCCGGCCGGCCGCGCGCCGGATCGACGCCGGCTGTTCGGCGATCTGCCGGTGACGCCCGGTATGCCGGTGGAAGTGCACATTCGCACCGCCGAACGCTCGGTGATCGGCTATCTGGTCAAGCCGGTGACGAATTTCTTCCGCCGCGCACTCCGCGAGGAATGAGAGGCGCCGCCGGGCAGGGGCGGGCAGTGCTGGCGGCGCCGCGCGCCGGCCCCGCTGCCCGCGCCGCACCCGATCGAACGGACCGGCAAACGGCCCGGAACGCGTCGAAATAGCCGTATCGCGCGCCCCGATCCCATACAACATAGTGAGGCGCGCATCGACATGCAGACTAGATTTGGTTTCTTCTCAACAATTTTTTCTGTATTTTCAATCGTTACTCATTTATTGTTTGACAAAGACTGGAAGTTGTGGATGAATAGCCGAACTGCTTTATGCGATATCTCAACTTGTCTCATTCGTTAGGTGATTTTGTCTCTGACATTTCACCGTTGGAAGCAATGCCCATTGGGCGTTTTTTCCGTCACTCCTCATCAGCGACTCTACGGGCGGCCTGTGGCCGCCCTTTTTTTTGGTGCACCGTGGAAACGCTATGCGCCGGGAGGTTTCGGCGCTTCCAGCTTGCACGCCAGCGCATGGACCGGCCCCGCCAGTTCCTCGGCGAGGATGTCGTATACCCGCCGTTGCCGTTCGACCCGGCTCAGGCCATCGAAGACGGAAGCGGTCATGAAGACGCGGAAATGGGTCTCGCCGCCCGGCCGCGCCCCGACATGGCCGCGATGCATATGCGATTCGTCGACGACGTCGAGCGAAGACGGTGCAAAGGCGTCGGCCAGTTTGGCGCGGATCGTTTCGGCAATGCTCATGGGCGGATACTCCGGTTGAGACAAACAGGACCAGGACAGGGACGGCGGCGGCGCCGCACCGGCACAAGTGGCGCTTGTCCGCCCGCCCGGTCAAGACCTCCGGTTCGCGCCGGGCGCCTGCCTTTCCGCCGGTCCTCCCCATGACCGACCCCGCCAGGTCTCTGCCGGCCGACCGGCCCACCGTCCATTCGGCGGCCGGCGCCTACGGCCTGCTGGCCGCGGTCGTGTGCATCTGGGGCGTCAACTGGCCGTTCATGAAGATGGGCCTCGAGTGGCTGCCGGCGTTCTGGTTCAACGCCCTCCGCCTCGGGCTGGGTGCGGCAACCCTGTTCGCGCTTTTGGCTGCCGTGCGCCGCCTGCGAGTGCCGCCGCGCCACGACTGGCCGATGATTGCGGTCGTCGGCACGATCCAGATCGGGCTCTTCATGGCGCTGGTGCACTGGGGCCTGCAGTATGTCCCGGCCGGGCGGGCCGCGCTGCTCGCCTACACGACGCCGATCTGGGTCGTCCCCGGCGCCATGCTGTTCCTGGGCGAGCGGCTGACCGGCCCGCGGGCGCTGGGCCTGGCGGCGGGCCTCGCCGGCCTCGCCGTCCTGTTCAACCCGCTGTCCTTCGACTGGACGGACGCCCGGGTCGTCAAGGGCAACCTGATCCTGCTCGCCGCCGCCCTGTGCTGGGCAACCGGGATCGTGTTCGTCAAACGCCATGTCTGGCGCTGCACCGCGCTCGATGCCGTGCCCTGGCAATTGCTGATTGCCGCGACGATAGGACTGGTGCTGGCCCTTGCGGCGGATGACGGCAGGGCGATCGACTGGAATGTCCGGTCGATCCTGATCCTGGTCTACAACGGCTCGCTGGCGACGGCCTTGACGGTTTGGGCCGTGATTTCGATAAACTTGGCGCTGCCGGCGGTCACGACCTCGCTCGCCATGCTGGGCGTGCCGGCCGGCGGCCTGTTCCTGAGCGCCCTGATCCTGGGCGAAGCCTTGACCTATTCCCTGTTGATGGGCCTCGTGCTGATCGTCGGGGGCGTTGCCACCGTCGCCTGGACCGATCGCAAAGAGACGCTTGCCACAACCGTGACATGACCCGGAAAAAGCGGCGGCGCGATCCGGACGCAGGGGAGGCGCGTCCTTCCATTCCTTGTTCCCGCCGGGCTGGCGCGCCATAATGCATCATGCGCAAAATCCCGCTCGAATCCTTCGACAATCTCGGCGAATCGCTCGGCCTGAAGAAGCCGGCGAAGGGCAAGATTTGCGATCACCCGACCTGCACCGAACCCGGCGAACACCGGGCGCCGAAATCGCCGACGGATCTCAACGACTACTACTGGTTCTGCTTCCCGCACGTCTCCGAGTACAACAAGGCCTGGAATTATTACAAAGGCCTGACCGAGGACGAGATCGAGCGCGAGATCGAGCGCGATATCCTCGGCCGCCGGCCGACCTGGCCGCTCGGCATGCGGGTCGGCCGCATGGCGGGCCGGTTCGGGGTCATCGACGACGAGTTTGCCGAATCGGGCGGGCTGTTCGGTAACAACGGCGCGCAACGAGGGAGATCCTACAAGGATCGGCGCAGTCCGGGTACGGCAGAACACCGCGCGCTCCAGACCTTGCAGTTGACCGGCGCGGCCGATATGAAAGATGTGAAGGCGCGCTATAAGGCGCTGGCCAAGAAATATCACCCCGATGCGAACGATGGCGACGCGGCCGCGGAAAACCGGCTGAAAGCCATCAACGAGGCCTACACGGTTCTCAAGAAAAGCCTGGGCGCGCCAGGCGGACGCTGACGGCAGGGCCGTCCTCCCCGAAACGGCGCGAACGTCCACCAAGGAAAGGCGAAACAGTGACCAACAACCCCGCCAGCACGGCCGATGCCGCGCCGATGAGCGAGATTGTCGTTACCGACCCGGACATCAAGGTCGATGTCCGGCAGACTTTCGGGCTGGATCTCGACTGGGAAGTGCCGGCGTTCAGCCAGCAGGATTCCCACGTTCCGGACCTCGACCCCGCCTATTATTTCGATTTCGAGACGACGCTGGCGATCCTGGCGGGCTTTGCCCACAACCGGCGCGTGATGATCCAGGGCTATCACGGCACCGGAAAATCGACCCATATCGAGCAGGTCGCCGCGCGCCTGAACTGGCCGTGCATCCGGATCAACCTGGACAGCCACATCAGCCGGATCGACCTGATCGGCAAGGACGCCATCGTGCTGCGCGACGGCAAGCAGATCACCGAGTTCCGCGAGGGCATCCTGCCCTGGGCGATCCAGCGGCCGGCCGCCCTGGTGTTCGACGAATACGACGCCGGCCGGCCGGACGTGATGTTCGTGATTCAGCGGGTGCTGGAAGTCGAGGGCAAGCTGACGCTGCTCGACCAGAGCCGGGTCATCCGGCCGCACCGCTCCTTCCGCCTGTTCTCGACCGCCAACACGGTCGGCCTCGGCGACACGACCGGCCTCTATCACGGCACCCAGCAGATCAACCAGGGCCAGATGGACCGCTGGTCGATCGTCGGCACGCTGAACTATCTGGAACATGAGGAGGAGGTGAAGATCGTCCTCGCCAAGGCGCCGGAGTACGACACGAAGCAAGGCCGCGAGACGATCGGCGCCATGGTGGCGGTGGCCGACCTCAGCCGCTCCGGCTTTATGGCGGGCGATATTTCCACCGTCATGTCGCCGCGGACGGTCATCATGTGGGCGCAGAACGCCACGATTTTCAGCGATGTGGGCTATGCCTTCCGGGTGACCTTCCTCAACAAGTGCGACGAGGTCGAACGGTCGACCATCGCCGAATACTACCAGCGCTGCTTCGGCTCGGAATTGCCGGAAAGCGCGGTCAAGGCCGCGATGGCCTAGACAGACGGGACGCGAGCTGCGAGCCGTGCCAGATCCGAACGAACCGCTCGACGTTCTGCTCCAGGTTACGGGCGCGGCCATGCGCGCCATTTCCCGCGAGCCGGAATTGAACGTCACCTATGCCCAGGACGGGCCGCAGGCGTCGGGCCACCAGGTCCGGCTGGCGCCGCCGGCGCGCGACCTGAACTACCGCGAAGTCTCGGAAATGCGCGGCCACAGCGATTCGATCGCCCTGCGCATGCGCCACCACGACGAAGAAACCCACAGCCGCCGGTTGCCGCGCACCGAGATGGCCCGCCAGGTCTACGATTCGGTGGAGCGCGCCCGCTGCGAGGCGATCGGCGCCCGCCGGATGGTCGGCCTGCGCGAGAATCTGGCAGCGGCCCACGAACAGCGGTGCCGCCAGGAAGGTTTCGACAGGGTCAGCGAACGGAACGACGACGACCTGCCGGAAGTCGTCGGTTATCTGGCCCGCGAGGCCTTTACCGGCCAGTCGCCGCCGCCGGCCGCCCGCCGGATGGTCGATCTTGCCCGGGTCTCCCTGGAGCGCCAGATCGGCCGCAGCCTCGACAATCTGTCCGCTCTGCTCGACGACCAGGAATCCTTCGCCAGGCTGGTCCGCAAGCTGATCAGCGACCTGCATCTCGAAGACGACGCGCAGCCGGCCGAGCAGGACCAGGACAGTCAGGAAGAGGACGAGCAGGAGCAGGGCGGCGGCGAGAGCGACAGCCAGGGTGCGGAGGACGGCGACGATGCGGCCGACGCCAGCATCCCGACCGAGGCCATGGACTCGGACGACACGGACGATGCCGACGGCGAATCCGATGGCACCGACGCCGAGTACATGTCCGACGAGGGCGACGACGAGCCGGCCGGGCCCAGCCAGATTCCGCGGCACGATCACAATCTGAATCCGGACGACCGGAACGCCTACCGGGTCTGGTCGACCGTGCATGACGAGGTGATCGCCGCCGAGGACCTGTGCGATCCGGAAGAACTGGCCCGCCTGCGCCAGAATCTGGATCAGCAGCTCCAGCATCTGCAGACCATCATCGCCCGGCTCGCCAACCGGCTTCAGCGCAAGCTGCTCGCCAAGCAGAACCGGTCGTGGGAGTTCGACCTGGAGGAAGGCATTCTCGATACGGCCCGGCTCGACCGGGTGGTCATAAACCCGATGGACCCGCTGTCCTACAAGCAGGAGACCGACACCGAATTTCGCGATACCGTCGTCACCCTGCTGATCGACAATTCCGGTTCCATGCGCGGCCGGCCGATTTCGGTGGCGGCGGTCAGCGCCGACATCATTGCGCGCACGCTGGAGCGCTGCGCCGTCAAGGTCGAGATTCTCGGCTTCACGACCCGGGCGTGGAAGGGCGGCCAGGCGCGCGAAACCTGGCTCGCCGCCGGCAAGCCGGCCAACCCCGGCCGGCTCAACGACCTGCGCCACATCGTCTACAAATCGGCCGATGCGCCGTGGCGGCGCGCACGCAAGAATCTCGGCCTCATGCTCCGCGAGGGCATCCTCAAGGAAAATATCGACGGCGAGGCCCTGCTGTGGGCGCATAACCGGACGATCGGCCGGCCGGAGCGGCGCAAGATCCTGATGGTGATTTCCGACGGCGCGCCGGTCGACGATTCGACTCTGTCGGTCAATCCCGGCAACTACCTGGAAAAGCATCTGCGCGACACGATCCAGTGGATCGAGACCATGTCGCCGGTGCAGCTGCTCGCCATCGGCATCGGGCACGACGTGACGCGCTACTACCGTCGCGCGGTGACGCTGGTCGACGCCGAACAGCTCGGCGGCACGATCATGGACGAACTGACGGCGCTGTTCGACGAGGATACGGCGGCCGCGCCGATGCGGACGCGCCGCCGGGCGGCGTAGCATGCCGACCCTGCTGGCCCGCAATGCGCGCGTCCTGGCGCTCATGGACGATGCCGGGACGGAAATTCCGGACGGCGGCCTGTTCTGCCGCGACGGCGTTGTCGAACAGGTCGGCCCGAGCGCGGAACTGCCGCAGAGCGCGGACGAAATCCTCGACCTGAGCGACCATGTCGTCATCCCCGGCCTGGTCAACACCCATCATCACCTGTGCCAGAACCTGACCCGCGCGGTTCCGGCGGCGCAGAACGCGCCCTTGTTCGGCTGGCTCCAGACCCTCTATCCGATCTGGCAACGCATGGGGCCGGACCATATCCGGATATCCGCGCTGGTCGGCCTCGCGGAACTGGCGCTTTCGGGCGCCACGACCTCGTCGGACCATCTGTATCTCTTTCCCAACGGCTCGCGGCTCGACGACCAGATCGAAGCGGCGGTGGAGCTGGGCTTCCGCTTTCACGCCACCCGCGGCGCCATGAGCATCGGCGAGAGCAAGGGCGGCCTGCCGCCGGACAGCCTGGCCGAGGACGAGGATTTCATCCTCAAGGACAGCATCCGGGTCATCGAGAGCTTCCACGACCCGGAGCCGATGGCGATGGTGCGCGTCGCCGTCGCGCCCTGTTCGCCCTTTACCGTGAGCCAGGACCTGATGCGCGACTCGGCGGTCCTCGCCCGGCAGTACGGCGTGCGCCTGCACACCCACCTGGCGGAAAATGTCGAGGATATCGACTATTCGCTCGAACGGTTCGGCATGCGGCCGGGCGAGTATATCGAGGATGTCGGCTGGGCCGGCGAGGATGTCTGGCACGCCCATTGCGTCCGGCTCGACGAGAGCGAGACCGCGCTGTTCGCCCGCACCGGCACCGGCATCGCCCATTGCCCCGGCTCCAACATGCGGCTTGCCAGCGGGATCGCGCCCTTGCGCGCCTGGCTCGACGCCGGCGTCAGGGTCGGCCTCGGCGTCGACGGCTCGGCCTCCAACGACGACGCCCATCTGCTGACCGAGGCGCGCCAGGCCATGCTGCTGCAGCGGGTCAAGGGCAATGCCGCCGAGTTGACGGCGCGCGAAGCCCTGCGGATCGGCACCCGCGGCGGCGCCTCGGTGCTGGGGCGCGACGACATCGGCAGCCTCGAGCCCGGCAAGGCGGCGGATTTCGCAGCCTACGACCTGAACGAGCCGGGCATGGCCGGCACGGACTGGGACCCGCTGGCCGCGCTGGTCTTCTGCAAGCCGTCGCGCGCAGCCTGGACGGTGATCGGCGGCAAGCCGGTCGTCCGCGAAGGCCGGATCGCGACGGTCGATATGGGCAAGGCCCTGGCCGAGCACCGCCGGCTGACGCGGGAGTTGATCGACGGGTAGTGGTGCCGCCGGCCCGGCGCCGGTGCGGCCGGACGCTCCGGCGGTGGAGAATTATTTGCATTGCGGGGCTTGAACCTCCGGCCTGTATCCCCATTTATTCTTTATCTTAGAATTCTTCTAATTTAGGAGCAATCCCCGATGAAGATCGACATCGGCATCGACGACCGGTCCCGCAAGGAGATCGCCGGCGGCCTGTCCCGGCTGCTGGCCGACACCTACACCCTCTATCTCAAGACCCACAACTTCCACTGGAACGTCACGGGCCCGATGTTCAACACGCTGCACCTGATGTTCGAGCAGCAATATACCGAGCTCGCGACCGCCGTGGACGAGATCGCCGAGCGCATCCGCGCCCTCGGCGAGGCGGCGCCGGGCAGCTATTCGCAATATGCCGAATTGAGCTCGATCCGCGAGGAAACCGGCGTGCCCTCGGCGGAGGACATGATCCGGCAGCTCGTGGCGGACCAGGAAGCCGTCGCGCGCACGGCCCGGTCGGTCTTCCCGGCGGCCGAAGCCGCGAGCGACGAGCCGACCGCCGACCTGCTGACCCAGCGCATGCAGGTCCACGAGAAAACCGCCTGGATGCTGCGCAGCATGGTGTCGTAACGCGGCGGCGGCCGGACGAACCCGGATGATGCCATTGCGTCTTGTCCGGGGGCCAGGGCAGTAACGCAGGGCCGTGCCAGCGACTCCGGTCCCCGGATTGCCCCTGCGGGGCGTCCGGGGCGGCAACGGAAGGATGCGCGGATCGGGTCCGGGCGTTCGGACAAATTTCAAAAATACTACAGATTATTTCATTTTTTTCTTGACAATCCGATTTTTGTCTCCTATATCGGTTGCCGTCAACGCCCGAAATGCGCCCCGAGCGCTGCGTGGGCGTGTTTTCCATC
>FZLR01000067.1 GCA_900197615.1 Rhodospirillaceae bacterium Spongia-Bin9
ACCTTACGATCCTGGCGACAGATTTCGACCGCGATCCGGCCGCTGTCGACAAGGCCGCCGCCGCGCTCGTGGCCGCCTCGCCGGGGGAACGGCCGGCAGCCGAAAACGTCCTTCGCGACGCGTTGAGCGCACCCCGCGAGCGCCTGTTACGGCAATTCAACGCGCTTGCCGACGGTGTGAAATTCCTGGTCGACCTGCGTTACGACCTGATCGGTTTCGCGCGCGAGGACACGGCGCTATCCGGTCTGGAGAAGGATCTCCAGCGCCTGCTGACAAGCTGGTTCGATGCCGGCTTTCTGGAGCTTCGGCGGATCGACTGGAATGCCCCTGCCGCATTGCTGGAAAAACTTATCGCCTATGAGGCGGTCCATGCCATCCGAAGCTGGGACGATCTCAAGAACCGGCTCGATTCGGATCGCCGTTGCTATGCCTTCTTTCATCCGAGTATGCCCAGCGAGCCTCTGATTTTCGTGGAAGTGGCCCTGGAGACCGGGCTTGCCGGCAACGTCCATGCCCTGCTCGACGAAGAGAGTCCGGTCGGAGACGCATCGCGCGCCGACACGGCGATATTCTACTCGATCTCCAATGCCCAGCGCGGCCTTGCCGGCGTCGCTTTCGGCGATTTCCTTATCAAGCGCGTCGTGGACGACCTGCGCGCCGAACTGCCCAACCTGAAGACGTTCGCCACCCTGTCGCCGATACCGGGTTTCCGGAGCTGGCTGGAAGCAAATCCGGACGCCGCCGTGGAGCGCGTCCTCTCCAAGCCCGGCTGGTGGCAGGACCCCGGAGCCGCCGAAGCGGCAAAGGGGCCTGTGCTGCGGGCCGTCGCGCGCTACCTCGTTCACGCCAGGCACGACGGCCGTGCGGCCGACCCGGTCGCGCATTTCCACCTCGCCAACGGGGCCCGCATGGAGCGGCTGAACTGGCTGGCGAACGTTTCCGAAAGCGGGCGTGCGCAGTCGGCAGGCGTGATGATCAACTATCTCTACCGGAACGACACGATCGAGGCGAACCACGAGGCCTACAAGGGCGAAGGCCGGATTGCGATGTCCTCCGCCGTGCGCGCGCTGGCCAGGTGAGGCGACCGCAGCTTCGCCGCCTCAGAGGCCGAGCCTGCTCCGGATGACGCCGACATAGTCGTCCGGCCGCGTCACATAGGGAAAATGCCCGCCCCAGTCGAAGGTGTGGACATGGGCGCCGGGATAGCGGTCGACGACACCCTGCCGGACCTCCGCCGCAACCAGCTGGTCGTCGTCGGACTGCAGGATCGTCAGCCGCTCGGGCGATACCGCCGCCGCCGGGATTTCCGTCACCCGCGACAGCGCCAGCAGGCGGGCCTTGAAGGCGCGGCCGGTAAAGCCGTTCGCCAGCTCGTCGGCCAGGAACCGCTTGATCGCGGCCATTTCGGGCCGCGGCTCCGGCCACTGGGCAAGATTGCGGGCCACGGCGGATTTCAGCGCCTCGCCCGGCGTGCCGAGCACCACGTCTTCCGGAGGGAATTTCGCCGCCCGGATCGCGGCGGCCGTCGCGATCGAATTGGCGACGAACAGGCGGCCGACCCGGTCCGGATGGCGCGCGCCGATCGCCTGGGTCAGCATGCCGCCGAGCGACGAGCCCAGGACATGGGCCCGCCCGGCATCGAGCCGGTCGAGCAGGGCAACCGCGCCGTCGGCGATGCGCAGGAAATCGCCGATCATCGGATAGGTGACCGAAATCACCCGGATGTCCGGCGCCAGGGCCTCGATGACCTTGCGGAAGATATCGGCGTTGCCCAGTGTGCCGGGACAGAGCAGCAGGGCCTGACCGCCGGGCGCCGGCCCGGTGTCGATCGCCCGCCAGACAGAGCCGCGGACCGCGATGGCTTGCGCCGGGCTGCGCGCGCGGAAAGCGTTCGCCTCGGCGATATAGTCCGGTTCGGCGCTCATGGGGCTCTCCGGCGCGCAAAATATGCGAGGTAAGGAATATGGTCCTGAATCAAGCCTGACCGCAATACTTTGTGTCCATCCCGGTCAAAAGCCACAACATATGGCACTTTGTCACCCTTTGGCTGTAAATCCATTTTGTACGATCGTTCAATTCCCCAGAGCCTCGTTTTTCCCGGATTTGCGCCATTTTTCGGCCGGACGCACAATAAAACAGACTAGTCTGTTTTTCTGACTCTTTTTTCGTCATCGGGCAGACCGGTGGCGCCGCTGTTCGTTCATATAATGTTCTCTCTTTCGGGAGTCAAGCCCCCTTTCGTGTCGACGGCGGTGGGACCGTGCGCCGGCGCAGCAGCCCGCCCTTCGATACGCCCCGGATTGCATCCGGGGCTACTCAGGATGAGGGGATTAAGAAATTTAATTTACCCCCATCCCGAGTAGGCGCGTCAGCGCCGTATCGACGGACGCGTTCAATGCAGCCGAACGCGATGCCTTCCGCACGCGGCGGGATCACGACAGTTGCGGGTCGGGCCTGGGCACGGAAATGACGTCGTAGCCGGTTTCGGTGATCACCGCCTGCTCTTCCAGCTTGACGCCCTCCCGGCCGCCGACCCGGCCGGTGTAGCTTTCGACGCAGACGACCATGCCCGGCTCGAAGACCCCGTCGAAGCCGACGCGCTCGAAATCCTGCGGATAGGGAATCGCCGGCCACTCGTCGCACAGGCCGACGCCGTGGACCAGCACACCGTATCGCCGGGGCAGGCAATCCTCCGGCAGCAGCCGGGCCTTGTCGACGAACTCGCGGAAGGTCAGGCCGGGCTTGAGCAGCTCCAGATTGTACTGCACCTGCTCGTGCGCGATGGCGTAGAGGGCGCGCTGCTCGTCGTCGCCCCGGTCGTCGCCGCACAGCCAGGTCCGGGAAATATCGGCGCAATAGCCGTAGGGACCGACCAGATCGGTATCGAAGCCGACGATGTCCCCGGCCTGGATGGCGTAGCCGCTGCACTCATGGAACCACGGGTTGGTGCGCGGCCCGGCTGCGAGCAGGCAGGTTTCGACCCATTCGGCGCCGCGGCTGACGGCGGCGTTCCAGAAGGCGCCCCAGAGTTCCAGTTCGGTCATGCCGGGCTTCAGCGCGGCGCGGGTATCGTCCAGCGCGTCCAGGCAGGCCGCCATGGACCGGCGCATCGCCTTGATCTCCTCGGCGGATTTGATGTTGCGGGCCGTCTCGATGATCGGCTGGGCGTCGACCACCTGGAGATTGAGGGATTGCAGGGCGGCAATGCCGTCCGGCGCGCTATGGTCCACTGCCAGGCGACGGTTGCCGCCGCCATGGCTGTCGATCAGGTCGGCGATCTCGGCCGACCATTTCCGGTAGACTTCGGGCAGCCGGGTCCCGGCGTGAAAGAAATAGGGGCCGGTGGCCGGCCGAATCTCGTCGATCGCGACCGAATGGGCGCTCAAGTGCCGGAATGCGTTGTATTCGAACAGGATGACCGGCCCTTCGGTCGCCACGAAGGCGTAGCGGGCCGCGTTGTGCATGATCCAGACCTGCATATTGGTCGAATCGGTCAGGTAGCGGACGTTGAGCGGATCGAACAGCACCATCCCGGCAACGTCCGCCTTGCGCATCTCGGCGCGCACCCGCTCGACCCGGTAACGCTGGAGGGTAGGCAGGTCGGGCGCTTCGAGGCCCCGCGCCGTCCAATCGGCCTCGACCGCCTCGCCGTAGCCGATCAGGTAGCGGTTCAGCTTGCCGGACTCCTCCATCTGCCGGGCTGCGCGCTCTTCGAGCGACAGGTCGCTATCGGACCGGGCGCTATCGGCGGCGCCCGTCGATCCGGTGTCGGGGGACCGGGGATAGGCAGGTCGAGGCATCGGCGATCTCCGCTGAAAGGGCGCGGTTCATGTCATTATTTTGCCGTGCCGGCAAGCGGAATCGGCCGGCCGGGCGATTCGGGAGGCCGACCGATTCAGCCGGCCGGCGCATCGCTCATTTGCAATTCGTTCCCGTCCAGAACGGCCTCGATCGTATCCAGCAACGCCTTGGCCCGGAAGGGTTTTTCGAGAATACGATCGGCGCCGAAGGACTGCGCCCGGCGCAGGTTGGACAGCGAATCGAGCCGTTCGCCGCCGCCGGAAATCACGACGATCCGGGGCCGAGGCTCTTCTTTCGACAGAGTCCGAACGATCTCGATACCGTTGGGCTCCGGCATCGTCAGGTCGGTAATTACCAGGTCCGGCCGGGCGGTGTGGAACATCTCCAGGCCGGCGTCTCCTGCGCCGGCCGTGGCGACGATGTAGCCGTTGCTTTCGAGAAGGTCGCCGATCGCGGCCCGCAACAACTCGTCATCGTCGATAAGGAGAATGCGGCGTGCCATTAATCCGTCCCGGTTTGCGTAACGTGAAATATCGGCCTCACCCTGCCGGATGGACACTAACTTCCCGTCACAATCGGGTGACGCAGCCAACCGGCAACGCGGATCGGCCGGAAGCAGGGCGTAACCGCCAACCGATCTACGGCGCCTTACGGTTCAACAGGCGCCAGATACGGTGCGGCGTCGCCGGCATGTCGAAACCGTCCACGCCGCACTGCTGCAGGGCGTCGGCGACGGCGTTGGCGACCGCCGGCAGCGCGCCGGTCGTGCCCGCCTCGCCGCAGCCCTTGACGCCGAGCGGATTGGTTTCCGTCGGCACCGGATGGTCGTCCACGATCGTTTTCTCCAGGTCCGGCAGGTCCACGGCCCGCGGGATGCAATAGTCCATCAGCGAGCCGGTCAGGCACTGGCCGTCGCCGTCCAGCACAACCTCTTCCGTCAGCGCCTGGCCCAGCCCCTGGGTCACGCCGCCGTGAATCTGGCCTTCGACCAGCATGGGATTGACGATGGTGCCGAAATCGCTGACCGCCGTATAGCGGTCGACCGCAATGCCCCCGGTCTCCGGGTCCAGCTCGATCTCGCAGATGTGGCAGCCGTTCGGAAAGGCCGAGGGCGGCGTTTCGACGACCAGATCGACATCCAGGCCGTCCGGCCCTTCGCCGGGCGGCGGATCGGCCATCATGCGCGCGGCGAGGTCGTGCAATCCGATGGCGCGATCCGTTCCTGCAACCCGGAACTGTCCGCCGCCGAACTCGATATCGGCCGCCGCGGCTTCGAGATAGTGCGCCGCTGCGGCTATGCCTTTTTCGATGACGGCGTTCGCCGCCTCGACCGCCGCCTTGCCGCTCGCCATGAGGGAGCGCGAACCGCCGGTGCCGCCGCCGAAAAGCAACGCGTCGCTGTCGCCCTGCACCAGGCCGATCCGGTCGTAGGAGACGCCGAGGGCGGAGCCCAGTACCTGGGCGAACGCGCCTTCGTGGCCCTGGCCGAAATCTTTCGAGCCGGTCAGGAAGACGATCCGGCCGTCCGCCTCGAAGCGGATGCCGCCCAGCTCCTTGCCGGGCGGGGCGGTCGCTTCGAGATAGCTGGCGACGCCGAGGCCGCGGACCAGGCCGCGCGCTTCGCTGGCCGCCTGGCGCGCCGCAAAACCGGCGGTATCGGCCGCCGCCACCGCCTTGTCCAGCACCGCTGCGAATTCGCCCTCGCCGTAAACCTGGCCGGAAACCGCCGTATAGGGAAGTTCCTCCGGACTGACCAAATTCAGGCGGCGCATTTCGACCGGATCGCGGCCGGTCTCGCGCGCGGCCCGGTCGACCAGCCGGTCGGTGAACAGGTTGGCGTCCGGCCGGCCCGCGCCGCGATAGGCGGCGACCGGGCTCTGGTTGGTCAGGACGCAGCGCATGTTCACGAAGGCTGCGGGTATGCGGTAAAGCGAGGCGCCGTTCTTCAGGATGTTCCGAGAGCCGGGCAGCGGGCCGACGCCGGAGACGTAGGCGCCCATGTTGGCGACGCCGACCAGCCGCATGGCGAGGATGCGGCCGGCGGCATCGAGCGCCAGTTCGCCGTCGACATGGATGTCCCGGCCCGCGGCGTCGCCGAGGAAACTGTCGGAGCGGTCGTCGCGCCAGCGCACCGGCCGGCCGGTCAGCCGGGCGGCGACCAGGCACAGCACATGCTCCGGATAGGCGCCGCCCTTCATGCCGAAGGACCCGCCGACATCGCCCATCAGGACCCGCACGTCGCCGGACTTGCCACCAACCAGGTCCGCCAGGGTGCGCGACAGGCCGAAAACGCCCTGCCCGCCGGTGTGCATCGTATAGCGACCGCTCTCGGCGTCCCACTCGCCGGTGCCGCTACGCGGCTCGATCGAGGTCGGCGCGACGCGCTGGCTGGCGATGCGCAGCCGGGTGACGTGGGCGGCGGCGGCGAAGGCCGCGTCCGTCGCCGCTTCGTCGCCGCCGACCCAGTCGAGCGCGACATTGCCGGGGACGCTGTCGTGGATGAGCGGCGCATCGGCCTCGATCGCCCGCCACGGATCGATGAGGGCAGGCCGCGCCTCGATTTCGAGTTCGACCGCTTCGGCGGCGTCGCGCGCCGCGTCCGGCGTGTCGGCGACGACGAAGGCGACCGGTTCGCCGATAAAGCGCACCCGGCCGTGCGCCAGCGCATGGCGGACCGGCGTGAGGATCGCGGCGCCGTTGCGGCCCGCGATCGGCAGCTTGCAGGGGAAGGGCCGGCAGCCGAACTCGATCAGATCCTGCGCGCGCAGCACCAGACGGACGCCGGGCATGGCCGCCGCGGCTGCGGTATCGAGGGTGCGGATATCGCCATGGGCTTCCGGCGCGCGCAGGACATAACCGGCCAGCGCACCCTCGATCCGGACATCGTCGGCATAGCGCCCGCGGCCGGTCAGCAGCCGCCGGTCTTCCTTGCGCGGCGCCCGGTCGCCGATGCCGTAATGCCGTTCCCCGCCGCCGTCCATGATGCCTGTCCCCTCCCCACAAACGAACGGCGCCCGCAGGAGCGCCGCCTCGTGGCGAACATAGCGGCTGCGGGCGAACGCGGCGAGTCATGGCCGGTGCGCTGTTTCGGTATGGCCGGGCGGGCACACTCAAGTACCGCTCAAGCCTGTTAGCCGGCTGAGGAAATATCGAACCCGTCATTTCGACCGGAGCGCCGCAGGCGCGAAGCGGAGAAATCTTTTCGCACGGTGCCTTGACCGGCGCTCTGCGCAGGAAAGATATCTCCACTCCGCGGTTCTGCGAACCGCTTCGGTCGATATGACGGTTAAGGGCGAGAGTGGATCTAGTGTGTTGCCGGACAGAGACGGACTCTGGTCCCCCTACCCCACCACCTCCGGCAGGGTCGTTGCCGGCGGGGTGTTGCGCGAGCGGCCGCAGCGCACGGCGCCGTCGACGATCACCATGCCGACGCCCGGCACGTCGCCCATGCGGACCGATTCGAGGATCGTGCCGCCGGCGCTGTGCTGGGCCTTGTCCATGATGACGAAGTCGGCCGCCCGGCCTTCCTCGATCAGGCCGACATCGAGGTCGCGCATGCGCGCCGTGTTGCCGGTGGCGAAGCAGAACACGATCTCCGGCGCCACTTCGCCGATGCTCGACAGCATGGCGATCATCCGCAGGATGCCGAGCGGCTGCACGCCGGAGCCGGCCGGCGAATCGGTGCCCAGGATGATGCGCTCCGGCTGGCCCAGCTCCATGGTCGTGCGCATGGCGAAGAGGGCGGCCGGCTCGTTGCCGTTGTGGACGATCTCGACGGCGCGGCTGCACTGCTCGCACAGGCAGCGGATCTGGTCGAGCGGCAGGGCGGTGTGGCCGCCGTTGATATGGCCGATCACGTCGGCATCGGCCTCGAGCACGACATCCTTGTCGATCAGGCCGGAACCGGGGATAGAAGGGCCGCCGGTGTGAATCGTGCTCTGGATGCCGTATTTGCGCGCCCAGGCGACCATCTGTTTGGCTTCCTCGCCCTGCTTGACGCCGCCCAGGCCGACCTCGCCGAGCAATTTTACGCCGTTGCGCGCCATTTCGGCGAAATCCGCCTCCTCCATGCCCTTCTCGATCACCGGCGCGCCGGCATGGACCTTCATGCCGGCCGGGCGCATGGCGTCGAAGGCGCGCTGGGCGGTCACGGCGAGCGCCTTGAGGCCGACGATATCCTTGGGCCGGCCGGGCAGATGGACTTCGCCGGCCGAGATCATCGTGGTGACGCCGCCGTTCAGGAAGCTGTCGATCCAGTTGAACTGGTTTTGGCGCGGCGTCCAGTCGCCGAACACCGGATGGACGTGGCTGTCGATCAGGCCCGGCGCAAGCGTGGTGCCTTTGGCGTCGATCGCGGTATCCGCGCCGGCGGCGTTGAGATCGGCTTCCTTGCCGAAACTGTCGATCCGGCCGTCGACGGCGACAACGCAATCGGCATCGAGGATCGGCTGCGCCAGATCGCCGGACAGCATCAGCCCGATATTGCGCACGACCGTCTTGCCCTTCGGCGGCGCGGTGGAAACGGTGAGGCTCATTGCGTTTCTCCCTGTCCTGAAGCGGCGCCCTAGCGCAGCCCGTCCTCGCCCACGGCCTCGTCGGTCGTCAGGCCGCCGACCCGGGGCAGCGGGCGGCCGCTGTCGGTGACGGCGACGGCGACCAGGATTTCGTCGGCCGCAGGCGCATCGGGAATGCGCACCTCGATGCCGTCGAAATGGCTGCGGACATAGGCGGCGTCCTTGTGGCCGAGCGGCACGTCGAGCGGTGTGCCCGGCCCGCCGCGCTTCTTGGACGACGGCACCAGCGCGGCACCCTTTTCGACCGCCTTGCGCAGCGGCGCGCCGAGCCGCGGATGTAGAATCGCTGCGGCGTGCTCCAGTTCGCCACGTTCGCCGACCACTGCCGCCTTGCCGTAGCTTTCCGCTGCCGACGGTTCGATATTGAGCACGGCAACCGCCTTTTCGCCCAGATAGCCGCCCAGTTCCGCGCCGATCTCCATCAGCGGTTCTAGGTCCTCGACATATTCGCCGGCGAACGGGTTGGCGATCACAGCGATCGCGACGGCGCGGCGGGTCGGCGGGTCGATGGCGCGGCCCATCTCCTTGCGGGTGTCCTCCACCAGCACCATGGTCTTGCGGATATCGGCTTTCACGGCGGTTCCTCCCCCCTGTTCTTCAAGGGTTACACGGTCAAGTAGGTGTTGCGCACTTCCGCATCGGCGGCAAGCGCGTCCATCGTGCCCTCGTAGCGGATGCGCCCCTTCTCGACGATGTAGGCGCGGTCGCTCACGGCGGTCGCGAAATGCAGGTTCTGCTCCGACAGCAGGATCGACAGGCCCTCGGCCTTGAGCGCCTGAATGGTGGCGGCCATCTGGTCGACGATCACCGGCGCCAGCCCTTCGGAGGGCTCGTCCAGCAGCAGGACTTTCGGATTGCCCATCAGGGTGCGCGCCACGGTCAGCATCTGCTGCTCGCCGCCGCTCATCCGCCCGGCCGGCCGGCTGCGCATTTCCGCCAGGTTCGGGAACATCCCGAACAGCCGCTCCGGCGTCCAGGCGGGTGCGCCGGGGCGCGGCGGCTGGCGGCCGACCTCGAGATTCTCCATCACGGTGAGATCGCCGAAAATGCGCCGGTCCTCCGGCACATAGCCCATGCCCGCCCGGGCGATGACGTGGGGCTCCTCGCCGGTGATGTCGGCGCCTTCGAGATGCACCGTGCCGGCCCGCATCCGGACCAGCCCCATGACCGATTTCATCGTCGTGGTCTTGCCGGCGCCATTGCGGCCGAGCAGAACGACGACCTCGCCGTCGTTCAGCACGAAGGACAGGTCGGCCAGGATATGCGCCCCGCCGTAGTAGGTGTGCAGATCGCGGGCTTCGAGAACCGGAGGGGGAGCGGAAGCCGTCACGAAGCGCCCTCCCCGCTCGCCGCGCCCGCCTCGACCGAGCTGCCGAGATAGATTTCGCGCACCTGCTCGTTGGCGCGCACTGCTGACGGCGCTCCCTCGGCGATCAGCTGGCCCCGGTTCAGCACCATGATCCGGTGGGCGTGAGCGAACACCACGTCCATGTCGTGCTCTGTGAACAGCACGCCGATCCTGCGCTCCGCGACGATCTCGTCGGCCAGGCTCATGAGTTCGATCCGCTCGCGCGGCGCCATGCCGGCGGTCGGCTCGTCCATCAGCAGCAGGTCCGGGTCGTTGGCGAGCGCGATTGCCAGCTCGACCCGCTTGAGGTCGCCATAGGCGAGCACCGAACAGGCGCGGTCGCCCTGCTCCGCCATGCCGACCCGTTCGAGCAGCGCCTCGGCCTGCGCGGTCTCGGTTCCGGCGGCAGGCCGCCACAGTCTGCGGCTGGCGTTCTTGTGGCTGATCAGCGCCATCTGGACATTCTCGCGCACCGTCATGGAAGAAAAGGTGGCGGTGATCTGGAAGGTGCGGCCGACGCCCAGCCGCCAGATGCGGTGCGGCGGCAGGCCGGCGATGTCCCGGCCCTTGAGCCGGATCGCCCCCCTGTCCGGCCGGATCTGGCCCATCAGCATGTTGAAACAGGTCGTCTTGCCCGCCCCGTTCGGTCCGATCAGCGCGAGCAGTTCGCCCGGTTCGATCGCGAAGGAAACGTCCTGGACCGCGCGCACGCCGCCGAAAGCCTTGGAGAGGCCGCTGACTTCGAGCAGCGCCGTCATGCCGGCGCCTCCCGGTCGCCTGCCCCGGACCCCGATCCGGGGCCCGCCCCGGACTCCGATCCGGGGGAGGCCAGGCCGAGCCGCCGGCCGGCCCAGCTGTCGCCCAGCCCGGCCAGGCCATCGGGCAGCAGCAGCACCAGGGCGATGATCGTCGCGCCGAGCAGGAAGCGCCAATAGCTCAGTTCGCTGAACAGGTCGTTGAGCCAGGTCAGCGCCGTCGCGCCGACGATCGGTCCGGTGAGCGAATGCACGCCGCCGAGCAGCACCATCAGCAGGGCGTCGAACGAGCGGGCGATCTCCATTGAGGTCGGAAAGACGCTGCCCTTGGAATAGACGAACAGGGCGCCGGCAAGACCGGCAAAGGCGCCCGAAATCGTGAAGGCGATCCACTGGTGCCGCTTGAGGTCGATGCCGATGGCGGCGGCGCGCAACGGCGAATCGCGGCCGGCGCGCAGGGTGTAGCCGAAGGGCGCGAACAATATGCGGCGCATCGCCAGGATGCCGGCGACCGTAAAGCCGACGGTGAGGTAATAGTACGCGACACGCGAACTCGCCCAGTCCGACGGCCAAGTGCCGAGAATGCCGTCGTCGCCGCCGGTCACCTCGCCCCACTGGAAGACGATGGACCAGGCGATCTGAGCGAAGGCGAGCGTCAGCATGGCGAAATAGACGCCGGTCAACCGCACGCAGAACCAGCCGAACAGGATCGCCAACAGTGCCGCGCCGGCGGGCGCCGCCCAGAAGGCGATCTCCATCGGTGCGTCGGCGAACTTCACCAGCAGGGCCGCCCCGTAGGCGCCGCCGCCGAAAAAGGCCGCATGGCCGAACGAGACCATGCCGCCCGGCCCCATGATGAAATGCAGGGCGACGGCGAACAGCACGAAGATCAGGATCTCGATGGTCAGCACCAGCGAGAAATCGCCAACCAGGGACGGCGCGATCAGATGGGCGACCGGCAACAGCAGCAGGAAGGCCATCGCGAGTGCGCCGCCGATGCGCAGGCTCCTGCCCGCCGGGCGCAGCGGCGCTTCCGGCGCTTCGACGACGCCATGGCCGGGGATTTCCGGCCGGCCGAGCAGGCCCCACGGCCGGAAGATCAGCACCACCGCCATGACCAGGAACATCAGGATCAGCGTGCTGTTGGGGAAGATCTGGATGCCGAAGGTCTGGAGCAGGCCGATCAGGATCGCGGCCAGGAAGGCGCCGCCGATACTCCCCATGCCGCCGACCACGACGACGACGAAAGCCGCGGCGATGATATTGAAATCCATCAGCAGGTCGGCGCCGCCCTTGGGCAGCTGGATCGCTCCGCCAAGGCCGGCGAGCGCCGAGCCGAGAAACAGCACGCCGGTGAACAGCCAGCGCTGGTTGACGCCGAGGGCCGAGACCATCTGGCGGTCGAGGGTCGCGGCGCGTACCAGCGTGCCCCAGCGCGTGCGGTTGAACAGCAGCCACAGGCCGGCCAGCACCAGCGGCGAGACCGCGATCAGGACGAGATCGTATTCCGGCAGCCGCTGGCCGAGAATCGTGACCGCGCCGGTGAAACCGGGCGCACGCGGGCCGACCAGGTCCTCCGAGCCCCAGATCCACAGGGTGACGTCCTGGATGACCAGGATGACGCCGAAGGTGGCGATGAGCTGGAACAACTCCGGCGCCCGGTAGATGCGCCGCAGCAGCAGGACTTCCATCGCTACGCCGATCAGCCCGACGAGCACGGCGGCCAGCAGGATCGCGACCCAGAAGCCGACCGCACCGCCGCCGATCGACTGGACGGTCGTGACGCCGATATAGGCGCCGAGCATATAGAAGGAGCCGTGGGCGAAATTCACGATCCGCGTGACGCCGAAAATGATCGACAGGCCCGACGCCACCAGGAACAGGGCGGCCGCACTGGAAAGGCCCGTCAGCAGCGTGACGACGAAATCACCCATCGCGGCACCCGGCGCTCAGCGGAAGGAGAATGCAGCCGGCGCCCGGCTCGAACGTCCGGGCGCCGGCGATCGGAAACCGGAAGCCGGCAGCCCTTCGCCGAAAGGCTGCCGGCATCGCGGCGGTATCGGCTACTGCTTGCGCAGCTTCTTGGTTTCCTCGACGGACGGCAGGTAGTTCGCGCCGTCGAGATACTGCCAGCGCTCCATCGTGCCCTTGCCGTCCTTCAGCACGGTCCAGCCGACATAGGCGCCCATGGTCGACTGATGATCCACGGCGCGGAAGGTGATCGGGCCGGTCGGGGCGTCGAAGCTGAGGCCCTTCATGGCGGCAACCATCTTGTCGGTGTCGGTCGAGCCGGCCTTCTTCAGCATGGCGGCGATCGCCAGCATGGTGTTGTAGCCGACGATGGAGCCGATGCGCGGATAGTCCTTCCAGCGCGCCCGGTAAGCGGCCAGGAACTTCTTGTGCGCCGCCGTCTCGATGTCCTGCCAGGGGTAGCCGGTGACCAGCCAGCCGACCGGCGCCTCGCCCTTGAGCGGATCGATGTATTCCGGCTCGCCGGTCAGCAGCCCGACGATCAGCTTGCCCTTGAACAGGCCGCGGGTCCGGCCCTCGCGGACGAACTTGGCGAGGTCGCCGCCGAAGGTGACGTTATAGATGCCGTCCGGCTTCATCGCAGCGAGCGCCTGCACTTCGGCGCCGGCGTCGATCTTGAACAGGCCCGGCCATTGCGAGCCGACGAATGTCACGTCGGGGCGCAGTTTGGTCAGGATCTTCTTGAACGCCGCGACCGCGTCCTTGCCGTAGGCGTAGTTGGGCGCGATCGTCGCCCAACGCTTGGCATTCTTGTTTTTGGCCGCTTCGGCCGCCAGCATCGCCGCCTGCATGTAGGTCGAGGGACGCAGGCGGAAGGTGTAGTTGTTGCCCTTGGCCCAGACGAGCGCATCGGCCAGCGGCTCGGCGGCGAGATAGAGCGTCTTGCGCTGCTTGGCCCAGGAGGCCAGCGCCAGACCGATATGCGAGAACAGCGAGCCCGAAACCAACGCGACCTTGTCGCGCGAGCGCAGCTGCTCGGCGACCTTGACGGCCTCGCCCGGCTTGCCCTGGTCGTCGCGCGAGACGAACACCAGCTTCTTGCCGAGTACGCCGCCGGCCTTGTTGATTTCCTCGATCGCCAGCGTGGCCCCGCGCCGGTACGGAATCGTATGCGCCGGCAGCCGCGTGTAGCTGTTGATGTCGCCGATCTTGATTTCGTCGGCCGCCAAAGCCGGCGCACCTGTGGCCAGGCCGCCGGAAAGGACGCCGAGGGCGACGCCTGCCGTCAGAACGTATTTCATTGTCATGAGGACTTCCTCCCTGGTTAAGCGTCCGGAAACAGCCGCCGGCCGTTCCGGTGCGCGATCTTAAACGCCTTATTCCGCCGCCGCGGTTGCGGCGGCTTGCTCGTTGCGGAGCATCTTGTCGACGATCCGCCGGCTCCGGTTCGGGCCGTTGTCGATCGCCAGACGGACCGTCGGCGCGACCCCGGCCTCGTCCTGCGAACGCTGCACCGCTTCGAGGATTTCCCGGTCTTCCTCGAACGCCATGACGAACTGTTCGGTCATGCGCTCGGAAACCGAACTGTCTTCCGGCTCGAAGTTGCGCACCTGCATCCAGAAATAGTGTGTGCTGCTTTCGGTTTCCGGCGCCAGATAGTGGCAGGAGAAGATGCGGGTGCCCTTCTCGCGGTCCTTGTCCGAATGGCCCATGCCGACCGGACCGATCCCGAAATCGACCACATTGATCGCCGGCGGATAGAAAAAATAATATTGCCAACGATCGACATTGCCATCGATCTTCATAAACTGCTCGAAGATCGGAACGGGCGGCCGGTCGAGGGTCCAGCGGTTGACTTCGACGATCTCGCCGACCTGCCGGGTCTCGACCGGGATATCCTCCATTTCGGCGCTGCCGAGCGACGACGGATGCACGAAGCTGACATGCGCCGGGTCGAGCAGGTTGTCGGTCAGTTGCTGGTAATGCGCCGCGACATGGGTGTAGGGGCCGTGATTGACGCCCCAGCCCGGGTTCCGGTAGGGCGGTAGATCGAACAGCAGCTGTTCGTCGGCCTGCTCCGGCTCGCCGGTCCAGACCCAGACGAGGCCGAGCCGTTCGGCGACCGGGTAGGCGCGCACTCGGATGTTACCCGGAATGAGCTTCTGGCCGGGGATTTTCCGGCAGGCGCCGGTCGCGTCGTATTGCAGGCCGTGATAGCCGCACTCGATGCAGTCGCCCCGCACCCGGCCTTTCGACAGGGGCAGGAACTTGTGGGCGCAGCGGTCTTCCAGCGCCGCCGCCGAGCCGTCTCCTGTCCGGAAGACCATGACCGGCTCGCCGAGCAGCTGCCGGCCCAGCGGGCCTTCGTCCAGCTCGTCCAGCCAGGCGATCGGATACCAGCTGTTGTATATGTATTCGCTCATGCCGCTTCCGCCCTGTTTTCGGGGAATGAGCTAAAGTCCTCGATTGCCGGGGAGACGGCGACCGGCATTTTCGCCGCTATCGCGCTGCTCCCGCAAAGGGTCAGCGAGGCGGCCGCGATCAGGCCGCGGTCGGCCATCGACTGCGCCGCATCCCGGCCGGATGCCAGCGCCGTCGCGATTTCCCGCTTTGTCAGATCGCCGACATCGACGGTAACCGGCCGGTTGCCGAGGTCGCTATCCGGATCGAGTTCGCTGGCCGGACTCCGGATGACTGCGGCGCTGTCGGTATCGACCGAATTCGCGATCAGCGTTGCCGCGACGTCCGCCTCGGCGGCGTTTTCCGCCAGAACGGTCACCGAATCGGCGATACCCAGCGACAGGCTGCGGCCGCGCCAGCCGCTCGTGGCGATGCCGCCGACTCCGTCTTCGCTGCCAATTTCGAAAACGCCGGCGGCATCCGGAACTTCGGCCAGCGCAACCATGCCGGTACGGAACCGTTCGCCCGGCGCCAGATGGATCGCGATGTCGCCGCCATTGTTGACATAGGCGCGCGCCAGGCTACGCCCGGCAACCCCTGCCGCCAGTACGTCGTCGGCCACCGCGCCGGCGACCGCCGCCATCGGTGTGACGAAGCTGTCGCGATGCGGCGCGCAGGCCATCGCCATGCGCCGCGCCGTGTTGCCCCGGACGGCCGGCATATCGGCAATTCCGGTGCGTAGCGCCGCCAGTTCGCCGACCAGTTCGCCGAGAACGGTGCGAAAGCGCGCCCAGGCCCCTTCGTAAAACGCCGCCACCTCGGCATCCGGGCCGAAGGCTTCGAGCACCAGATCGATCGGTCCGTGCTGGAAATGCCGGCGCTTTCCGTCGGCTAGAACGGCCCGAACGGCGCCTGGCACGGTTATGGTGTGCGCCTGGCTCATCCGTCTACCGCCACGCCATGCAGCGGCGCACCGGGCCAGGGCGCCCGGTCGTGCCATTTCTCGACCCGCAGCCGGTCGGCATCGACGATGTCCCCGACCTGCCGCACGGCATCCATGTGACCGCCGAGCGCGCCGTAGTCGTCCAGCCGCAGGGTAAATTCGATGGGCGCGACGATGGCCGGCGTCGGCACATAGCCGAAACTGTTCTCCGGCATGGTCGTGACGTCGACCATGATCGTGATGCCGCCGCCGGGCCAGACATAGACCGGCGCGCCGCCGGCGGTCACGCGGGTGAGCGCGCTGCGCACCGAACGGGTGAGCCGCACCGGGTTCTCGGTCACGCCCGCGCGCAGCGATCCGCCGGCCCCGGCCATAAACGCCACCGTGGCGAGCGCCGGTTCGCAATTCTCGCCGATCCGGTCGACGACGACCGAGAGTTCGGCCGGCATCGCCGCCTTCTGCGGCCGCAATTCATCGTCGAGAATGAAATATTCGGCGTCCTCGCCGGTTGTGCTGACCATTAGCAGCCGCTCGCCCGGCCAGGCGACCTTCGGGTTGATCGTGTCGACGATCGAGAGCGGATCGGTCACGTCGGTGCCGCCCCAGCCGCTGCCGGGCTCGGCGACCTGGAAATAGCGCCCCGGTGTGGATTTGCGGCCGCGCACCCGGATTCCGGCCGGTTTCATATCCAGGAAACGCCCGGCCTGATGCTCGGTCAGGACGCCGGTGATGTGGTCGTCGACGACGATCACCTCGTCGGTGTGGCCGAACCATTGCCGGGCGAAGATGCCGATGGTTGCCGAGCCGCAGCCGACCCGCATCCGCTCTTCGTGCCGGCCGCCGATGACCGGCGCCTTGCCCGCCTGCAGCGTGACCTGCTCGCCGCCGTCGATGGTGAAATCGATGGCGTCGCCGTTCGACAGGCGCAGCATCATATCGCAGGTGACGACGCCTTCCTTCTTCGAGCCGCCGGTGAGGTGACGGACGCCGCCCAGCGAGAGCATCTGGGAGCCGTATTCCGCCGTCGTGACATGGCCGACCTGCTCGCCCTCGACGCGCACCGGCGCGGTCTCCGGCCCGATATAACGGTCGGTGTCGATCTTCACCTTGAGGCCGCAATAGCTGAAGATGCCTTCGGAAACGACCGTCACCATATCGACGCCCTCGTGCTCGCTGGCGACGATGAAGGGTGCAGGCTTGTAGTCCGGATAGGTCGTGCCGGAGCCAATTCCGGTCACGAAGGTCTCCGCGTTGGGAATCAGCGAACCGTCCCAGTCCTGGCCCTGGAAGGGCACAAGGTCGCCGTCCCTGCCGGCGCGCTGGGTGACGACGAACGGGTCCATCCGGGTCAACATGCCGTCGATATTGCCGTAGCGGTCGCAGGCGCCGGTGCGGCCTTCGCGAATCCGGCACAGGACCGGGCAGGCGTCGCAGGTGACGATGCCCGGCTTGTCCTTTGCGGCAGCGGTCGTTCCGTCAGGCATGGCCGGCCTCCTGCGCGGCGAGAAGGGCTTCGCGGACCCGGTGCGGCGTCGCCGGCGCGTGGCGCAGCCGCACGCCGGTCGCATGGTGGACCGCATTGAAGATTGCCGGCGCCGTCGGGATCAGCGCCTGTTCGCCGATCCCCTTGGCGCCGAAGGGGCCGAGCGGCTCCGGGTCTTCGATCAAGATCGTATCGATGGGCGGGATGTCGCCGAAGGTCGGGATCAGATAGTCGTGCAGGTTCTCGGTCCGGCCCGGGATGTATTCTTCCATCAGGGCAAGACCGAGACCTTGGGCGACGCCGCCATGGATCTGCCCTTCCAGCAGGGTCGGGTTGATGGCGCGGCCGACATCGTGGGCCGCCACGATGCGCCGGACCTTGATCGTCCCGAGTTCGATATCGATGTCGACGACCGCGAGATGGGCGCCGAAGCCGTAGGTTGCGTAGGGCACGCCCTGCCCGTTCGCATCGAGCGGTTCGGTCGGCGGATCGAAGGTGCCGTCAGCAGCGAGCACGTCGCCTTCGCCGTCCGGCGCCATCGCCCGGAGATCGAGGGTCCGTTCGGCGTCGCCGTCGCGCAGCACGATCCGGCCGTCGCCGATCGTGAGCTCCGCCTCCGGGCCGACATTGGCCAGGCGCAAAATTTTCGCCCGCAATTCCTCGCCGGCGATTTGCGTCGCGCGGCCGGACACGAACGTCTGGCGCGAGGCGGAGGATTTGCCGGCATCGGCAGTTCGGTCGGTATCGCCGGCGACGTTGGCGATCCGCTCGACCGGCACGCCGAGCGCGTCGGCGGCGATCTGCGGCATGATCGTGTTCGGCCCCTGCCCCATATCCATGGCGCCGTTGTAGAGCGTGACCTGGCCGTCGGCGGCAATGCCGAGCTTCATGGTCGACGGGTTGGACATGGAGGTGTTGCCGCAGCCGTACCACATGCCGGCGACGCCGACGCCCCGGCGCAGCGGCCCGCCGGCCCGGCCGATCCGCGTCGCTTCCGCCCGCTCCCGGTCCCAGTCCGGCTGCAAGGCCTCGAAACAGTCGGCGAGGCCGGCGCTGTGCGCCAGCACCTGGCCGGACGAGGTTTCGTCGCCCTTGCGGATCGCGTTCCTGAGCCGGAAGGCGAGCGGATCGAGGCCGCACTGCGCGGCGAGGTCGTCCAGCAATGCCTCGTTGGCGATCGCCGATTGCGGCACGCCGAAGCCGCGGAAGGCGCCCGACGGCGGCGCGTTGGTCAGCCAGGCGCAGCTCGTGTTCTTCACATGCGGGATGACGTAGGGCCCGGTCGCGTGGATCGGCACCCGGTCGGCGACCGTCGGCCCCCAGGAGGCGTAGGCGCCGCTGTCGAAATCGCCGTGAAATTCGTAGGCGGTCAGCCTGCCGTCCGCGGTGCAGCCGGCGCGCGCCCGGATGGCCGCGGGGTGGCGTTTGGTCGACGACGCCATGCTTTCGGGCCGCGTATAGGTGCAGCGCACGGGAACGCCCAGCGTCCAGGCGGCGAGCGCGATCAGCGGCTGGACCGACAGGTCGAGCTTGCCGCCGAAGCCGCCGCCGCAGGCCGTCGGGATAATCCGCACCTGCGCTTCGCCGATGCCGAGGATCAGCGCGGTCTCGTCCCGGTCCATATAGGGCGACTGGGTGGAAACGTGGATTTCGAGCCGGTCGCCGATCCGGCGCGCCCAGCCGGCCTCCGGCTCGATATAGGCATGTTCGACGAAGCTGGTCCGCCATTCCCCGTCGGAGACGAAATCGGCGTCGGCAAAACCCCGTTCGATGTCGCCCTTGACGACCCGGCCGCGCGCCAGGACGTTATCGTCCCGCTCGGCCTGGACGATAGCGGCACCTTCGGCAGATGCCCCGGCGATGCCGGCGACCGGAGCTTCCTCATGCCAGGAAACCGGCAGGTCTTCGTCGCGCAGCGCCGCGACCGCGCCGGCGTTGCCGACCACGGCAAGCACGGCCTCGCCCCGGTAGCGCACGATCCCGTCGGCCAGCACCGGCTGGTCCTTGCCGACCGGGTAGACCCCGAAGGCGTTGCTGCCCGGGATGTCGGCGGCGGTCAGCACGGCGGCGATGCCCGGCCGGGAGGCCCGGAACGCGCCGAGGTCGCCGATCTCGAACCGGCCGCGCGCGATCGGCGAGCGCACGACGCGCAGGGTCAGCGCATCCGGCGGCGCGAAATCGGCGCCGAACACATCATCGCCGGTGACCTTGGGCACGCCGTCCAGCCGCGCGACACGCGCGCCGACCGCGGCCCCGGCGCCGGCAGCGGCCTCCGTCGTCGCGCTATCCCGGTTGCCGGCAACGTCGAGAACGGCGTCGACGATCTTGCGATAACCAGTGCAGCGGCACAGCACGCCGCCCAGCGCGTCGGCCGCCTCCGCTTCGGTCGGCGACGGGTTCCGGTCGAGCAGGTCGCGCGCCGCCATCAGCATGCCCGGCGTGCAGATGCCGCATTGCGCCGCGCCGTGGCGCAGGAAGGCCGCCTGGAGATCGGACAAGGCGCCGTCCCGCGCCAGCCCTTCGACCGTCGTCACGTCGCGCCCGGCGGCCTGGGCGACCGGGACCATGCAGGCGCAGATCTGTTCGCCGTCCAGCAGCACGGTGCAGGCGCCGCAATCGCCGGCGTCGCAGCCGACCTTGGTGCCGGTCAGGCCGAGTTCGTTGCGCAGGGCCTCGGCCAGCCGGGTCGCCGGCGGGCTGCGCAGCGCGGTTTCCGCGCCGTTGACCGTCAGCGCCGTCGAAGCCGCGGCGATATTCATGCGCCCGCTCCCATCCGCCGGCCCATGTCGGACAGGCCGCGGCGCAGCATCGTGGCCGTGGCGTCCAGCCGGTATTCGGCGGAGCCGCGGACATCGTCGATCGGCGCCAGGACGGATTCCACAGCTTCGGCGGAGACTGCATCGCCCAGCGCGGCGTCCAGCGGACGGCCTTTC
>FZLR01000167.1 GCA_900197615.1 Rhodospirillaceae bacterium Spongia-Bin9
CGGGGCGGGCCCCCCGGCCGGGCGGACCGACGGCCGGAGGCGGGCCGCTACAGGGATTGCCTGTGTCATAAAATGTCATGAAATGTCACGATGTGCGGTTCCGGACACCGCAATCTCTCCCCCGGGGCCGGGCCCGATTGGACAGACCGGTCTATATTTCGAAAAAAACCGTGGCGCACCGGTCCTCCTGTCCGTCCCCCGGCCGGCGGAAGGCGTCCAAGCTCTTGCCGGAAACGCCGGTTTTGCGCCGTTTTCAGGCCATGCCGCCGCCGTCCGCATTCGCCGTTCCTGGCTCCGTCCCGGTGCAAAAACGGGTACAAAACGAGTCGACAAAGGAATATTATCTCCTGCATATCGTCCCGGATCGGCCTGCGGTTGTCCGGGACAGCGCGCGGGACAGCGCCCGGGATGGCGCCCAAAGCCGGGGACGTGTCGCAATGTGTCGGGAAATGTCATGTTTTGTCATGGTCCGATTCTCTTCGTCCGCTCCATCCCCACCGGTCATATCGACCGGAGCGGAGCGACGGGCCGCGGAGCGGAGATATCTTTCCCGTGCAGCGCCCCGGTCCGAAGCACCGCGCCGGAAAGATTTCTCCCCTTCGACTATGCTCAGGGCAGGCCGCTTCGCCCCGGATTGCATCCGGGGCTGCGGTCGAAATGACGGAGAGGGGGTGGGCGAAGACAGGGCAGGTGTCAGGAAACGTCATGATTTCGCCGCGATGGCCGCCCCCTTCGCTCTGCTGCGCCGCTCCCCTGTTTCCTGCACACCGGCCTTGCCGTCCCAGGCCGCTTCGCCGGGCGGGAGTACGCAAACCGCCGCCCGCCCAGGAGGCGGTTTGTTCATATAATGTTCTTACGCGCGCGTCAAGCTCTTTATTTCCGGCAGCGGCCCGGTCCGGTCGTTCGAGCCGGCGCAAAGCCGGATATCCTCGCCGGCAAACAGAATTGCCGCCCCGGCTTGCGCTTGCAGCGCCGCCGCCCTACCTTCCGCGCCGCCGTCCGTACTCCCGCCCGCGCCCCGGCCCGCCGCATACCGGCGAAACGCCGGCCGCAGGCGAAGGCAGGCGCGGGCGGCCGCGGAGAGGTGCCGGAGCGGTCGAACGGGGCGGTCTCGAAAACCGTTGTGCGCTTTGCGTACCGTGGGTTCGAATCCCACCCTCTCCGCCAAATTGCCGATACAAAATTCGTGGGATATAGAAAGGGTTTTGGGCTGACCGATATCGGTGTCATGTGCCGACACGCGCTGGCCGGCGCATCTTGAGGGGGCCGGGAGCGGGTCTTGGGCCTTGGAATTGCTTTACCCACTTAACTTCGTCGTTGCTGGTCTTGTACCAAATACCTATATTTCCGTGATCAAAAGAACAGGTTGTCCAGATGACCAAGACCGTATGCCGCTTAACCCTTCTCTGGGCTGCTTTGGCATTGGCGTTCGTTGTACCCACTTCGTCGGTGGCTGACGAGGTCAAATCGAAGGTTCATGATTGCGGCGATGGCCGCGAAGTGAACATTTTTCGACCAACAGACGGCATTATGGAACTTCGCGCCAAAGACCTGACCGTGAGGATCGAAGTCAGAGACGGTAGTTTAGTTGGCTCGGCCGGGTATTCGATATCGCTGCGGGTCAAACAGGACACTATAAGGACGGGCACCGATAAAACGGATGACGTGCTCGCCAAAGCTTGTTGGCTAATTTCTAATTACTACAAGAACCAGAAGAAGCCTTCCGGGGGAGAGCTTCGGAAGGAGCTTTTCGAACTTTATGACAGCCTCTGAAACGGCTCCATTTTATCCAACATTCTGGGGGGTGATGCATGTGATCGGTAGGCATTTCAGCGCCGCACTGGAAGGCGCTCCTGACCCCTTTTCAGTTCGTCAACATCGGCTTTTACCGCGTCGATTGTCGCGTTCAGTTCGGTCTGGCCCATGTTGAGTGCGTCAACCGTCGCCTTCAACACATCAACCGTCGCCTTCAGTTCGTCAACATCGGCTTTTACCGCCTTGATCGTCGCCTTCAGCTCGGCCTGTCCGGCTTTCAGGTTCGTCGTCTCATTCGCTTGCCAGCCTAGAAGCGTGATAAACGCCAATGCCAGCACTCCGACCAAGGTAACTACCAACGGGTGCCTCATGAGTCGGCTGGTTTCCCCCGCCCTGTGCGTCTCGTCCATGAGCGGCAATGTAAGCAAGCACTCTGGTTCTGTCGAGCGGCAGGCGCTGGACGTACAGGAACCACGATGATGCAGCTATATACGCTACTCCGTAAGGGCGGCGTTCGTTACGGCTCCAAGCGTGTTCCATTCTACCTCGGAAGTCGATGTCAACTCTCACATTACCTCTTTTTCTGGTATTTCAAAGTGCAAGAATACAGGTTACCACAATATCTGTATCGCTTTTCTCGCCGCCAATAACCTTTTGAAAAGTCGAAATTATTGTGCGATTGTTGCCGACATGTATGACGCAGTGCCGCGACGGTATCCGTTAACACCGCACACACCAATCCGGGGGAGGAATCCATGACATTATCGCTCGAACAGGCGCGCACGATCGTCCGTGTGGCGCTGGAGAGGCGGGTCGAGATGGGCTTGAGGCCGCTGGCGGTCGCGGTGCTCGACGAGCGCGGGGCGCTGGTTGCCTACGAGCAGGAGGACGGTTCGACCCTGCTGCGCGAGCGGGTCGCCCGCGGCAAGGCGATGGGCGCGCTCGGCATGGGCATGAGCTCGCGCCGGCTCGGCGAGATGGGCAGCGAGCGGCCGATGTTCATGCAGGCGCTGATCGACGCCTCGGGCGGGCAGCTCGTGCCGGTGCCGGGCGGCGTCGTCGTCAAGACGCCGGAGGGCCATCTCTACGGCGCGGTCGGCGTCTCCGGCGACACCTCCGACAAGGACGAGGCCGTCGCCGTCGCCGGCATCGAGGCCGCGGGGCTGGTCGCGAAGGTGGATTAGCGCGGCGTTTCCGCAAGAGGCCGGCACATCGCCGCGCGAGGTGCGGGAAAGCCGTTCGGAATCGGAGGCCCGGCCTGCGCTCAGGCCGTCCGCTCCAGGAACGGAACGACCTCGATAGCGTCTTCCCGCCTGCGGGTCCGGGCGATGTCGCAACTGGTCTGCATCCGCATCAGCGTATCCATGGACACGCCGAACGCCTTTTCGATCCTGAGCGCCATTTCCGGCGAAAGATTCGCCCGCTCGTTGAGCAGCGCGGACAGCGTCGGCCGCGTAACCCCCAGCGCCTGCGCGGCTTCGGTCACCGACAAGCCCGAAGCCTCTACGATCTCGCTCTTCACAAATCCGCCCGGATGCGCCGGGTTCTTCATCCGGATGCCCTGCGTCGTGTCCATCGCCGCCCCCTAATGGTAGTCTTCGTAATCCAGGTCGACGATCTGCCTCTCGACCGGGTCGATCCGAAATGTAATGCGCCAATTCTTCGTTACCGACAGGCTCCACACGCCCTTGCGGTCGCCGGTAAGCCGGTGCGCCCTCCAGCCTGGAACCGTATGCAGTTCCTCCTCCCGTTCCATGTCCTGAAGGAACGAAAGCATACGACGCAGCCTCGGCACAACCGCAGGCTGGAGCGCGGCGGCATTGTCATCCTCGATGAACCGGCGAAGCCCCTTGTGAGACACGTTTCGAATCTTCATCGCGTACTCTATCGCAATGGTGCGTATAGCGTCAAGCGACACATTACGCTTCACCAACGGAGCAATCCCGTAAGAGCCGCCTTGCCGCCCGCGGGGCGGGCGGACTACCCTTCGGCATGCTCCCTCGCGTCGCCAGAGTCGCTCCGGAAACGAAATCCAGCCTGGCTTCGGGCCGGGCAGTGGCGCCATGACGGGTTCCGCTGCGGCGCCGGCGTCTGCGCCGGCATCTTCGGAGGCGCCGCCGCTCTGGCCGGAGGCCGGCTACACCCACATCCCGTTCGCGCTCTACGACGACCCGGCGATCTACGCCCGCGAGCGCGAGCGCATCTTCATGGGGCCGACCTGGCACTATCTCGCGCTGGACTGCGAGATTCCCGAAGCCGGCGACTACAAGGCGACGACGGTGGGCGACATGCCGGTCGTCGTCGTGCGGGCGCGCGACGGCGGGATCAACGCCTTCGAGAACCGCTGCGCCCACCGCGGCGCGCAACTGTGCCTGGAGCGCTTCGGCAACGCCCGCGCCTTCACCTGCGTCTACCACGCCTGGTCCTACGACGAGGCCGGCAAGCTGATCGGCGTCGCTTTCGAGAAGGGCGTCAAGGGCGAAGGGGGGATGCCGCCGTCGTTCGACCGCGGCGACCACAATCTGCGCACGCTGCGTACGGCGACCAGGGCGGGACTGGTGTTCGGCACCTTCGATCACGGGGCGCCGGCGCTGGACGACTATCTCGGGCCGGAGATTTGCGGCCGGATCGACCGGGTGCTGCCGAAACCCGCCAAGGTGCTCGGCTACAACACCCAGGTCCTGCGCAACAACTGGAAGCTCTACGCCGAGAACGTCAAGGACCCGTACCACGCCAGCATCCTCCACCTGTTCTTCACCACCTTCAGGGTGAACCGGCTGACCCAGAAGGGCGGGATTATCGTCAGCGAGTCCGGCGCCCACCATGTCAGCTATTCGATGCTCGACGGCGAGGATGCCGACGCCGAATACCGGGCGGCGAAGCTGCGCGCCGACAGCGACGAGTTCGGCCTCAGGGAGCCGGCCCTGCTCGAAGGCCGGGACGAGTTCGGCGACGGCATTACCCTGCAGATCCTGTCGGTCTTCCCCGGCCTCGTGCTCCAGCAGATCCGCAACAACCTGGTCGTGCGCCAGATCGTGCCGACGGGGCCGGATCGCGCCGAGGTCGTCTGGACCCATTACGGCTTCGGGGACGACGACGCGGCGCTCACCGAGTTGCGCCTGCGCCAGGCCAACATGGTCGGCCCGGCCGGTTACGTCTCAATGGAGGACGGCGCGGTCGGCGCCTTCATCCAGCGCGCGCTGCCGGGCGCGGGGGGCCGGCGCTCGGTCCTGCTGATGGGCGGCGAGGATGTCGGCTCCCAGGACTCCCGCACAACCGAGACCTCGATCCGCGGTTTCTGGAAGATGTATCGCGGCCTGATGGACCTGTGATGCCGGACGCGACGACAGCGGAGCGGGAACGGCGCAACGGGGCGGTCGCCGAGGTCACGGCGCTGCTCGCCGATTACGCCGCCTGCATCGACGCCGACGAACTCGAAGCGTGGCCGGATTTCTTCACCGCCGATTGCCACTACAAGATCACCACCGCCTACAACCATGCCAAAGGGCTGCCGGTCGGCCTGATCTATGCCCACAACCGCGCCATGCTGGAGGACCGGGTGGTCGCGCTGCGCAAGGCCAATGTCTACGAGCCCCAGCGCTACCGCCACATCGTCTCGACGCCCCGTATTAAGGGAGGGGGTATTACCGGAGGGGGTATTACGGGCCTGGCCGAGGATGTCATCGAAGCCGAGGCCGGTTTCCTGGTCGTCCGCACCATGCATGACGGAACCCAGGACCTGTTCGCCTCGGGGCTGTACCTCGACCGCATCGACCTGTCGGGCAACCGGCCGCGTTTCGCCCGGAAGATCGTCGTGCTCGACAGCGACCGGGTCGACACGCTGCTGGCGATCCCGCTGTAGGTCGCCTTGGGCCCGCCCGAATCCGCCCGACCCGCCATCGCGGTCCCCGTCGGCGATCCGAACGGCATCGGTCCGGAAATTGCGCTGCAAAGCGCCGCTAATTCCGACGTTCTGAGCGCTCTTAAACCGATCGTCGTCGCCGATCCGGCGGTCATCGAATCCACCGCTGCCCGGCTCGGCCTGGAAGGCCGATTGTCGGCGCTGCTCGCGGAAGGCCGCGTCGCCCTCGCGCCGGTAGAGGCGCTGAAGGGCGCGCCGGAGCCCGGCGCGGTGACGGCCGATGCGGGCGCCGCGGCCGTCGCCTTTGCCCGCGCCGCGATCCGGCTGGCCGAAGCGGGCGGGGCGCAGGCGGCGGTTGCCGGGCCGCACAACGAGACTGCGGTCGCCCTGGCCGGCATTCCCTTCACCGGCTATCCGCAACTGCTCGCCGAGACGACGGGGACCGATCCCGATGACGTGTTCCTGATGCTGGCGAGTCCGCGCTTCCGGATCGTCCACGCGACGCTGCATGTCGGCCTGCGGCAGGCGCTCGCCAGCCTGACGCCGGAGAAGGTCCTGAGCGCGCTGCGCGCCGCCGATTCGGCCCTGCGCCGGATGGGCATCGCGCGCCCGCGGATCGCGGTCTGCGGCATCGACCCCCATGCCGGCGAGGGCGGGCTGTTCGGCGCCGACGACGAAACGATCACCGCGCCGGCGGTCGTCCGGGCCTGCAACGAGGGCATTGCGGCGGACGGGCCGCGGGGCGCCGACCTCCTGCTGCAGGAGAACGCCCACGATGCCTACATCGCCATGTATCACGACCAGGGGCATATCCCGGCCAAGCTGGACGGGCGGGGCGCAGCGCTCGGCCTCTCGATCGGCGCGCCGGTCCTGTTCGCCACCGTCGCCCATGGCAGCGCCCACGACATCGCCGGCACCGGCCGGGCCGACCCGGCGCCCTTCGCCGATGCGCTCGTCCGAATGGCGGAACTCTTGAGCGGACGTTAAACCGGCGGCGGAGTGGGGGCGTGAGATTACGCTCGCGTCCCGGTTCGACTTTAACCGCCGCCGCCACCTGCGTAGTGGACAGCCCCGACCGGTTTCGCCGACAATGGCCGGGCCATCGTCAACGGGAGGAGCGCATCATGGCAAAGCTGCGCCACATTGCGCTTCAGGTGCCGGACCTGGAGAAGGCGGCCGGGTTCTACGAGCGGGTGTTCGGCCTCGAGCGGGTGCGCGAGGCGGAGAGCCCGATCGGCAACGCCGTCATGCTGAGCGACGGGGTGATGAACCTGACCCTGCTGCATTTCCCGGACGGCCGGGGCGGCCAGGTCAACGGCCCGGACTGGGCCGGCCTGCACCATATGGGCTTCGTGGTCGACGACCTGGACGAGACCGGGCAGCGGATCGAGGACGCCGGCGGGACCTTCTTCATGCAATTGCCGGACCACTATCCCGGCGTCGATGCCGAGACCAAATACAAGGACAATCACGGCATCGTCTTCGACATTTCCGACCACGACTGGACCCAGGCCGGGCAATAGGCCGGCGGAAACGGTGGGGCGGACGGCGGACCGCCATGAAAATCACCGACATCCGCGAAGAGACGGTTTCGCTCGCTTCCGGCCTGCGCAACGCCGGCATCGCCTACGATTCCATGACCGCCAGCGCGGTCGTCGTCGAGACGGATGCCGGCCTGTCCGGCCTCGGCTTCGATTCGGTCGGGCGCTACGGCCACGGCGCACTGCTGCGCGAACGCTTCATCCCGCGCCTGCTCGACGCCGGCCCCGGCGCCCTGCTGGACGGCGACGGCCTGGTCGATCCCGCCGCGGCCTGGCGCGCCACGATGGCGAACGAGAAGCCGGGCGGCCATGGCGAGCGGGCCGGGGCGGTCGGCGTCCTCGATATGGCGCTGTGGGATCTGCGGGCGCGCCAGCGGGGCGAGCCGGCCTGGAAGACCGTCGCCGACTATTTCGGTACCGCCGGCGCCCCGGAAGTTTCCGTCTACGGCACCGGCGGCCACTACGGCG
>FZLR01000197.1 GCA_900197615.1 Rhodospirillaceae bacterium Spongia-Bin9
GGGGGCGCGCCCCCCCGCGGCGCCCCCCGCCCCCCGCCCGTGACGAGCGCCGTGCGGCCCTCGAATTCGCTATCCTGCATGGAACCGGCGCCTTTTCGGCCGCTGCCTCAGACCGTCGCCGGCCCGTCGCCGCGACCTACGCCAGGCCGAGCAGCGGCGCGACGTCGGTGTTTTCCCACGCCGGCAACGCCTCCATCCGGCCCATCCAGGCGCTCAGGTTCGGATGCCCGTCGAGGGGCAGCTGCTGAAACCGGTGCAGATGCATCGGCGATGCGACCGCGATGTCGGCGATGGTCGGCTCCGGCGTGCCGCACAGCCAGTCCTGGCCGTCGAGCCGGTCGTCGAGGATCCCGGCATGCTTATGGAAATTCGGCCCCTCGCCCTCGAGGATGGCCTGGTCCGGCTCCGCTTCGAGGATCGGCTTGACCACATTCTCGACCAGGTAGACGTAGCAGGTCGGGAACCAGGCGCTCGATTCCCAGAGCAGCCAGCGGTTGACGTCGGCCCTTGTCGCCAGGTCGCTCGGATAGGCCGATTCGGCGCCGACCTTGTCGGCCCCGTATTGCAGGATCGCGTTGGATTCCCATAGCTGGAGGTCGCCGTCGACCAGCGCGGGCAGGGCGGCGTTCGGGTTGATCGCCATATAATCGGGCGACTGCTGGCCCTGCGCGAAATAGTCGACATTCTCGGTGTCGAACGCGACGCCCATATGCTTGAAACCGGCCAAAACCTTGCGGCAGTTCACGGTGCGCGGATCGTAGTAGAGCTTCATCGGGGGCCTCCCTTTCGGATGCGGATTTCTTGTCCTGAACTGGCCGGAACCTAGCGCGCCGCCGTGCTTGGCCGCAAGGACGCGCCGCGCCCCGCGGCGCATGCGATCTGCGGGCGCGCAGGATGCTGGCCCGCCGCACCGGCACCATGTATTGTCGGGAAGAGCCGGGTATAGTGGCCGGCCGGAAGCGGTGGCCCGTTACAGGAGAATCGGATGAAGTTCAGGATCGAATACTGCGTCGTTTGAAACTACGAACCGCGGGCGCTCCGTGTGAGCGACAGGTTCTCCGAAATCGACGGCGCCGAGGTCGAACTGGTCAAGGGCGGCGGCGGCGTGTTCGAGATCAGCCTCGACGGCGACCTCGTCTTTTCGAAGAAGGCGCTGGGCCGCTTCCCGGAAGACAGCGAAATCGAATCGATCGCCGCGCGGGCCTGAAGACGGCCGCGGGCGGTCGGCGCCGGCGCTATGAGCCGGCCGCCATCTCATCGGTCACCTCTTGCAGGCGGGCGATGACGGTGTCGAGGATCGCCGCCTCGGCCGGCGTCAGCCGGGACAGCAGTTCCCGTTCCCATTCCAGGGTCGCCGGGGCGACATCGTCGTAGATCGCCCGGCCCGGCCCGGTCAGCCGCAGATGGGCGCGCCGCCGGTCCGCGCTGTCCACTTCCCGCTCGATATGGCCGAGGTCGATCAGCCGCTTCACCGCGCGGCTGACCTGGACCTTGTCCATGCGCGTGCGGGCGCACAGCGCCTTCTGGGTTAGCGAACGCTCCGGGTCCATGCCCAGGACCGCCATGAGCCGCCAATCGGCGACCGAGAGGCCGTGGCGGGTCTCGTAGATCGCCGCAATCGCGCCGGAAACCGTGTTCGACAGAATCGACAGCCGATAGGGCAGGTAGGCCGCGAGATCGAGGCGCGTGGCCGCAACGGGACCGGTCATGATTCCCCTCGGGCGTGTCTCAGTTTGACTTACGGCGTCGGACTCAATCCATTCCTTCCCCGTCATTTCGACCGGGGCGGCACAGCCGCGGAGCGGAGAAATCTTTCCAATACAATGCCTTGGACCTTGTTCCGTCGATGAAAGATTTCTCCACTCCGCCCCGGATAAATCCGGGGCTCCGGTCGAAATGACGGACAGGAGATCGACCCTGGCCGCCACGAATAGTCAAACTGAGACACGACCTTTCCCTTGTATTAGTTTCAAACGAAACTATTATGGTTTCCGGAGGAAATCAAGGGAGCGGTTCCATGACCGAAACGACCCGGCCCGCCGCAGACGCCGACGGCAGGGAGTCCGTCAACCCGATGGGCACCGACGGCTTCGAGTTCGTCGAATACACCGCGCCGGACCCGAAGGCGCTCGCCGGCTTGTTCGAGCGCATGGGCTTCCGCGCCGCCGCCCGCCACCGGCACAAGGACGTGACGCTCTACCGCCAGGGCGACGTCAATTTCATCCTGAACGCCGAGCCCGACAGTTTCGCCCGGTCCTTCGCCCGGGTGCACGGCCCCTCGGTCTGCGCCATGGCCTTCCGCGTGACAGACGCCGCCAAAGCCTGGAAACGCGCCCTCGACCTCGGCGCCAAGCCGGGGCCGGACCAGGCCGGGCCGATGGAGCTCAACATCCCGTCGATCGAGGGCATCGGCGGCTCGCTGATCTACCTGGTCGACCGCTACGGCGAGCGCGGCGCGATCTACGATGTCGATTTCGAGATCGACGGCTCGCTCGATCACGACGGAGTCGGCTTCGCGGCGGTCGACCATCTGACCCACAATGTCCACCGCGGCCGGATGGACAGCTGGGCGGCCTTCTACGAGCGCTTGTTCGATTTCCGCGAGATCAGGTATTTCGATATCGAGGGCAAACTGACCGGCCTCAAATCCCGCGCCATGACCAGCCCGTGCGGCAAGATCCGCATCCCGATCAACGAGAGTTCCGACGACAGCAGCCAGATCGCCGAATATCTCGAGGCCTATAACGGCGAGGGCATCCAGCATATCGCGCTCTCGACGCCGGACATCTACCGCACGGTCGAGGCCATGCGCGCCCGCGGCACCGACTTCATGGCGACGCCGGACACCTACTACGAAGGCATCGACGCCCGCCTGCCGGGCCATGGCGAGCCGGTCGGCGAACTCAAGCGCCTGCAGATCCTGATCGACGGCGCGCCGACCGAAGACGGCGGCCGGCTGCTCCAGATCTTCACCGAGAACGCCGTCGGCCCGATCTTCTTCGAGGTCATCCAGCGCAAGGGCGACGAGGGCTTCGGCGAGGGCAACTTCCAGGCCCTGTTCGAGAGCATCGAGCTTGACCAGATTCGCCGCGGCGTGCTGAAAGCCTGAACCCCCGATCCCGCCGCGCCGCGTTCCGCGAGGGGCGACGGCGGCGTCTTTGCGAAAGGTTTTCCCCGGATGAAACTCGGCACTCTCAAGGACGGCGGCCGGGACGGCACGCTTGTCGTCGTCTCGCGCGATCTCGGCCGGGCGGTCCGGGCCACGGCGGTGGCGCCGACCCTGCAGGCGGCGCTGGACGACTGGGCGGCGGCGGAAGCGCCGCTGCAAAGCCTCTCCGACGAGCTGAACGCCGGCCGCGCGGCGGATGCGTTCGATTTCGCCCCGGCGGCCTGCGCCTCGCCCCTGCCGCGGGCCTACCAGTTCGTCGACGGCAGTTCCTACCTCAACCACGTCGCGCTGGTGCGCAAGGCGCGCGGCGCGACCATGCCGCCGGAATTCCTCGACGATCCGCTGATGTACCAGGCCGAGAGCGACGCCTTCTACGGCCCGCGCGACGACATCCCGCTGGCAAGCGAGCGCTACGGCATCGATTTCGAATCCGAGGTCGCGGTCGTCGTCGACGACACGCCGATGGGCGCGACGCCGGAGCAGGGCGCCGGGCGCATCCGGCTGGCGACGATCCTGAACGATGTCAGCCTGCGCGGCCTGATCCCGGCCGAGCTCGCCAAGGGCTTCGGCTTCCTCAACGGCAAGGGCAGCACGGCATTTGCGCCGGTCGCCGCGACCCTGGACGAGCTCGGCGATGCCTGGCGCGACGGCAAGATCCACCTGCCGCTGGTTACCCACTGGAACGGCCGCGAATTCGGCCGGCCGAACGCCGGGGTGGACATGAATTTCAGCCTGCCGCGGCTGATTTCCCACGCCGCGAAGACCCGCCGCCTCGGCGCCGGCACCATCGTCGGCTCCGGCACCGTCTCCAACGTCGACCCGAAGGACGGCTATTCCTGCATCGCCGAGGTCCGCGCCATCGAGACGGTCGAGCGCGGCAAGCCCGAGACGCCCTTCATGGCGTTCGGCGACACCGTCCGGATCGAGATGTTCGACGCCGCCGGCGCCTCCATCTTCGGCGCCATCGAACAGCAGGTCGTCCGCTACGCGCCGCCGGGGTGAGCGGGCGGCGGGCGGCCGGGCGGCAGGCGGCGCCCCCGCCATTGCGCCGCCGGTGTCACGATGTGTCATGGAATGTCATGATTCGTCATGATTCGCCCCGATCCGTTTCTCGTCGCCCGTTCCGCCCTTGCCGTCATTCCGACCGGAGCGTCCCGGATGAAATCCGGGGCGCGGAGTAGCCTGCCCCGAGCGAAGTCGAAGGGGAGGAATCCCGGCGCCGGCGCCCGGTCGAGACGATGGGTCGGGACGATGGGCCGGGACGATGGGTTGGGTTCCGACGGCCGCCGGGGCCTCGGAGGGTGTCAGGAAATGTCATGAAAAGTCATGAAATGTCATGGTCCGGCGCGACGGCCTCCCGTTTCGCGCCGCGACGTCCCGGCGCTTTGTTCAGACAGACCGTTCTATGCACCGTGTTTTTTTGGCGGGCTTGCGGCCAAAGGCTGCCGGAAACGGCATATCTTGCGGATCCCGGCCGGGGCGGACACAAAATATTGCGGTTCGTCAATTCGCGTGTATGTGCATGTTGTTGCATTGTAGGTTTCTTTTCGTATTGCTTTTTGTACGCCGGCCGCGCCTTCCGAAGCCGCGCACGCCGGGCCGGGCCCCAGCCGACCCCCCAGCCGAACCCCTCGAAGCCGGGCCCGGATCGCGGCAGGCCGCCCGCCGGAAACGCAGGCTTGTTCATATAATGTTCTCACCTGGGAGTCAAGCGGTTTTTCGCCAGCGGCACCCCGGCGTCCCGGCGCGAAACGCTTGACGCCGCACGGCCGGCCGCCTAGATACCGGATCCAATATCCGCTACGCCCGTAGGCGGGCATTTTACAGGGACCCCTGCGGCGCCGCCCGCGGGGGTTCCTTTTATGAAAGTTGCCGTATTCATCGACGGCGGGCATCTCCGCGTCCTGGCCCGGCAGGCCGGCAAACCGTACAATCCCGACTGCATCGAGAACGTCGCCCGCGCCCCCGCCGCCGTCGATGAAGAAGTAAGGGCCGCGGCGCCACGCCGAAAGCCGGCGGCCGGGAACCGGAAGGCGTCGAGCACGACGTCAGGCTCCGCCGCCGGCGCGCTCAGGCGGTTTCCGTCAGCCGTTCGGCGATCCACAGCTTGATGAGCGACTGCCGCGGAACGCCGCGCAGCCGGGCCTCCCGGTCGAGCGCCTCGACGACCCAGGCCGGGAAATCGACATTGACCCGTCTGGCCTCGAGATTGACCCGCCGCGCCTGCGCCCAGTCGACATGCCCGCTCACATCCTCCCCGGCATCGAACGCCCGGTCGAAGTCGCCTGCTTTCGGTTCATGGGCCTTCAGTTCATGGGCCTTCATAACGCGCAATCTCCTCTCTGCGGGCGCGGCGGACCGAGACGATCCGTGTG
>FZLR01000083.1 GCA_900197615.1 Rhodospirillaceae bacterium Spongia-Bin9
GTTTTTTCCTGCCGCGCTTCGGTATTGCGAATCGATCGCTAAAAATATCGCCGGCGAAATCGGGCGCGCAACTCTGGTGTCGCTATCGCCGAACGCCGAGGTACTCCCGCATATCGATACCGGCGCTTACTATCGGATCAGAGACCGGTATCATCTGGTCTTGCAAAGCCGGCAAGGAAGTCCTCTCACAGCCGGAAACGAAACAGCGGTTATGTGGCCGGGAGAACTCTGGGCGTTCGACAACAAGGTGACGCATTCGGCGTACAACCGGTCGGCGGTGCCGCGAATTCACCTTATCTTCGATATACTGCCGCAGGCGGGTTGCGGATTACACGTTTATCCTCCCGAAAATTGAATTCGGGCGGCGGGAGGATTCCCGGCGGCACAGCCCGAATCGCAACTCCAGTCAAGTATTCTGCATTGATTTGAACCGACGGAACTCCATCGGCCATAGTATCTTGACAGCCGCCGCCAGGGCATGTGCCGCCGAATCCACGCGGATGGCGTTGTCGTACGCTTCCGTGCGCAACGCGCCGAAAACGCGGCTCTTTTTTGCAACGTAAAATGCATCCCTCTTGTCGCGGAATTGCAGTTGCCGCAACGAGCGCAGCCCCCTTTGAAGTGCCCGTTCATAGGCCGACTCGCGCGCCCGGTCGCCCAGCGCGCCGGCCAATGATGCAGCGTCGGCGATCCCTTCCAGGTATGCCCCGGTCGACGCGGCGTGCGGCGGTCCGAACTCCGGTCTCTTCGGATCGTAAAACCGGCCGCGAAGATCCGGCGCAACGCTTTCCCACTGCTGCATCGGCAGCAACCAGTCGTTCATCTCGAAAACGAAGTCGGAAAATTCGCGCCGGCCCGTCTGCGCGAACAGCGAGACGCAGGCCTGGGTGTGCCACGGAACGAATGCGGGATTGCGGTTCCTGTAGTGCCGCGCCCGGCAGCGCGCGAAGGCCGTCGCGCACCGCTCGACGGTCGGCGCGTACGCCGATCGCCGTCGCGCCAGTTCGGCCCAGAACAACAGGGCTTCGCCCGAATAGAAGTTCCAATTCTGGCCGTCGCGCGCCTGCGGAAAGAAAAAAGTCCGAAATCCGTCCTCATCGTGTTCGAGCGAACCGACTCCGGCCGCCAACAATGCCAACACATCGTCGAATTCGCCCGGAGCCGGACACTCCAGAATGGCCAGACCGGCGACCGCCGCCGCGCCGAGTTTGGCGACATTCCCCTCCACGATGGCACCGCGCCCGTTACCGATATTCCGAAAATACCGCGACAGGTTAAAACGAAGATTCCTGTGCCCAGCATCGCGAAATGCCGTGCGCCCAGAGCAATTTCCGTAACGCAGGAGAGCGGCCGAGGCCAGAAACCGGCGGATCGCATTGTCGGCCGGCGATACGGCGCCCCGGCTCGGCCAGTATTTGTACGGCAGTCCTCCTTCGGACGACAGGTTGGCAATCATCCATTGCGCGATACCGTCAGCCAGCGCCGCGGCGCGGTTCCTGAATGCCGATTCTTCGGGCTCGACGGCCGGAGAGCCGCGATACAGTTCCACAGGTTCATCATCGTGTCCTGACAAAAGAAGATATTGCATGGCGGAGAAGGCGTGCAGTTTTCCTTGCGCGAAAAATTCCTTCTCGCGAATTCCGATTTTCTCCAGAAATCCTTCGTAGGCACGATCGAAGCTCAGATTGGCGGCAATCATCCTTGTTGGCGACAGGCTGACCACTTCGTTTTGCAATGCGATTTCCATGCCGGTAACACCCCGGACTCTATTGAAAAATGCCGCTGAGAATTTCCCAGGCTCGACATGGCACAAATCATCGACAAGACAGACCTCAATATCGGTATCGTAGGGGGCGTCGGTCAGCTTGCGGATTTCCTGCAACGATACGCTGTTTATCCATCCGTCGCGCTGCCGAATGCCGTTCTTTCGAACGCAATACCAAATCATGCCGTTTTCGATACGACCGGGATGTAGTGCCAATCTAACCGTCCTGAGTTTCTTTACCGTTGTTTTCTGAGCTTTCGGTAGCGGACAATAGTAAAGGCAGGAGCATTTCAGCGACAAATTCGGCGCGCCCACTGACGGCGGCTTTAGCATAAAGCGAGGTTGCCTGTAACCGAGCCGTACTTTCTTTGACATTCCGGAATTCGGCAATCTCCAAGAATCTATATCCCTTTATAATCAGCCATGCGACGTCTTTTTCGCTTCGGGTCATCTCCCATTCGTCCATTTGTTCTTCGATACTCTCGGCGAGCTGCTGCGAAAAGAACTTGGTTATCTTTTTCTCGGCTTCCAGCCGGCGCCGGACTCTTCGAAGATCCCGCGCACCGAATACGAGCGCCATCGAAACGCCGACGAATACAACGAGCTCGATAAAGAAATGTGCCGTGCCGAACTCGCCTTCGAGAAGCACGTCGACGACAAGATCGTAGATGAAAAAGACGATCGCGCCAGCGAGCGCGATCAGGGCAACCTGCTGGCGCCGGATCGTTCGTTTCGAGTCTCTTTTCATCCCGGCAACCCCCGCACGAAGCGCTGCCCGCAGAGACCTTCCGCCTCGTCGCCCCGCGATTCCGGCCGGCGCTCAGCGATTTGCTGTTTCGGCGTGCTCCTCACTCGGCCCTGTCGCCGCGTTCGGGCCACGGCCGACTCGCTCTTCGTTCCTCCTGACTACGCCACAGCCGCCGGTGCGGCAAGCCGCACAGTCGTCCCCCGCACAATCGTCCCGGGCGTCGGGCTTTCACACCGGGCGGCGGTTGCACTAAGAAGCTTCCTGCCGATCGCCACGCCGGAATATCCGTATGCCGACCCTGCCCGACTTCGCCGAACGGACGCCCGACAAGGCCGCGCTCATCATGGCCGGCAGCGGCGAGGTCGTGACCTATGCCGAACTGGAGGCTGGCTCCAACCGCTTCGCGCATCTGCTGCGCGCACTCGGCATCGGGGCGGGCGAGCACATCGCCTTTTTCGTCGAGAACCATCCGCGCTTCTTCGAATTGTGCTGGGGCGCCAAGCGGGCCGGGCTCTACTACACGGCAATCAGCTCCTACCTGACCGCCGGGGAGGTCGCCTACATCGTCAACGATTGCGGCGCCCGGCTGTTCGTCTCGACCGGATACAAGCGGGATGTCGCGGTCGCCGTGCCGCCGCTCTGCCCGAAGCTCGAGCATTGCCTGCTGATCGATGGCGCCGCCGAGGGCTTCGACTCCTACGAAGACGCCGCCGCCGCACAGCCGGAGGGCCGGATCGCCGACGAGGTCGAGGGCACGGACATGCTCTATTCGTCCGGCACCACCGGGCGGCCGAAGGCGGTCAAGCGTCCGCTCCAGGGCATGGCGTTCGGCACCCATGAGCCGGCGCTCGCCATGCTCGCCGATGCGGTCGGCCTGCACCGGGACATGGTCTACCTGTCGCCGGCGCCGCTCTATCATGCTGCGCCGCTGCGCTACAACATGGCCTCGGTCTCGCGCGGCGCGACCAGCATCGTCATGGAGCGCTTCGACGCCGCGCATAGCCTGGAGACGATCGAACGCCACCGGGTCACCCACAGCCAGTGGGTGCCGTCCATGTTCGTGCGTATGCTGAAGCTGCCGGAGGCCGAGCGGACCGGGCACGACCTGTCGAGCCATGTCACGGCGATCCACGCCGCCGCGCCCTGCCCGGTTCCCGTGAAAGAGGCGATGATCGACTGGTGGGGGCCGATCCTGCTGGAATATTACGGCGGCACCGAGAGCAATGGGCTGACGCTGATAAACACCGACGAATGGCTGGAACACCGCGGTTCGGTCGGCCGGCCCGTCGTCGGCGTTACCCGTATCGTCGGCGACGACGGCGCGGAACTCCCGCCCGGCGAAACCGGCACGATCTATTTCTCCGACGGACCGGCCTTCGAGTATTTCAACGATCCGGCGTGCACCGCCGAGGCTTATGACGAACGCGGCTGGTCCACCCTCGGCGACATCGGCTACCTGGACGAAGACGGCTATCTCTATCTGACCGACCGCAAGTCCTTCACCATCATCTCCGGCGGCGTGAACATCTATCCGCAGGAGATCGAGAACCTGCTGATCGGCCATCCGAAGGTGGCGGACGTGGCGGTGATCGGCGTGCCGAGTGCGGAATTCGGCGAAGAGGTCAAGGCCGTCGTCCAGCCGCTGGCGATGAGCGACGCCGGCGACGCCCTCGCCGACGACCTCACCGCCTTCGCCCGCGAGCATCTGAGCGGGATAAAGGTGCCCCGGAGCATCGACTTCATGGAAGCCCTGCCCCGCCACCCGACGGGCAAGCTCTACAAGCGCCTCCTCAAGGACCGCTACTGGGGCAAGCGCGACAGCCGGATCGTTTAGGGCGGGCTCCCTTACCGTCATCTAGACCGGGGCGGAGCGCATGGCGCGATTCCGCCCGGCCTTCGGGACGAGCCCTTCCCCAACCCGTCATCCCGACCGAGCGTAAGCGAGTGGAGGGATCTCGGCTCGGTCTTACGAGCAAGTTTCGGACTTCAGCGCCGGGATTCCTCCACTTCGCGTCCCTGCGGGCCGCTCCGGCCGGAATGACGGGAAGGCGTCGGTCGGACGCCGCTTTACCCGCCCATCGGCACCACCTTGTTTGCGGCGTCGTGGCCGATATCGGCGCGGCCGAGATAGGCGACGCCGACGGCGTTGCAGCGCTCCCGCGCCATTTGCTCCTCGGTCAGCACGAAATCCGGATCGTTCTCCGGAATCTCGCCGCAGCGGCCGAGGCGCAGGCCGGCGATCCGGTCCATGCCCGGCGCCGACAGGACCTGCCAGAGCGCCCGGTCGAGCCGGTACATATACTCGTCGATGTCCTCGATCATCAGCACCCGTCCGGCGAGGTCGGGCTGCCAGGGCGTGCCGATCAGGTGGCTGAGCACCGTCAGATTGAAGGCCACGGCCGGAGCGCCGTTGCGCGCCGTCGGCTCGACGGTCTCGGGATCGAGATCGACCAGCCAGGCCAGCGCCCGGCGCAGGGCCGCTTCCCCGCCCGTGCGCCGGATGTCCGTCGGCATCGGGCCGTGCGCGAGATCGGCGACGCCGGCCTTCATCAGCAGCGCCAGCATGTTGCCGGCGTCGCTGTAGCCCAGATAGGTCTTCTCCAGCGCCGCCGGGGCAAGCGCGCCTTCGATATGCGGCAGGAGCCGGCCGGCGCCGTAGCCGCCGCGTGCGAACCAGACAGCGTCGATCGCGGGATCGTTGGCGACTTCCAGGAAGGCGGCGGCGCGCTCCCGGTCGGTGCCGGCGAAATGGCCCGACGACAGGAAGCATTGCGGGTGGAACAGCAACTCCGGCCGCTGGGCGAACGGCCGGTCCGCGAACTGCGCTGCGGCAATGGCCTTGACCCATTCGACCAGGGCAGGGTCTATGCGGTTGCTCGGCGCGACGATGGCAATTCTCATACCCACAATGACCCAGATTACCGGGCCCCGATCCTATTTCCTGTGCGGCATCGGCGGCAGCGGGATGCTGCCGCTGGCATTGATCCTACAGGCGAAGGGCCATCGTGTGGAAGGGTCCGACCGGGCGCTCGACCAGGGCCGGACGGGCGTCAAGTTCACCTATCTTCGCGAACGCGGCATCTGCCTGCACCCGCAGGACGGCAGCGGCCTGACACGGTCGGACCAGATTCTCGTCGCCTCCGCCGCGGTCGAGGACAGCGTGCCCGATGTCGCCGCAGCCCGGAAGATCGGCGCCCGGCGGATGAGCCGGCCGGAGTTGCTCGCCGACCTGTTCAACGCCGCGCCGCAGCGCATCGGCGTCGCCGGCACCAGCGGCAAATCCACCGTCACCGGCATGATCGCCTGGATCCTGCACCGGACCGGGCGCGAGCCGACGGCGATGAACGGCGCGGTGATGAAGAATTTCGCCGACAGCGGCGATCCCTTCGCCAGCGCGCTGGTCGGCAAGGGCGAAGCCTTCGTCAGCGAAATCGACGAAAGCGACGGCTCGATTGCGCTGTTCGACCCGTCCGTCGCCGTGCTCACCAACGTCTCGGAAGACCACAAGTCGATGGAAGAATTGCGGCGGCTGTTCGGCGATTTCGCAGGGAAGGCCGAACGGCTGGTCGTAAACTGGGACGATCCGGAGGCGCGGTCGATCTGCCGGGAGTTGCCGGCGGCGCGTCGAATCGGGTTTAGCCTCGAAGACCGCAGCACCGACCTGTTCGCAGGGGAACTGACGCCGGCGCCGGACGGGATCGGCTTCCGCCTGATTGCCGATGGCGCAGCTGTCGGGGCGACGGTCGAACTGGCGGTGCCGGGCGCCCACAATGTCGCCAATGCGCTGGCGGCGATCGGGGCGGCGCGGGCGTGCGGCGTGCCGCCGGGCGAAGCGGCGCGCCACCTAAAGAGCTTCGCCGGCCTGCGCCGCCGGCTGGAGACGGTCGGCACGGCCGGCGGCGTCACCGTAGTCGACGATTTCGGCCATAACCCGGACAAGATCGCCGCCAGCCTGGATACGCTGCACGCCTTCCCCGGCCGGCTGCTCGTCCTGTTCCAGCCCCACGGCTACGGCCCGCTGCGCAAGATGCGGCAGGGCTTCATCGACATGTTCGCCGAAAAGCTGGAACCCGAAGACATTCTGCTGATGCCGGAGCCGGTCTATTTCGGCGGCACCGCGATCCGCGATATTTCCAGCCGCGATATCGTCGAGCCCGTCGCGGCTGCCGGCAGGCAGGCCGAATCGTTCGGCGACCGGGCGGCCTGCGGCGACCGGCTGATCGAACTGGCCCGGCCGGGCGACCGCATCGTCGTCATGGGCGCGCGGGACGATACGCTGACGGATTTCGCCCGCGGATTGCTCGAAAGGCTGGAACCGTGACGGTCGACGGCGACCGCATCCTCATCGCCGGCGCCGGCCTGGGCGGGTTGACCGCCGCCCTCGCTCTGATCCGGCGCGGATTCCGGGTCGCGGTCCTCGAACAGGCCCCGGCGCTGGGCGAAGTCGGCGCCGGTGTGCAGATCGGCGCCAACGGCATGTGCGTACTCGACCATCTCGGCCTGTGGCCGGCGCTCGAACCGCTCGCCTGGCAGCCGGACGGCAAGCGCATCCACCACTACCGCACCGGCGAAAGCTGGCCGCTTTACGATCTGGGCGCGGAGTCCGTCGAGCGCTACGGCTTCCCCTACTGCATGTTCCACCGGGCCGACCTCCATGCCGTACTCGCCGGCGCCGTCGCCGCCGCACAGCCGGACGCAATCCGGCTCAATGCAAAGCTGGCCGGGGTCGAGCAGGACGGCAGCCGCGCCATCGCGATGCTGGACGGCGGCGAGCGGGTTTCCGGCGCGGCGCTGGCCGGGGCCGACGGCATTCATTCGGTCACCCGCCACGCGCTGTTCGGGGCGGATAATCCGCAGTTCACCGGCATCGTCGCCTGGCGCGGGGTGGTCCCGACGGCGGTTCTGCCCGCCGAACTGCTGGAACCGCACAGCGCGATCTGGATCGGGCCGGGCGGCCATTGCGTGCACTACCAACTGCGCAACGGCGAATTGATGAATTTCGTCGGCGCCGTCGAGCGCGGCGACTGGCGGATCGAAAGCTGGAACGCGCCGGGCCCGGTCGCCGAATGCCTGCGCGATTTCGACGGCTGGAACGATACGCTGCGCGCGCTGATCCGCGCCATCCCGACGCCCTACAAATGGGCCCTTCACGTCCGGGAGCCGATGGATGCCTGGTCGAAGGGACGGATCACGCTGCTCGGCGACGCCTGCCACGCCACCCTGCCCTTCCTCGCCCAGGGCGCCAACCACGCCATCGAGGACGGGCTGGTTCTGGCCCGCGCCCTCGAAGCCTTCACGGACGTGGAAACCGCGCTGAAACGCTACGAGGCGGCGCGGCTGGAGCGCACGGCGCGCATGGTCCGCGGCTCGGCCGCCAACACGGCGCGCTTCCACAACCCGAAACTGGCCGACCCGGCCGAGACGGCGCGCATCGCCCGCGAGGACTTCGACCCCGCCGACGTCGCCGCCCGCCACGACTGGCTGTTCGAATACAACGCGGTGACGGTGGAGATTTAAGCTGACGATTTTTCCTTCCCCCTCTTCAGAGGGGGAAGTCCCTGAGCGCAGCGAAGGGGATGGGGGTGCCGTGCCGGAACGATGAGAAGCGCCATGCGGCGCTGCGCGTCTCGCGACGCGCCACCCCCACCTAGCCTCCCCCTCTGAAGAGGGGGAGGTACAGAAAGCGCCAAACCATGCTGCCTCACTCAAAGCCGGCGCCCGGCGCCGGCGTCGCGGCGGGGGCGCCGAGTTTGCGGGCGGCTTCCCAGCCGCCATGGCGCTCGATCAGGGCGCGCTGGTCGGCCTTGGCGCGGCGGTCGGCGTCTTCGGGGTCGACGATGCCGCGCAGCAGGGCCTCGTATTCGGCGACGGTCGCGGCATGGGCCGGGTCCGGCGCCAGATCGGTCAGTTCTTCCGGATCGGCTTCGAGGTCGAACAGTTCCGGCGGGTGACCAACATAATGGTGATACTTGAACCGGCCCTTGCGCAGCATGAACCCAGCGCTGTTCGAGCCGACGGCGTGATATTCCGACAGGGCGATCCGGTCGGGATCGTCGCCTTCCTCCAGAAGGGCGAACAGCGACCGGCCGGGCAAATCCGCCTCGTCTTCCGCCGGATCGAGGCCGACACCTTCGATCACGGTCAGATAGAGATCGACCAGCGTCACCGGCGTCGCGACCGTCCGGCCCGCCGGCACGTCCGGCCCGGCGACGATCATCGGAATCCGGCTGGCTTCCTCGTAGAGCACCGATTTGCCCCACAGGCCGCGCGCGCCGACATTGTCGCCATGGTCGCTGGTGTAGACGACCCGCGTCCGGTCGCTGAGCCCGGTCTCGTCCAGCGTATCCAGCACCGCGCCCAGCCGTTCGTCCACGAAGGTGCAGAGCGCGTGGTAGGCGGCGATCGCCAGCAGGCGCTCGTCCTCGTCGGCGAACTGGCTGTCGGTCTGCGAAAATTGCGCGTGCTCCTCGACCCAGGGATGGTGCTTGTAGCCGTTGCGCGGATGCAGCTTCGGGAACGGCATGTCTTCGACCGGGTAGGGATCGAAATAGCGCTGCGGCGCGACCAGCGGGAAATGCGGCGCCACGAACCCGACATAGAGGACCCAGGGGCGCGGATAATCGTGCGTTGCGGCTTCGCGCAGCCAGGCGACGGCCTCGTCGGCGATGCGCATGTCGTAACGGTTGTAACCGCTTTCGCCGGGGCCGATGGTTTTCAGCATCCGGAAGGAGCCGCGGGTGTCCGGCAGCGGATCGCGCTGCGAGCCCCAGACCATGCCGACGCCGTTATGGATGTGCATCGGCTCGATCTGCCGGTCGATGCCGTAGGGGTCTTCCTCCCGGCGGTAGTGCAGCTTGCCGATGGTGGCGTTGTACAGGCCCTCTTCCCGGAGCCGGTTCGGCCAGCCCTTCACCCGGCCGTCCCAGGCGATGGCGTTGTCCCAGTAGCCGATCTCGTGGACGTAGCGGCCGGTGGCGAAGCTGGCCCGCGCCGGCACGCAGATCGGGCTGTTGGTGTAGGCGGCGGTAAAGGCCGTCCCGCGCGCCGCCAGCCGGTCCATGTTCGGCGTGCGGACCCGCGGATGGCCCATATGCCCCATGAAGCGCGGATCGTGCTCGTCGGACATGACGACGATGAGGTTATGCGGCTCCACCGGCGTTCGCCTCCCATTGCGGTGCGCGTCTATCTTCGGCAGTCCCGCCCGGCGGCGTATCGGTCATTCCGCCGCTTTAGGTGTCGCAAACGGCCCCGCCGGCTCGGCCTCGATGCGCGCCAGCAGCCGGTCGAGGCTATCGACCAGCATCGTCCGCTCCTCGCCGGTCAGCGCCTCGACCAGCCAATTCTGGCGCTGTCGGCCGAGCACCAGAATTTCCCCGTAGAGTTTGAGGCCCGTATCCGTCAGCCGCAGTGAAGCGCGGCGCCTGTCCGTCGGATGAGCGTCGCGTGCGACATAGCCGCGCCGGATCAGCCCGGGCAACAGGCGCGAGACCTGTGCCTTGTCGATGGCGCCGCGCCGGGCGACGTCGCGCAGCGAAAGGGGGCCGAATTCGCCGAGCACGGCGATGCTTCGCCATTCGGCCAGACCGAGGCTGTACCGGGCCTGCAATTCGTCGTGCATCTGGCGGTTCATCATCGTCAAGAGTTTGTGCAAACGGTAGGTGTAGAATTGGCTGACCGACGCCGGCCCGTCTGCACCCGGACCCGCCCCGGCCGGCGCTTCCGCGGCCGGCGCTTCGCCAGTGCTGTCGGCGGGCTGCGCCTGCCTGCCCGGCGATGCCGTCGCGCCTCCCTGCACTCCGTTCGCGTCACCCTTGGCCCGTTCCGTCACACGTCGACTCCTGCGCTTCCGAATTCATCTTGACAGTTTTCGTTGTAAAGTCAACGATATAGCCGGGCAGGTTTCCGGTTCATTCCGGGCGCGCAGCATCGTCCGGCGCACCCCGAGGCTCGACACCGGCATCGATCCGGATTTCCTGCCGGACCGGCCGATTGCCATCGCCTTCATCCTGCCCGGCCTTATCGTCATCCGGCGGTTCGGTTTCACCAAATCAAGAAGCATGCCGCATGACCGAAACCGGAAATCCCAGACCGAATATCCTGTTCATAACCTCCGACCAGCAGCGGGGCGACTGTTACGGATTCGAGGGACGGCAGGTCAAAACTCCGCATCTCGACCGGCTGGCGGCCGAAGGCACGCGTTTTTCCGCCTGCATCACGCCGAACGTCGTCTGCCAGCCGTCGCGCGCCTCGATCCTGACCGGCCTGCTGCCGATGACCCACGGCGTGCACGACAACGGCATTTCGCTCGATCCGGAGACCGGCGAGGCGGGCTTTGCCGGCGCGCTCACCGCCGCCGGCTATCGCACCGGCTTCGTCGGCAAGGCGCATTTCTCGACCTACAACACCTTTGCGCCGACCGGCGCGCCGGAATGTATCGAAAGCTCGAAGGATTACGGACCGAACTGGACCGGCCCCTACATGGGCTTCGGCCATGTCGATCTGATGCTGGTCGGCCACAACTGGTTTCCGGTCCGCAAACCGCCCCAGGGGCTGCACTACGAACGCTGGTACCACGCCGACGGCAGGGGTAACGAGAAGACCGACCTGTATTGGGGCGACTACCGGGAGACCGGCGGACTCGCCGCTCAGACCTGGAACTCGAAGCTGCCGGAGGCCTGGCACAACAGCGCCTGGGTCGGCGACCGGACCATCGACTTTATCCGGCAGGATGACGCATCGCCCTGGTGCGTCTGGGCCAGCTTCCCGGATCCGCACCATCCGTTCGACGCGCCGGAGCCCTGGTGCTACCTGCACCATCCCGACGAGGTCGACCTGCCGGAGCACCGGACCCGCGATTTCGACCGGCGGCCCTGGTGGCACCGGGAAACTATCGAGAAGAAGATCGAGGGCGAATTTGCGGCGATCCGCAGCCAGTACAGCCGCATTCCGCACCAGAGCGACGAGCAGCTCCGCCGCCTGATCGCCAACTATTACGGCCAGGTTTCCCTGATCGACCATCATGTCGGGCGCGTTCTGATCGCATTGGCGGAGAGCGGGCAAGCCGGCAACACGATCGTCGTCTACTCGTCCGACCATGGCGACTGGCTCGGCGACCACGGCCTCATCCTGAAAGGCCCGATGCACTACGAAGGCCTGCTGCGCGTCGGGCTGATCCTGCGCGGGCCCGGCATCCCGGCCGGCCAGGTCGTCGACGACCCGGTCTCGACCATCGACCTGCCGGCGAGCTTTGCGGATTGGGCCGGCGCGACCGGCCTCGACGCGCGCCATTCGACCAGCCTGCGTCCGCTGCTCAAGAACGGCGCGGGAGCCAACGGCGGAGCGAACGGCGCAGACCGGGACTATGCCTTCAACGAATGGGAGCTGCACCCGAACCGCGCCGGCGTGCAGCTTTCGCTGCGCTGCGTGCGCACGAAGACCCACAAGCTGACCTGGGAGGCCCTGTCCGACGCCGGCGAACTCTACGATCTCGCCAACGACCCCCACGAAATGGACAACCGCTGGAACGACCCGGGCGCCGCAGCGGTCCAGCGCGAGCTCATGGACATGATCCGAGCCCGCCCCGACGACGCGATCGAGGAACTGAACGAGCCCGACGGGGCGGCGTGAGAAGAAGTTGAATTCAACAATCCGAAACGGAATTGGAATCGAGTATAAGGGCCATCTGTGTTTCTTCGGGCGGCTGAGGCAGAGCGTAAATTGGTATAACTTCTATTTCAAACGCGATAGATAACTTTGCGATATCCTGATCGTCGGAATAGATCACTTTCTGGCCCTGCGTTCGAGAAATTGCGATGATTTGTCGGTCGAATTTGAGCTTGGCACGGGTTGCATCGGCCCCGGCGCGAAGGTCGCCGGCTACGATGGCATCGCGGGTCATTGCTGCTAATTCGACCGCCGCGCGCTGGTCAAACGGTTCCACGCGAAAGCACCGGCTATTGTTGAGAATTTCGAGATACTGAGGTCCAGCATCTCCAGCATGTACGAGCACTTCGCTGAGGACCGGTGTCGGAATAATGATGGTCTCGCGCCGCGTCTCCAAGGATTCGATAAGAAAATCAATGCGCGCTTTGGCGTCGGTTACCGGTTCGTTCGTCGCCGGATCAAGCGACGCCTTTGCACCCGGTTCGAGAAAATGCAGGAGGGCGGTTGCGTCGAAGACAGGCATCAATGTGCTCTGTCAATGCCACGCATTAACTGAAGTTCCGCCGTGGGATCTTCGATATCTTTCCAGTCGCTACCATCCACATCACGCAACCGCCCTACAATATCCCCAAGAGGGGCATCGTCGAGCACGCTGAACTCTGTGATATTGAAGCGTTTCATTTGCCAGCACCCGTCTGCATCACGCTCCCAGCGACCGTCGCCGTGCACTCGCAGGGTCGAACCGTCATAGTGAACCGCAAGGCGTTTTGCCAAGTTTCGAGTTGCGTTGCACACGTGAATGGTCTCGCCGTCCCGTAGATGCACGGGTACTGTATCGTCCCGGCCGCCGATGCGAATGAGCACTCCATCCAGTACGCCGGGCTGATTGAAAGCACCGAATGTCAACGGCAGCGGTAGCTCACGGCCGGGAAACCGGATCACCTCACCGTCACCGACTTCGTGCAAGCTGCCAATTGCATTGTCGTTCGCCAGATGCCGGTTCAGTGCCTTGAATGCATCGGTAATGTCTGCGGGAGCATCGTCCCGCGCCGCGGCTCGAATCCGCTTCCGCACTTCAGGCACTGCTTCAGGTTCGACACTCTGTACAAGTACGGTGCTACCGGGCTCGAGACGCAAGAAATGAACCCGTTCGGCCCTGCCGAGGAGCCGCGCCAAGTCCGCCATGTACTCGGCCAAGCGCGACATCGGTAGGGTCTCGGGACTGTAGGCATCGATGACGAACCGATATTCCTGCGTATCAGTCATCGCCGTGCTCCCGCGCAAACGCCATAGGTCATTATTCTGTCCACGATCCTACATTCCATCACGACGAATGGACAGGAGGCAACATCGCGCGCTCGACGCCAGCTCGCCTCGCCGGGACGCCCCCCGCCCCCTACCCCCCAGCCAGGGCAGCCAGACGGCCAGGTCGGGGAAGACCACGATCAGCATTGTGAGCAACAGGGCGCAGGCCATGAAGGGGAGCGCGGCGAGGCAGATTTCGCCGAAGCGGGTGCCGGGCGGCGCGGCGCCCTGCATGACGAACAGCAGCAGGCCGAAGGGCGGTGTCGTGAAGCTGATCTCCATCGCCAGCAGCATGATGACGGCAAACCAGATCGGCTTGACCTCGGGCGCAAGGCCGAAATCGAGCCCCTACACGATCGGGAAGAAGATCGGCACGGTCCGCAGCATCATGGCGAGCTGGTCCATGAACATGCCGAGCAGCAGCAGAATGCCGAACATCATCAGCAGCATGACATAGGGCGAGACGTCGAAGCCCGCGACCCACTGGATGAGCGCGGCGCTCGAGCCCGAGGCCGCCAGCACGTTGGAGAACAGCGAGGAGCCAGAAATCCTCCCTTATGAAAATGCCTCAGCCTGTCCCATAGGCGCTGACGTTAGGCATGGCGGGGCTCCTCCCTCTCCTGAGAACGACGGCGATCATCCCGTACGGAACGGCGGCGGAACAAGGCGATTCGGAAGGGCCTGCGCTCCTCGCGCACAATGAAAAACGGCGCCGGGCGATGGCGGTACCGTTCCGCCTTTGCGCGCCGGGCGCAATGGTTTCGGCAGCGGGCTTAGAAGTGGGCTTCGGGCGCGGCGTCGGCGTTGTACTGCTGGAGCGCCGCCAGCAGCGTGTTCTTGGTCGTCGTCAACAGCGCGCGCATGGCCTTGGCTGCCTCTTCGGCGCTGCGCAGCCGGACGCCTTCCAGAATCCGTTCCTGCGACGCGATCAACACCGTGCGGGTTTTCCAGTCGTCGAAGGTTTCGGTCCGGATGAACTGGACATGGCCTTCGATCTGGGAGATCGCGGACGCGAGGCGGCGGTTCCCGGCCATCGAGAACAGCCGGTTGCGAAAATCCTGGCTCGCCTGCACGAAAGCGATGTTGTCCGAATCGATCAGGCACTGCTTCTCGGTCTGGATCGCGACATGCATGCCCGTTACGCCCTCGTGATAGGCGTTGCGCGCCGCGAGGCCGGCGGCATAAGGCTCGAGCAGATAGCGCAGTTCGAAAATATCGTTGAGGTCGTCGACCTGCAGGTCCGGCACCTTGAAGCCGCCATGGGGCATCGGCGAGAGCAGCCCTTCGCGGCTGAGCAGGCCCAGCGCCTCGCGCACCGGGGTGCGCGACACGCCCAGCGCATCGGCAATGCCGATTTCGGTCAGACGCTGGTTCGGCCGGTATTCGCCGGCGCGCAGAGCCGTGCGCAAGCGCTCGTAAACCTGCTGGCGCAGCGATAGCGGACGTTGCAAAGCTTCGATAGGCATCTATTGAATACAGTATTCTTATACGCAGATCGTCAACGAATAATTTTGATTTTACCTTTATGTTCATGTTATATTGCCATTTTCATCCACCATGTGGATGGTATTGGGGATATCGAAGGTTGTTCGAGCGGACAACCGGGGCAAGTCAATCGATATCGTCAAATTCCGGACGAACGGACCCTGACCGGACCTGTTCCGGACCGGCGCTGAGGTTCTGCGCAGCGTCGCCGCGCCGTGTCGTTTAACCGTGCCGCTCACCGTGCCGCTCACCGTGCCGCTCACCGTGAACGAGGCTCATCCCCCGGCGCCGGCGCACGACCATGCGCCCGACGGGACATGACCATGCGCCCGCCGGGGCCTGGCGGAGAATTGCCCGCCGCCCTTTCGCAGCTATGTAGCGCAAAGGCGGCCGACCTCCGCGGCAGCGCAGCCCATCGAGGGTATCGTACTTAATGTCCAAGTCGTTTGCCCTGCCCGTTCCGCTGTCGGTTCTGCTCATCTGCGGCTTCCTGATCGGAGCCATCAGCTTTGGCGCGCGCGCCGGCATGGGCCTGTACCTGAACGACATCAGCGTGTCGTTCTTCGACAACAAGACCGCAATCCTCAGCCTGTCCCTCGCCATCCAGAACCTGGTCTGGGGCATCGTCGCGCCCTTCGCCGGGACGTTCGCCGACAAGTACGGCGCTGGCAAATCGCTGGCGATCGGCGCAATCGTCTACGCCGCCGGCATGGCCCTGATCCCCCATTCCACGGCGCCGATCATGATGCACGTCACGGCGGGCGTGGTCGTCGGCACCCGCGGGGGGGTTTTCTCCTCCTCCTCCCCCCTCTCCCCCCCATGC